>JAXDLK010000001.1:0-6305 GCA_034666665.1 Candidatus Binatota bacterium
GCCGTCGCCACCGGATACGTCCCGTTCAGCTCCGTCGCCTGCTTCGTCTCGACGCGAATCACGTCGTCGGGCGCGAGCCGATGCTCCACGTCGATGCCGGGATCGCGCCGCGAGGCGAGGAAATCCTGGAGATCGGGTTCCGGCGCGGCGGCTGCCGTGGCGGCCGGCAAGGCCTCCGGCGCGGGCGCGCGGACGGCGCCGCACCCGATCGGCAGGAACGACAATACGACGACGCCGAGAACGGCCCGGTGCTGCATGCCTCTCTCAGGCCTTGACGATCTTGTCTCGTCCGACCGTGACCGAGCGGGTGGCGTTCCGTGTGTCGACGACGAGACGGCTCGACTCCACGATCGCAGCGTAGTCGTAATCGGAGTGATCCGTCGCGATCAGAACGCAATCCGCCGCTGCCAAGGTCTCGGGTGTGAGCGGCACCGAGTCGAGCTCGAAGGTGTCGTAGTGACGGAGGCGACGCGCGCGGAGCGAGGGCACGTACGGATCGTTGTAGCTCACCTTCGCGTGCTTCGACTCGAGCAGCTCGAGGAGACGGAGCGAGGGCGACTCGCGGAGATCGTCGATGTCCTTCTTGTAGGCGACGCCGAGCACGAGCACGTTCGCGTCGCGGATCGCGCGGCCGCGATCGCCGAGCGCCTCGATCACCCGCTCGACCACGTAGTACGGCATCGCCGAGTTGATCTCTCCCGCGAGCTCGATGAAGCGCGTCGAGAAGTCGTAGTGCCGCGCCTTCCAGGTGAGATAGAAGGGATCGATCGGGATGCAGTGACCGCCGAGACCCGGGCCGGGATAGAACGGCATGAAGCCGAAGGGCTTGGTGCCGGCCGCGTCGATCACCTCCCACACGTCGATGTCCATGCGGTCGAAGAGCATCTTGAGCTCGTTCACGAGCGCGATGTTGACGCCGCGGAAGATGTTCTCGAGGAGCTTCGCGGATTCCGCGATGCGCGCGTGTGACACCATGATCACGTCCTGGAGGAACGCGCGGTAGAGCGCGGTCGCGGCTTCGCCGCAGGCCGGCGTCACGCCGCCGACGAGCTTCGGGATCGTGCGCGTCGAGAAGCTCGGGTTCCCGGGATCTTCTCGCTCCGGTGAGAACGCGAGCAGGAAGTCGCGGCCTGCTCGGAGTCCACCGCGCTCGAGGACCGGCTGGACGACCTCGTCGGTCGTACCCGGATACGTCGTGCTCTCGAGGACGACGAGCTGACCGGGACGGAGCGTGGCGGCGATCGCCTCCGCGGTGCTGCGCACGTAGGAGAGATCCGGCTCCCGTCCCTCGGTGAGCGGCGTCGGCACGCAGACGAGAATCGCATCGCAGTGCCGGAGCTCCGAGAAGTCCGCGCTCGCCACCAGACCCGGCGATGCGCCGGCGGCGAGCCGTTCCACGCCGGCCGTCGAGGAGATCACGCGGCGCACGCGATCGGCGCCGATGTGACGGATGTAGCTCTCGCCCCGCGAGAGCTTCTCCACCTTCACCGGATCGACGTCGAAGCCGGCGACCCGCAGCCCGGCTTCGACCATGGTGCAGGCGAGAGGCAGGCCCACGTAGCCGAGCCCGATCACGCCGACCGTCGCGTCGCGCGACTCGAATCGGGCCTTCAGCCCGGCGACGGGAGACTCTCTCGTGACGTTCATGTGGTTCTCTCGCGCGGTGGATTCGATGACGGATTCGCTCGAAGGAGCGCGCCGAGCGGGCGGCGCCGAGCTTCGAGCGCGAATGTCGAAGCCCCTAGGCTTAAGGCAATCTCCGGCGACTGGCAAGCTCGCTGCGTATTGATCGCGCCGCCGGGCTGGAGTAGCAGGCCGGAAGACGTTCCCATGATGGAGGTCCTCGGCAACGGCTCTTTTTGGCTCGCCCTGATCGGCGGCCTGCTGATCGGTGGCGTCGTCGGTCACTGGCTCGGCTGGCGGCTGAGCCCCCGCGCGCGGACGCTGGCCGAGCTTCAGGCCTTGCAGCAGCGGCACGAAGAGTACCGGCGCGAGGTGTCGACGCACTTCTCGCGGACGGGCGAGCTCTTCGCGCAGATGGCCGAGAGCTACCGGACGACGTACCAGCATCTTGCCGAAGGCGCGGACCGCCTCGCCGACGGCGGGCGAACGCTCGGCCCGCTGTCGCAAAATCCGCTGCTCACGCACGCGCCGCTCCCGCAGGTGCCGCCGCCGGCTCGTACCGAGCCGGACGAAGGCTGAGCGCGGCCGCCGGGCCGAGCTGCGCGGTCTAGAAGCCGATCTTCAGAATCCGGTCTTGGCGAGCGGGGACGCGATCTTCCTGAGCGCGTCCTCGAGACGCCCCTCGATCTCGGCGCGAGCGCCGGAGGATGTGGACCCGACGAGGTTCGCGAGCTCGTCGTGCGAAACCTGGATCGTCACCCGTTCGCCGTCCTCGAGGACGAGCGCGTGCATCGGACCTTTCGACGACCAGCCGCAGGAATGCCATTCCTCCTCGGTGAGCCCCAGGCGCGTGGCGATCTCGCGGGCCTGCGCCTCGACGCGACGCCTGCCTTCCTCGATGGTTCGATCGTTCATGGCCGTCTTCCTCCGGCTCCCGCTGCTACAGGTTGCCGGCACGGGCGAGCCGGGTAAAGAGGCGGCGGCGTTCCGCCCTCGAAGGGCCGAACCGCGCCGGCGGCACGGCCGGGATCGTGATCGGCCTCGCCGAGCCGGCTTCTATCCGTCCCGAGGTCTTCGCCCGCGCGTCACCCGCCGGTCGCACGCTGGTTCGGATGGACCGGGTCCGGCATGCCCTCCATCTCGACCGGGGGATAGTAGTACCGGTCGCCGAGCGCCTGCAGGGCCTCCCAGTATTCCGGGGTGGCGGCGAACTGGCCAGTGAGCGCGGGGTCGCGAAGCACGATCTCCTGCCGGCGGAAGTTCCAGCTGTCCGGTCGCAGGCGGACCGCCTCGTCGAGGTGGCGCTTCGCAGCTTCCGCCTTGCCGTGGCGGTGGAGGTACGTGCCGAGGCGGAAATGCGCCGCGGCGAGGGCTTCGTCGTCGGAGAACCCGCGCGTCCGCCGCAGCAGCTCGGCTTCGGCGACCACGTGCCGGCTCTTCGCACCGTTCTCGATCCAGTCGCGGAGCGCGTCGACGTAGACCTTGCGCCGGCGCTTGCCGTCTTCCGCCGCATCCGCGGGCATCGAGAACGTCACCGGATCCATGGTGCGGAAGTTGTCGCTCGATCCCGCGGACTCGGGCGGACGCACCATGCGGCCGTTCTCGTCGATCCACACCGACGACGGCACGTTCACCATCCCGTAGAGCTCGGCGACGACGTGGTCGCGATCGATCAGACACGGGTACGTGGGCGTGCCGGCGCGCTCCCACAGCTTCTCCTCCCAGCCCATGATGTCGCGGATCACCGGCGGCAGCGCCGCGAGGTCCGTCGGCCGGACGAAATCGCGGACCGCCGCTTCACCGGCGCTGTCGAATGCGACGGCAACGACCACGAAGCCGCGATCGCGGTACTCCTGGTAAAGTGCCTGCCAGACCGGCAGGTCGTGACGGCAGCCTCACCAAGAGGCCCAACAGAAGAGAAAGACCTTCTTCCCCCGGTAGTCGGACAGCCGGTGCACGTTGCCATCGAGGTCCGGGAGCGCGAAGTCCGGCGCTTCGGCGGAGGAGAGTCCGCGACCCGGCGCGGCGCCGAACACCCAGACCGAGCTCTCGTCGTCGTGCACCACGGGCTGGCGGAGGTGGCGGGCGAACCCGGCGAGGTCGAAGCGTCCACCCTTCTCGTCGGTCCATCCTGAGCCCTGCGGGCCGGCGCCCTTCGGCACCGGCACGCAGGTCTCGCCGCGACAGACGCCTTGCGGCTTCACTTCCCAGCCGGTCGCGCGGCCGAGGTCGGCGAGCGAGAGCCAGAGGTGATCGCCGTCCGGAGCGGCGCTGGCGAGCTTGGACTCGCGTGAATCGTAGACGATCGTCGCTTCCATGGGGTCCTCCTCACGAAGGTCGACTGAGGACTATCTCTCCCCGCAGGCCCGAGACAAGCAGGGACGTTGCCGCGTACAGCGCGTAGGGAGGGCGTTGCTGCGGGGTGGTGCGCAGCCGAAAGACCTGCCTTCATTCCGTTGCATGAATCCGCTCGGGCGAAATAATGCGCCCGACTCGTCTCCCGGGGAGGTCACATGACCGAAGACATCGTCGCGATCGAGCAGCTGCTGAACCGGTACTGCCACACCGTCGACCGCGGCACCGCGGACGAGGTCGCCGCGCTCTTCCACGAGAACGCATCGCTGGTGCCGGTCTACTCCGGCGGCGACACGTGCCACGGGCGGGAGGCGATTCGCGAGTGGTACGCGAAGTACAACCGCGATTTCCGCTCGAAGCTCGAGCACCTCCGCCACCTGGTGGCGAGCCCGCTGATCGACGTCACCGGCGGAGAGGCGCGCGGCGAGCTCTACCTGATCGCGGACGCGATCACGAAAGCGACGGGCAAGCCGTTCCAGGCGGCCGGCTACTACGCGGACCGGTACGTGAAAGAGGGCGGGCGCTGGTACTTCCAGCGTCGCGAGATCCACGTGAATTACACCGCGGATCTGACCAAGCTCGAACGCCTGCCGAGCTGACTCCTCACGCCAACCCCACCTTGCCGCGCTCGCAGAAGAGCTCGCGGGCGCAAGATGGTCCCCCTCGCAGAAGGAGCTCGGGGGCCCAAGATGGCGCCGCTCCGAGCTGGCGAGGAGCTTCCTGGCGCCGCCAGCTCGGAGCGGGCCTGCACAGCTCGGACCCTAGTCGCCGGCGGCGCGCGCGGCCGTGCACTCCACGGTCGGTCCTGTCGCCGAAGGCGCGGCACTGAGAGACAGCTCGAACTCGCCGTTGTCGGTGCGGACGCCGACGGGGCCGTCGAACTCGAGCGCGCCCCCGCCGAGCGACCCGGCCCAGACGACCTCGCCGTCGGCGCGCACCTCCACCCGATCGGCGTGCATCGCCGCCCGCAGCACGTGCGGCTCTCCGGCGCGGATTTCCGGGAGACGCGCGGAACGCTCGGGCTTGACGTTCCGGTACCCGCGGTCGCCGCACTCCGCGTGCCGGCTCTTCCCGGGGTTCTGCTTCATGGAAACCACCAAGCCCGACTGGGGCTCGATCCGCCACATCACGTAGACGACGTTGCAGCCGTCCTGCGCGCGGAGCTTGAGGCCGATCTGCCGCCGGAGCTCGCCGCTCGCCAACGGCGCCGCCTCCGCGCTCGGACCCCGATAAACGAAGCGGAGCTCGGCGGCCGGAAGCGTCGGGGAAGTGACCACGGCACGCATCGCCGGGGATCGCACCTCGAGCCGGCCCTCCCCTCCTCGACCCACGTCACCGAGCGTGACGCAGAGGTCGCGGCGGGCGACGACGTTCGAGCGTGCGGAGGGCGGCGCCGGGACCGATCGCGACGCGACCGCCGAACATCCCAACATCGCCGACGTCGCCGACGCCGCGAGCACCGCGGCGAGGGCGATCGGCACCCGGCCGGGTGAGGTGCGCGGCGCCGGCTCGATCACCCTGGACACGAGCGGTTGAACACGCGCACGCCCGCCGGGATGTGTGCTACACCCACGATCTCGGATGCCGAAGCTTCTCGTGGTGCAGCACGTCCCGTACGAGATCCTCGGGACGCTCGATCCCCTGCTCCGGCAATCCCGGTTCCGGATCCGCTACGTGAACTACGGACGGTATCCGGACGCCCGTCCGGACCCTGCGAGCTACGACGGCATCGTCGTCCTCGGCGGGCCGATGAACGTCGACGAGGTCGATCGCCATCCTCACCTCGCGACCGAGATCGACCTCATCCGCGGAGCGCTGGACCGCCGCATGCCGCTTCTCGGCATCTGCCTCGGCGCGCAGCTGATCGCCACCGCGCTCGACGCACCCGTCGCACGCAGCCCGCGAAAGGAGATCGGCTGGTACGACGTCTCGCCGACTCGTGACGCCGCCGGCGATCCGCTGCTCGGGCATTTCGAGAAAGTGGAGCGGGTCTTCCAGTGGCACGGCGACGCCTTCGAGATCCCGGAGGGTGCGGTTCGGCTCGCCGGATCCGAGGGCTGCCCCAACCAGGCGTTTCGCTACGAGAGCAACGTCTACGGACTGCAGTTTCATCTCGAGGTCGACCAGCCGATGATCGAGCGCTGGGTGCTGCGCGTGCCGGCGCACCGGGACGAGATCGCCGCGATGAACGGCGCCGTCGACCCGGCGGCGATTCTCGAGGAAACGAAAACCCGCATCGATCGGCTGAAGCGGCTGAGCGATCGCACGTTCCAGGGTTTCGTCGATCTCTTCGGCCAGCGGCAGCGGCATCGCATCCTGCCGTCGCG
>JAXDLK010000002.1:0-16160 GCA_034666665.1 Candidatus Binatota bacterium
GCGCCGGCGATCGCCACTCCGATCGAGGCGTAGATGCCCATCTCGCGGATGCTGGAGATGGGATTCACCGCCAGCGAGAGGAAGCCGAGCGCGGTGGTGAGCGCGGCAACGAACACCGGCAACCGCATGCGGCGGACGGCGTCGAGCACCGTGTCGGCGACCTCGCCGCCGCTCCGCGAGCGCTCGATCGACTCCGCGACCACATGGAGCGCATAGGCGGTGCCGATCACCAGCAGGAGCGGCGGCAGCGGGAACGTGCCGATCGTCAGGCGGCGTCCGGTGAGCACCATCACGCCGAGAGTCCATACGAGCGTGATCGTCACGGTGGCCACGGGGAGCAGGACGCCTCGCACCGAGCGGAAGCTCGCCAGCAGTACGAGGACGATGATCGCCACCGTCACCGGAACGAGGCGGGTGAGGTCCTGCCACATCGCCCGTACGGTCGTGACCTTCAGGTGCGGCAGCCCGGTGTAGTAGAGCTCGTCCGCCCCGCGCTCGCGCTCGACGATGGCCTCGATCCGCTCGTCGATCCCGCGCCTGCGGAACTCGTCGTCGTTCATGGCCGCGAAGAGGATGTTGATCGCGGCGGCGCGGCCGTCCGCCGAGACCAGGTTCTTCAGATAGATCGGACGGTCGGCGATCTTCTGCCTGAGCTCCTGCTCCTCCTCCCTCGACCGCGGGATCGCCGGGATCAGCGGCGGCGGATCGAGCACGTCGGCGATCGGATCGACCGCGTTCGTCAGGCTGTACGCCGCCTCGACGCCTTCGACCTTGCCGATCTCCTCCGTCAACCGGCCGAGCTTCTCGAGCGTCTTCGGCTCGTAGACGTTCGCGGTGATCAGCGCCACGACGCCGACCTCGTCGCTGCCGAAGAGCCGCCGGACCTCGTCGTAGTAGCGCTTCTCCGGATCGTTCCGCGGCAGGACGGTCTCGACGGAGCCGTCGAGACGGATGCGCACGGCGAAGACCGCGAGGATCGCGGTGACGAGCGCGACGAGTGCGACGACCGACCTCGGTCGGCGGACGATCAGGGATTCGAGCCGATCCAACACGATCCCGCGAGTCTCCAATGTGGGCCGATCGCGGGCTCGTATACCTGAGGCGGCGCGGTCGAAGGAAGCGCTCTCACGGGGGCGCGGGGGCCGGGCCGCCGTTCTGGCCTTCGCCGCAGGGGTTCGCTAGGTTTCGCCGCATGAAGATCACCGACCCCGCCAGCATCGGCATCGACCCGGAACGGCTCGAGCGCTTCTTCGAGGTCGTCGAGCGGAAGGTCGCGGAAGGCGAGCTCTTCGGCGGCGCGTTCCTGATCGCCCGCCGCGGCCAGATCGCGGCGGCGCGCGGCGTCGGCCACGTGGACCGCGACCGCCGGCGCGCGGCGCGCGCGGACGACGTCTACCTGCTCTTCTCGACCAGCAAGCCGATCACCGCCACCGTGCTGCTCCGGAAGGTCGACCGCGGCGACGTTCGGCTGATCGACCGCGTCGCCGACGTCATCCCCGAGTTCGCCGCGGCCGGGAAGGAGCGCGTCACGATCGCGCACGTGCTGACGCACACGGCGGGCTTCCCGAACCTGCCGCCCGACTGGCTACTCTCGAGCTGGGGGGACTGGGACGCGACCATCGCTCGGATCTGCGCGCAGCCGCTCGAGCACGCCCCGGGCGAGGCCGTGCACTACCACGCGCTGACCGGCTCCTGGATCCTCGGCGAGATCGCGCGGCGCGTGGAGGGCGGCCGCCGGAGCTTCGCCGAGCTCTCGGCCGAGGAGCTCTTCCAGCCGCTCGGCATGAAGGACACGCACGTCGGCGTTCGGCCCGACATGCGCGAGCGGCGCGTGCCGCTGACGACGATCGACAAGGGCGGCGTACCGTTCCCGATGGAGTTCCTCGAGGAGTTCAACCGCCCCGAGATTCAGACCGCGGCGATCCCCGGCGGCGGCATCTACTCGACGGTCCACGACGTCGGCCGATTCCATCAGATGTGGCTGAACGGCGGCGAGCTCGACGGCGCGCGCATCCTCTCGCCGGCCATGGTCGAGCTCGCGACCACGATCCATACCGGGGACCTCGCGGATCGCCTGTTCGAGCCGCTGCGCATGACCACCGGCTGGCCGGTGTCGCCGGCGAACCGCGGCCTCGGCTTCTGGCTCCGCGGCTCCGGCATCCATCCGAGCGTCTTCGGGTCGCTAGCCTCGCCGCGGACGTTCGGCCACCCCGGCGCGAGCAGCACGATGGCGTGGGCCGACCCCGAGCGCGACCTCGTGTTCGTCGGCCTGACCTCCGGTCTCATCCAAGAGGCGCGGAACATTCCGCGCTGGCACCTGTTCTCGGATCTCGCGCAGGCGACGGTGGTCGACTGACGCGATCCGTGGATGCTCGCGGCGGACGGTCGAGACCGCCGCGCGTCCACGGCGTCCGGTGGATCGCGAGCGTCCCGAACCTCCGCCAGAGCGGGAAGCTCGAAAGCGGCAAGGTCGGGTAAGCCCACACGAACTTGACCAGGTAGTCCGGCCTGACGGGCGCGAGGAGGCTAAGCAGCTGCTCGTCCTCGGCAGGCGAGTCCCGCAGCGCCGGCCGGCGGCGGACGTCCGCGTCGATCAATCCTTCGGTGTCGAGGACGCGGAATCCGGCGTACCGACGACGCCGATGTCGGACGCCGCGACGACCGCATGGCGATCGATGCGGCTCACCATCCAGTCGGCAAGCCTCGCGCTCCCCGTGGAGCGCGACCACCGACCCGGCGGAAGGCGCGCCGGTACCGGTGGGCCGTCGTCGATCAGCGGCGGTTCCGGCGGGCGACGATCTCGGCGACGATGGCGATGGCGATCTCGCCGGGGGAGCGCGCGCCCAGGTCGAGACCGATCGGAGATGCCACGCGGGCGATCTGCTCCTCGGCGACGCCTTCCTCGCGAAGCCGCGCCACCCGCCGCTCGTGCGTCCGGCGGCTGCCCATCGCGCCGACGTAGCCGGCGCCGGCGGCGAGCGCGACCTTGATCGCGGGTACGTCGAACTTGAGGTCGTGCGTGAGGATCGCGACGGCATCGCGCGGGCCGAGGCCGGCAGACGTCAGGTGAGCGTCCGGCCACTCGCGCACGATCTCGTCGGCGGCCGGCAGGCGTTCCGCCGTCGCGAACGGCGAGCGCGGATCGCAGACCACGACGCGAAAGCCCGCGAGCCGGCCGGCGGCGCACACCTCGGCGGCGGGGTGGACGGCGCCGATCACGTGCAGCACCGGCGGCGGGGCGAACGATTGCACGAAGACGTCGGCGCCGTCGGCGTTCAGCCGCTCGTTCCGGCCGGCGCGGAGGCACTCGCGCGCGCGCGCGGCGAGCATCGTGTCCCGCTCCGCTGCGCCCGTGGTTCCGGTCGGCGGACGCGCGGGATCTTCGGCGACGAGCAGCTTGGCGCCGCGTGACCCGTCTTCGGACGGGAAGACGGTGACGAGCGCGACGGCGCGATGCTCGCGCACGGCAGCGGCCAGCGCCGCCAGGACTTCGTGGCCGGAGCTCACCAGTCGACCGGTTCGACGTACACGTGGATGGTCCCGCCGCAGGAGAGCCCGACGTCGAACGCCTGCTCGTCGCTGATGCCGAACTTCACCAGGCGCGGCTCGCGCTTTTGCAGCACCTCGCGCGCGGCCTCGACCAGGGCGGGCTCGACGCAGCCGCCGGACACCGAACCCGCGATCTCGCCGTCTTCGCTGACGGCCATGGCCGCCCCGGGATCACGGGGTGCGCGGCGCTCGACCTCGACCACCGTGGCCAGCGCGACCTGCTTTCCGGCGGCGATCCAGGAGACTACCTGCTCGAGAACGTCCTCCACTGGTGTTCCTCCCGGTGACCGTATATGCCGCAATCGATCCCCGATGGCGACCGCTCCGAAGATGTCCCACGGCCGCGTGGGCGCGGGCGCCCGTGCCGGCAGCCGGCCGCGGCGCAGGCGTGCCGTACGCCGGCGCCGCAGCCCCGAACAGGCCGAGTCGGAGATCCTCGCCGCTGCCGAGAGCTTCCTGCGCGAGCATCCGTTCCGGGATCTGCAGGTTGATCAGGTGATGGCGCGGACCGGTCTCGCACGCCCTTCCTTCTATCAGTACTTCCGCGATCGGAATCAGCTGGTGATCCGCCTCGTCGAGCGCCTCGGCGCCGAGCTCTTTCCCATGAGCGAGCCCTGGTTCAAGGGGAAGGGAAATCCCGCCGCGGATCTTCGAGCCGCGTACGAGGCGATCGCAGTCGGCTATGCGAAGCACGGGCTCGTCCTTCGTGCCGTAGCCGATGCGGCGACGCAGCATCCAGACGTCGAGCGGGCCTACCGGGGCTTCATCGATCGCTTCATCCACGCCACGGTGACGCGGATTCGCAGCGACATCCGCCGGGGGTTCGTCCCGGGGCTCGAGCCGATCGGCGTCGCCACTGCGCTCGTCTGGGGGAGCGAGCGCTACCTGAGCGAGAAGCTCGGTCGGCTGCCGCAGTCCGATCCGATGGAGGTCGTCGAGGTGCTGCTGACGATCTGGACGAGAACGCTGTACGGGGTGCTCGCCTGAAGAGCTATCTCCACGAGGTGGCCGAGCGTCTCGTGGGCTTCGACACCACGAGCGGCGCCTCGAACGTCGTTGCCGCCGAGTACCTCGCTGGGGAGCTCGAGCGCCACGGTTGCCGCGTGATGCTGCAGCGCTACACGCGAGCGGGCGTGGCGAAGGCGAACGTCGTCGCGGTCGCGGGTCCGCCGGCGGCGGGCGGTCTCGTGCTCTCCGGCCACCTCGACACCGTGCCGTTCGCCGGGCAGCCCGGCTGGACGCGCGACCCGCTGGCGCTGACCACCGACGGCGATCGCGTCTACGGGCGCGGCACCACCGACATGAAGATCTTCATCGCGCAGTGCGCCGACGCCGCCGCGCGGCTCGACCGCGAGACGCTCCGCCGGCCACTGGTCCTGCTCTTCACCGCGGACGAGGAAGTGGGCTGCCTCGGCGCGGCCGAGCTCGCCCGCGAGCTTCCGCGCCTGCTCGGCGACACGCCGGTCCCGGGGCTCGCGTGGATCGGCGAGCCGACCGGATGGGACGTCTTTCATGCGCACAAGTCGGTGGCGATCTTCGAGGTGCGCGTGCGCGGCCGGGGAGGGCACAGCGGCCTTCCGGAGCAGGGGGTGAACGCGATCGCAGTCGCGGCCAAGGCGATCGAGGAGGTCGGCCGCTACCAGACCGATCTGCGCGCTCGGCCGTCGGCGGCCCACACGGCGGCCTTTCCGGAGTGCCCCTACACGACGTTGAACCTGGGAACGATCCGCGGCGGCAGCGCCGCAAACGTGATCGCCGACGAGTGCTGCTTCACCGCGAGCTCGCGCACTCTCCCCGGCGAGGATCCGCTCGGTCCCTACCGCGAGATCGCGCGTCGGCTCGGCACGCTCGACGCGCGCGATCCCGGCTCCGGCGGGCGCGCGGAGATCGTCGTCGGCGAGCCGCTGTACGTTCCGTCGTTCGAGGCTCCGCGCGGAACCCGTCTCGAGCAGGCGCTCTTCGACGTCCTCGGCCGTACGACCTCCGGCGGCGCGCTCCTGGCCGCCGACGGCTGTCGCTTCGCGGAAGCCGGCATCCAGTCGCTCATCTGTGGGCCGGGCGACTTCGACCAAGCGCACCAGCCGGACGAAAGCATCTCGCGCGCCGAGTTCGAGCGCGGCAGCGAGATCATCCTCCAGGTGATCGAGCGGCTGCTCGGGGGACGTTTCACACATTGAGCGCCTTTGCAGTAAGGCCGCGACGTCCCAACAAGCACCCCCAAATGCGCTCAATGTGTGAAACGTCCCCCCAGATGCCGGTGGATCGAGCGGATGGTCTGCTCGGCCGGGACGCCGGGAACCTCGAAGGCGATGGGAGACTGCACCCCCGCGGCGGCGAGCTCGTCCAGCAGCGCACGGCAGTGATCCGGGGTGCCGGCGATCGCGAAGGTGTCGACGATCCGATCGGTGACTAGATCGATCGGTAGATCACCGAGAGCGAAGCGCTCGCCGAACGGGGCCAGCTCATGGGGGCTGATCCCCGGCGCCGTGAAGAGCGGGCTCTCCGGGTGCGGCGCCATGAGCCCGATCAGTGTCGCCAGGAACGGCTTCACCGCCTCGCGCGCGCGCCGTTCGTCGTCGTCGACGGAGATCAGCAGGAACGCGCTCACCTCGAGGTCCTCGAGCCGCCGGCCGCTGCGCTCGGCGCCCCGGCGGAGGTGCTCGACCGCGAAGCGTACGTAGGCCGGGCTCGACATCCCGCTCAGGATCACGCCCTCGGCGATCTCGCCGGCCATCTCCAGGTTCTTCGGCCCGATGACGCCCAGATGGACCGGCACCTCGGCTCGCGGCGGCGTGAAGGCGAGCTTCACCGCCGCGGTGCGAAACGCCTGGCCCTCGTGGCTGAGCGTCTCGCCGCGGAAGAGCGCGCGCACGATCGCGACCGTCTCGCGCATCGCCACGGTCGGGCGTGCGTAGGGGATCCCCATCTGCTCGATCCAGGAGCGGAGCCCCGCGCCGACCCCGAGGACCGCACGGCCTTCCGAGAGCTCCTCGAGCGCGCCGAGCTCCATCGCCGTGAGCGCCGGATGCCGCGTGTAGGGATTCAGCACGCCGATGCCGATGCGGATGGTCCGCGTGCGCATCGCCACCGCGGCGGCGAGCGAGAAGGCGCCGCGAAAGAAGTAGTCCTCCGGGATCCAGAAGGTCCCGTAGCCGAGATCCTCCGCGAGCTCCGCCATGCGCACGAGCTCCCGCGCGGGTACGTTCTCGAATCCGGTGCCGAGCTCGCGGAAGCGCGTCAGGGCCTTCACTCGAAGCCCGGACGCGGCTCGGTCTCCGGCGCCGACGGCGAGTAATGGCAGTGCCACATCTTCCACACCGGCCGCCCGTCCTCGTCCTCGCGAACGTACACCTCGGTGCCGCGGAACTTCGCGCTGGCAATCGTGTCGTCCGCCGGCAGCGCGGCGGAGCCGGTGCCGGGCCCGGAGAGCGCGCGGAAGCGGATCGTCGCCTCGCAGGTGAGCCAGGCGACGTCCCCCTTGACGACGACGTGGAGCTTCTCGACCTTCGGCACGTCGGTGATGTCGAGCGTCTTCTGGTAGTGGCGCCAGAGCGTCGTCCACTCCTCGCGATCGCCGTAGGTGTGTCCGTTCAGGTTGAAGCCATGAAATCGGTTTCCGCCGGCGAAGACCTCGCGCATGCCCTCGATGCGAAAGCCGCGATTCGCCTCGAACCAGATCTCGTGCAGCCGGGTGATCTCGCGACGGTCGGCCTCGAGCGCGTCGGTGGTCATCATTCTCCTCCTTCTCGCATCGACCGCGCGCGGTCGACGAGCGCGAGCACCCGCTCCGGTGTGAGCGGGATCTCCGTCGGGCGAGCGCCGAACGGCGCGAGCGCGTCCGCCACGGCGTTCGCGATCGCGCCCGGCGGACCGATCGCGCCTCCTTCGCCCATGCCCTTGAAGCCCCCGAGCGTGTACGGCGAAGGCGTCTCGAAGTGGATGATCTCGACCCGGGGCACGTCCGATGACGTCGGCGGCAGGTAATCCATCAGCGTGCCGGTCAGCAGCTGCCCGTTCTCGTCGTAGACGAGCTCCTCGTAGAGCGCGGCGCCGATCCCCTGGGCGACGCCGCCCTGGATCTGGCCGTCCACCACCAGCGGGTTCATCATCGTGCCGCAGTCCTCCGCCACCACGTAGCGCAGGCACTTCACCTGGCCGGTCTCGACGTCGACCTCCACCGTGACGACGTGGGTCGCGTTCGAATGCGTCAGCGGCGGCGGCTCGTAGCGGGCGGTCTCCTCGAGCGGGCCGTCGTCGCCGGCGCGGCCGAGCGCCATCGCCCGAGCGAGCTCGCGGACCGGAACCACCTCGCCGCCGTCGGCGGCTCGCCGGACGATGCCGCCCTGGATCTCCAGCGCTCCCGTCGGCAGCTCGCTCAGCCGCGAGGCCGCCGCGAGCAGCCGATCGCGAAGGCGCCCGCTGGCCGACAGCACCGCACCGCCGCAGGCGACGGCGCAGCGGCTGCCGCCCGCGACCCAGCCGCGCGGAGTGATCGCGGTATCCCCCTGGACGACGCGAACGTCGGCCAGACGGAGGCCGAGGGTTTCCGCAGCGGCCTGGGCGAACGTGGTCGCGTGCCCCTGGCCCTGCGAGTTGACGCCGAGGAGCACCGTGGCGTTGCCGTCGAGCTCGAGCCGGACCGTGGCGCTCTCCCAGCCGCCGACGGCCGGTCCCATGGACTGCCAGACCGCGGACCCTGGCGCCGTCACCTCGACGTAGCTGGCGATGCCGATGCCGACGTATCGCCCCGCCTCGCGCGCCTTCGCTTGCTCGGAGCGAAAGCCGGCGTAGCCGATGCGCTCGAGCGCCGCGTCGAGGCATTCGACGTGGCTGCCGCTCTCGATCTCGGTGCCGAGGACCGTGCGGTAGGGATGCTCGTCGCCGCGGATCATGTTCCGGCGGCGGCAGTCTGCCGGATCGAGGCCGAGCTTCGCGGCCGCGAGGTCGATCAGGCGCTCGGTCGCGAGCACGCCGATCGGCTGCCCGACACCGCGGTAGGCGCCGAGCGACGCCTTGTTCGTGGCGATCGACGTCGCCTCGTAGGCGAAGGCGGGGACGCGGTATGGCCCGGTCATCGCGCCGGCGGTCACGTTCGGCTCGAACGTCGGCCACGGATACTCGGTGTAGGCGCCGACGTCGCAGAGAATGCTCGCGCGGATGGCGAGGATCGTCCCGTCGCGCGCGGCCGCGAGCTCGCCGCGGACGATCTCGTGCTTCGCGTGCATCGAGGCGGCGAGATGCTCGCGGCGGTCCTCGATCCACTTGACGGGACGGCCGAGCCGGAGCGCGAGCCAACCGACGAGGATCTCCTCGGGGAAGACGTGCGCCTTCAGGCCGAAGCCCCCGCCGACGTCGGGCGCGATCACCCGCACGCGGCTCTCCGGCAGCGCGAGCGCGCGCGACAGCTCCGAGCGGAGCACGTGCGGCATCTGGGTCGAGGACCAGAACGTGAGCTCGCCGGATCCGCGTTCGAAGCTCGCGACGCAGCCGCGGGTCTCGATCGGCAGCGCCAGGTGCCTGCCGGTGGCGAATCGCTCGGCGACCACCACGGCGGCGCCGCGAAACGCGCCGGCGACGTCACCGTTCGACATCGCCACCCGCTGGAAGACGTTGTCGCCCCACTCGTCGTGGACGAGCGGCGCACCGGGCGCGAGCGCGGCCTCCATGTCGGCGACCGCTTCCAGCGGATCGAAGTCGAAGTCGATCCGCTCCACGGCATCCTCGGCCAGGTAGCGGTCGTCGGCGACCACCGCGGCGACCGCCTCGCCGACGAAGCGTACGGTGCCGCTCGCCAGCACCGGCCACTCGCACGTCCGGAAAGGACCGCCCCCCGCCGCCTGCGCATGCTCGACCCTGAGCGGGGCCAGCGAGCCGGCGAGATCCTCCGCCGTCCAGACCCCGGTGACGCCCGGCATCGAGCGGGCCGCGCTCCCGTCGATCGAGGCGATCCGTGCGCGCGCATAGGAGCTCCGCAGGAACGCGACCGAGAGGACACCGCGGAGCGGCACGTCGTCGACGTAGCGGGCCTCCCCGAGCAGCACGCGCGGGTCCTCGACCCGGCGCACCCGGGCGCCGAGGATCTTCGCCGTGGCGCCTGCGCTCACCGCATGGCCTTCGCGGCGGCCGCGACCGCGTCGACGATGTTCGCGTAGCCGGTGCAGCGGCAGAGGTTGCCGGAGAGGCCGTGGCGGATCTCGTCCTCGCCCGGATCCGGATTGCTCGCGAGCAGATCACAGGCCGTCATCAGGAAGCCCGAGGTGCAAAACCCGCACTGGAGCGCGTGATGATCCCAGAAGGCCTGCTGCAGCGGGTGCATGGTGCCGCCTTCGGCCAGTCCCTCGAGCGTACCGACCTCGGCGCCGTCGGCCTGCACCGCCAGCAGCAAGCACGAGCGGACGCTCGCGCCGTCGACGAGCACCGTGCACGCGCCGCACACGCCGTGCTCGCACCCGAGACGCGTCGCCACCAGACCGAGGTCCTCGCGCAGGAAGTCCGCGAGCAGCCGTCGCGCCTCGACGTCGCGCTCCACGTCTCGCCCGTTCACGCGGAGCCGGATCGTTCGTCGATCCTGGAATTCCATGGCGACTACGCGGCCGGTGCCGATGCCTCGCGGATCGCGCGGGCGGCGAGCACCGTGACCATGCGGCGGCGGAAGGCGGCGGACCCGTGCACGTCGCTTCCCGGCTCACAGTCGCGCGCGGCGGCGTCCGCGGCGGACCGGATCGCGTCGATCTCACCGCCGCTGCCGGTCAGGATCCCTTCGGCGGCGCGGGCGCGGAGCGGCACGTCGTGGGCGCCGCCGACCGCGAGGCTCGCGGCCACGCAGCGGCCGTTCGCGTCGAGGCGGATCGCGGCGGCGACGGCGACGATCGCGAAATCGCCCGGCCGGCGGCAGAGCTTGTGGAACGCGAAGCGCGTACCGGCCGCGGCAGCAGGGAACGTGATCGCGGTCACGATCTCGCTCGGTGACGCCGCGGTGGTGAGGGGACCGAGGAAGAAGTCGCGCGCCGGGAGCTTCCGCGCACCGCCCGCGGATGCGAGCGTGACCTCGGCGTCGAGCAGGGCGGCGACCAGCGGCCACTCGGCCGCCGGATCCGCGTGTGCAAGGCTGCCGCCGATCGTGCCGCGGTTGCGGATCGCGAGGTGGCCGATCTCCCGTGCGGCGCGTGGAACCAGGGGCTGGAGCTCGCGCGCGATCGGCGATTCCTCGAGCGCGCGGTGGCGCACCGTGGCGCCGACCTGCAGAATCCCGTCGCGCCGCTCGAGCCGCGCGAGCTCGGGGACGCGGTTCAGGTCGATCAGCGCCTCCACGCGTGCGAGTCGGAGGTTCAGCATCGGCATCAAGCTCTGGCCGCCGGCGAGACACTTCGCTTCGCCGTTCGCGGCCAGCGCCAGCGCCTCGTCGAGCGTTCGCGGGCACGCGTACGCGAATCGTCCCGGCTTCATGCGAGCGCCCCGTCTACTCCCTCTGTCGACGCTGCGTCAATTGACTCAGGCGCCGTTGCCGCTCCGTCTCCCAGAGCGCCAGCAGCGCGCGGTAGTCTTCCTCGGTGTCGACGTCGCGGCCGCGCCACGCCGGGAACGATACCGTGCGGCCCCGCTCGTAGTGACGATCGAGAACGGCGCGCGCGCCGCGGTCGCCTTCCAGCGCCGCGAGCTCGGCGAAGAGCGCGCGGAAGAAGAGGACCGGCGTGGTGGCGAGGCCATCGTACGTCGATGAGACGAAGACGGCTCGCGACTGCTCCCATTCGGCGACGAGCGCCTCCAGCATCTCGTGCGTCACCAGCGGCTGGTCCCCTTGGAGGAGGAGCAGCGCATCGGAGGCGGGATCGACGGCGGCGGCCGCGATCGCGATCGACGTCCCCATGCCGTCGTCCGCTCGCGGGTTCACCAGCGTCCGGATCGGCAGGCCGGCGAGCGCTCGCGCGACGTCCGCCTCGTGGTCGGCGCGCGTGACGACCAGGATCTCCCGCGGCTTCATCGCCACCAGCGACGCCGCGGCGGTGCGAACGACCGGACGCCCGCCGACCTCGAGCAGCAGCTTCTCCCGGCCCATGCGCCGCGCGCGGCCGGCGGCCAGCAGGACGCCGCTCAGCAACGGCGCGGGCACTAACGGTTCCTCAGCTCCACCCGCCGGATCTTCCCCGAGATCGTCTTCGGCAGGTCGGCGACGAACTCGATCTCGCGCGGGTACTTGTACGGTGCGGTCACGCGCTTCACGTGCTCCTGGAGCTCGATCGCGAGCGCGTCGCAGGCCGCGTGACCCGGCACGAGCACGACGAACGCCTTGACGATCTGTCCGCGCTGCGGGTCGGGCTTGCCGACCACCGCCGCCTCCGCGACCGCGGGGTGCTCGACGAGCGCCGACTCCACCTCGAAGGGACCGATCCGGTAGCTCGCCGAGTTGATCACGTCGTCGGCGCGGCCGACGAACCAGAAGTAGCCGTCGCCGTCGAGCGTCGCGCGGTCGCCGGTGTAGTACCAGTCGCCGCGGAAGGCGCCCGCCGTGGCCTCGGGATCGCGCCAGTACTCGCGGAAGAGGCCGACCGGGCGCTCCGGCCGGACGCGAACCGCGACGTGGCCTTCCTCACCGGCGGCCAGCGGCATCCCGTCGTCGTCGACGACGCGAACGTCGAAGCCGGGGGTCGGCTTGCCCATCGACCCCGGCCTCACCGGCATGCAGCGGTAATTCGCGATCAGGTTGACGGTCTCGGTCTGGCCGTAGCCGTCGTACACCGTGAGACCGGTCGCCTCCTTCCACACCTTGATGCATTCGGGGTTCAGCGGCTCGCCCGCGGCGACGCAGTGGCGGAGCCGCGACCAGTCGTAGCGCGTGAGGTCGAGGAGGACGAAGGAGCGATAGAGCGTCGGCGGCGCGCAGAACGTGGTGACGCCGTGCTCGCCGATCATCCTGAGCATGTGGTCGACGTCGGGCTTGCCGCGGAGGTCGTAGAGGAAGACCGCGGCGCCGATCCGCCACTGGCCGAAGAGCTTCCCCCACGCGGCCTTCGCCCACCCGGTATCCGATACGGTCCAGTGAAGGTCGGTCGGCTTCAGGTCCTGCCAGAAGCGGGCGGTGATCTCGTGGCCGATGCCGTACGAGGCCTGCGTGTGCAGGACCATCTTCGGATACGCGACGGTTCCCGAGGTGAAGTAGACGAGCAGCGGATCGCTCGCTCGAGTGGGCTCGACGCGCGGCGGCCGGTCGCTCGCCCGCTCGAGGCCTTCGGCGAAGGAGAGCCACCCCGCCGCGGCCTCGCCGACGACGATGCGCGTGCGCAGCGCCGGACAGCGATCGCGCACCTCGTCGACCCGCGCCGCCCCTTCCGGATCGGTGACCACCGCCGAGGCCTCGGACCGGTTCAGGCGATATTCGACGTCGCGGGAGGTGAGCAACGTCGTCCCCGGGACCGGCACCGCGCCGAGCTTGAAGCAGCCGAGCAGAGTCGCGTACCACTCGGGGATCCGCGGCAGCACCACGGAGACGCGGTCGCCCTTGCGAATGCCTTGCGCCGCGAGGAAGTTCGCCGCGCGGTTCGACGCTCGCGCCACGTCGGCGAACGTGTAGCGACGGACCGTCGCGCCGTCGGCCGCGACCGCCACGAGCGCGAGCTTCTGCGGCTCGCGCTCCGCCCAGCGATCGACGACGTCGCGCGCGTAGTTGAACTCTTCGGGGACGTCGAGGCGGAAGCTCCGGTGCGTGCTCTCGTAGTCCGTCATGTTCGGGTCGTTCATCGGGACCTCCCGCGGCACGCGACTCTACCGCATTCCGCCGCGGCCTTCTTCCTCGTCGAAGCAGGCTCGGCTACGTTCGCCCGGTGTCGTCACGAGGAGGTGAACGGATGAGAGGCGTGTGGATGGATCGACGTTCGTTCCGATGTTGCGCGGTCGCGATGGTGCTCTGGCTCGGGATTTCCGGTAGCCCGCTGCCGATCATCGGAGCAGCGGTGGCATCGGCGAAGGAATCGAGATCCCGGAGCCACTCGCCGATCACGTATGCCGGAGCCGCGATCGCGAACTGCTTCTACCTTCCGACCAAGGTCGTGTTCGCGCTTCTCGGCGGGATCACCAGCGGCGCGGCGTACGTCCTCACCGCCGGCGATCACCAGGCGACCGACGGCATCTGGCGCGCGGCCACCGGCGGCACGTACGTGCTGACGCCGAGCATGCTCGACGGCCAGACGCCCGTCCGATTCGTCGGGCCGTGATCGGTCACGACATCCGCCCCGAGAGCGCGACGTGCCGGTCGGTGATCGTCCGGCACTCGAGATGGCGGAGCGCCGCCGGCAAGCTCTCCCGGACTTCATCCGGGGTGAGCGCGGCACACAGCGAGTTGTAGAAGTCCCGCTTCAGGATCGGCGGCTCCGACCCGGCGTACCGCTCGACGAGATCGCGCGCCTCGCCGGCGGACGCCGGCCGCGTCAGGTCGACGACCAGGATCGCCGCACCGGACCGGCCGAGGCGGACGATCTCCGACCAGAGCGCGGCCGGCTCCGGCAGATGATGCAGCAGGCTGTTCGACACGATCGCGTCGAACGACCGGTCCGGGAACGGCAGCGCGGGCACGCGCGCGCAGACGAGGGCGGCGTCGGCGCTGCGGCGCCGGCCGATCCGCAGCATCGCTCGCGCGGCGTCGATGCCGATCACCATTGCCTCCGGCAGGACGGGCCGGAGGCGGGCCGGCATGTCTGCCGGACCACAGCCGAGGTCGGCGATGCGGCCGCGCTCGAGCTCCGGGAACGAGCAGCGGAAGCGGTCGACGAAGGCGGCGTTGACGGCCTCGAAGTCGGCGTCGGCGTAGGCACCTGCCTGCGCCGGGTCGTCCATCAGCTCGGGCTCGAGAACGCGGTTCACGTCATTCGCAGAGCCTGAGGAGCGGCTCGGGATCGCTCAGGTCCGGGACCACGACGTCGGCGCCGGCGGCGCGCAGCGCCTCCACGTCGAACTTTCCGGTCGCCACCGCGAACGAGATGCAACCGTTCGCGCGCGCGCAGTCGACGTCGCGCGGGGTGTCGCCGATGACGATCACGCGTCGGGGATCGACCGGCGCTCCGCTGCGCGCCGCGTATTTGCCGATCGCGACCGCGACGAGAGCCGCCCGCGACTCGCCTTCGTCGCCGAATGCGGTGATCTCGAACCACGCGGGATCCACGCCGATCGCGCCGAGCTTGATCGGGATCGCCCGGGTATAGTTGCCGGTCAGCAGCCCGAGGGTCAGGTCCGGGCGTGAGCGCAGAATCGCCAGCGTGTCGGCCACGCCGGGCATCGCACGGACGCCGTCCCGGCCGCGATCGAGCTCGTCGACCAGAAGGTCGAGGTAACGGTCGCGAAACGAGTCGTGGTGGGCGGCATGATCGGTGATCTGGTTGAGAGCGGCGGCCTCGGCGAAGATCAGCGGATCGAGGTGGCCGGATACCTCGATTCCGTCCCAGCGGAAGCCGTCGCCGAAGAGCTCCGCGGCGACACGGCGCATCGCACGCATGCCGGCGCCGCCCGTCAGCAGCAAGGTGCCGTCGATGTCGAAGAGGAGAAGGCGCCCGCTCACGCGGGCGAATGTAACGGCGGCGGCGGGTGGAAGCGAGATACGATCAGCCGCAGCGGCGTCATGCGGCGCCGCCGCCGTCGCTTCCCGGCATCGGCGGACTCCGCCCGCTGGCGTTCGACGATCCCGAGGAGACGGCGGCGGATCCGGTGCACGGCGTCCGCTCCAGCGACGTCATCGGCGCCGTCGAACAGAATCGGCGCTACGAGCGCGCCGGCGATCGTCATCTCGACGAAATGACCGTCTAGATCGGGGCGGTCGGTTGCGAGCCGTACCCGTACGTCGTGCGGAAGGTCAGGGTGAATCCATGCAAGGATCTCGTTCAGCCGCTCGCGTTCCGCCACGCGTTGAATCAGCCGCAGCCACTCCTTCAACGATTCGTAGCCGTTGCGGGCGGCCCCGTTCCCGTTGCCGTTGCTGCGGGCGCGTTCCGCGTGGCCGGTGGCGGTCTGGCCGCGTCGTCGGGGCGGGGGATTCTTCGGGGGGTTCATCGAGCACAGGCTTGGAAGGCCTGCGAGGTGTCGGAGGTGCAGATGCCGTGCCAGCGAACGAAACGCTGCAGCCGCGCGGACATTCATCGCGGGGCAAGGCGCGGAAGTGTAAGCGCGGCCGACGATCGTCGCGGTGCGGGAAAGAGTATGGCTTGGTTGCTCGGCGATTGCGCGCGGCGATTCGTCGGAAGGATTGTCACGGCGGCCCTCGGTTCCATCATCACGCGCGCTCGCTTCGCCACCGGCCTCCGTCGAGCAGAAGCCGGTCGACTCCCGCGCCCGGCGCCTGCGGGTGATCGCGATCTCCAGGATACACGAACGTGAGCATCGCCGCGCCGGCGAGGGGAAATGGCAGGATCGCGTGCGGCGGTGCCGCAGATCGGGCATGGTCGAGCGCCTCGGCAACGCTCGCACGAAGCGCGAGCTCCTCGAGGATGCGGAAGGTCGGCGGCGCGAGCACGTGCTCGCCGGCGCGATACGCCGCGAGCGCATCCGCCGGACGCGACCACAGCGCCAACGACGTCTCGGTGCCGTCGGCGAGCTCCCGCTGCGATGCCGGAGCGGCGACCAGGAAGAAG
>JAXDLK010000003.1:0-6704 GCA_034666665.1 Candidatus Binatota bacterium
CCGTAGACCTTCTTCACCGCCTCGTCGAAGACGTGCACCGACGCGCGCCAGATGTCCGGCCCCGTGCCGTCGCCCTCGATGAAGGGAACGATCGGCCGGTCCGGCACCACGAGCGTACCGTCGCGGATGTGAATCTTCTCGCCGGGCGGGACCTTCGCGTGCTCGTACGACATGGCTTCCTCCCGAGGGAACCCGAACCTCTATCGTTCCGCCGGCATGGTCGCAACCGAGGGCGCTGAGCGCCCGACGGTCGCGCCGGATCGCGCGAGCCAGCCGCCGGTTGCCTGCTGTCGCCAGCGCCTCGATGGGCGGAAAGCGCGAGCGAAGCGGCTCAGCCGAGCTTCAGGTTCTTCTCGATCAGCGTCCAGTCCTGCGCGTTCCACCCTCGCGGCAGCAGGATCCCGGCGCGGATCGCGACTTCGCCCTCGTCGCCGAGAAGACCCCACCACGTCACCTGGCCGTGCGCGCTGACGGAGCCTTCGGGAAGTCGGAGCCATACGTCGACGGGATCCCGATCCTCGACCAGCCGCTGCAGCAGCGAGTCACGCGCTGCGACATCGCTACGGCCGAGCTTCACCGCCATGCCGAACTCGGAGACGTCGAGCGTCTCCCCTTCGATCGCGTCACTCGGCCGGTCTTTCGGCGCCATGCGGAACGGGACGCCCAGTGAACGCCGCTCGAAGCGACGCTGCTCGTCGGTCGGCTCGCCTGGTGTTTTGCGCGTCAACGCCGTAAACCTCGTCGATCGGGAGGCGCGGCACTGTACCGCACCGCTCGGGCTTCGCAAATGGCCAAGATCCTACTGATCGAAGACGAGGAGAACGCCCGTATCACCCTCCAGGAGGGGCTTTCCGGACCACACGACGTTCGCGTGGCGGCGAGCGGCGAGGAAGGAGTCGAAGCCGCCGCGGGCGATTCGTTCGAGCTCGCCGTCGTCGATCTCCGCCTGGGCGGCATCTCGGGGATCGAGGTGATTCGCCGCCTCCGCCGCATGGATCCAGCCTTCGAGGTGATCGTCATCACCGGCCAACCGAGCGTGGAAAGCGCCGTCGAGGCGATGAAGGAAGGCGCTTTCGACTACATTTCCAAGCCCGTCAAGCTGGACGAACTCCGGCTCAGGGTCACGAACGCGCTCGAGCGCCGAGAGCTCCGCTCGACCGTGCACCGCCTGCAGAAGGACCTGCAGAACCGCTACGGGTTCCATCGCGTCGTCGGCCAGAGCGCGCGGATGCAGGAGATCTGCAACACGCTGGTGAAGATCGCGGCCTCCGACTCGACGGTGCTGCTGCACGGCGAGACCGGCTCCGGGAAGGGCCTGATGGCTCGAGCGCTTCACCACAACTCCCCGCGGCGCGACCGCTCGTTCGTGGAGATCAACTGCGCCGGCCTGCCCGAGCCGCTGCTCGAATCGGAGCTCTTCGGACATTCCCGGGGCGCCTTCACCGATGCGAAGGTCGCGCGCAAGGGACTGATCGAGGAGGCGAACGACGGCACGTTCTTCCTCGACGAGATCGGCGACGCGAGCCTGGCGATCCAGGCGAAGCTCTTGAAGGTGCTCGAGGACGGACAGCTCCGGCGCGTCGGTGAAAACGCGCCGCGACCGGTGAACGTGCGTTTCGTCGCCGCGACGAACAAGGATCTCGAGAAGGAAGTGGAGAAGGGGAATTTCCGCCAGGACCTCTACTTCCGGATCCGCGTCGTCGGCGTGACGCTGCCGCCGCTCCGCGAACGGGTCGACGACATCCCGCTGCTCGCGCAGCATTTCCTGACGGAGCTCTCCGCGCGCGCGGGCAAGGCGGTCCGCGAGCTCTCCCCCGCCGCCCTCGAGCTCCTGGCCCATTACTCGTGGCCAGGGAACATCCGCGAGCTCAGGAACGTTCTCGAGCATGCGATCATCATGGCGGAGGGCGATGCGATCCAGGAAAGCGATCTTCCCGCGTTCCTGCGGGGATCGCGCAACGGCAAGAGCGGCGCGCTCGATTTCGGCGAGATCTCGCTCGGCGAGCTCGAGCGGCGGCACATCCAGCGCCTGCTCGAGACGAAGTCCGATCTCGGCACCGTCGCGCGGATCCTCGGCATCGGGCGAACGACGCTGTGGCGCAAGATGAAGGAGTACGGGCTCACGAAATGAGCAGCGCGGACGGACGCTTCCTCACCGATGACGAGCGCCGGAACCTGACCCACGAGCTCCGGAACTCGCTCGGGGCGATGCTGAGCGCCACCGAGATCCTCGAGCGCCGCTACCAGCCGGAGGCGCGTGAAGCGCGCCTCTTTCGAGTGATCTTCGAGGAGATCACCCGCATGCGCGGGCTGATCGAGAACGAGCTCGGAACGCGCCGCGACGGCAAAGGCTGAGCGGAGGACGCCGGAGAGTCTCGGTCGCGCCCGCCCGAGCGCCGCCGTCAGTGCGACGGTCCGCGCTGCGCCTGCTCTCGCTGCGACATCATCTTGCGCGCCTGCGCCGCGATCGTGCTCGGCACGTTCTTGCTCCGCGAGAGGTTCTTCAGATCCCGCTCCGCGAGACCCGGCATCAGCCGGAGCGAATCACCGAGCGCGGTCTTCGCGTTCTCGACCAACGCCAGCCGGATCGCGTAGCTCTTCAGCCACTCCTTGCTGTCGGCGATCAGGCGCAGCACTTCCTTTTCGGTGTTGCGGTCCTTCGCGAGCATCAAGATCTCGTCCTCGGTGATCCGTGCGTTCTGTAGCACCATGCGCTGGATCAGCTTGTTCGTGTCGCGGATCAGGATCTGGCGGGCATCCTTGTTGCCCTTCATCGCGAGCTTGACCTTCTGCGGCACGCTCATGTTCTTGATGCGCGCGTAGAGGCTCTTCGCTTCCTCCGAGATCTCCCTCGCGGCCGCATCGTTGGTGAAGTCGTCGGGGACGTCGATGGTGTCCGTCCCCTGCCGGATCGCCTCCGCGATCGCATTCACCTCGCGCTCGGCATCGACCGGATCGACCGGCAGCTCCGCGGCCTCGCCACGCTTCTCCGCCGCCGGCGCCGCTTGAGGAGAACGTTCGGCGTCGCGACTCCTCGCTTCGCGTTCGTGTCCTCGTGCGGCACGCTCGCGCTCGTGCGCCGTGGCGAAGCTCCGGGTCTCGTTCAGCGGAGCCCGCGGGTTCGCGAGCAAGGCCGTGCGGATCGCATAGTGCGTCGCCCACTCGCGCTTGTCGGCGATCATTCGCAGGACTTCGGCGGGCGCCGTCCGGTCCCGGGCGACCGCCAGCACCTCCTGGTCCGTCACGCGTGGGTTCTGCAGCACCATCTTCCGGACCATCGGATTCGGATCGTGAAGCAAGATGGTCCGCGCGTCCTTGTTGCCCTTGAGCGCCGCCTTGATACGCTGCCCGACGGTCATCTCTTGGACCATGTCGATGAGCTCGCGGCTCGGTGCAACCTCGCTCCCGCCCGCGAAGCGAGCGACCTCGGGCTCGTGCGGTGGGGACGGTGCCGCGAACGGGCGCTCGGACGATGCGGCGGGCGGCGGCGCGGCGGCGTCCCCCGCCTCGCTCTCTTCCGCGATCAGGTTCGCGGGAATCTCGATCGCGTCCTTGCCTTCGAGAACGGCTTCCGCGATCGCCTCGACTTCTTGCTCGACCTGGGTCGGTTCGTCCGCCAAAAAATCTCCTCCGCTCGGTCGACTATAGCCGACGTGCGCGCGCGGGCGAATTTCCCGCGGGAGGAGTCGAGAGAAAGATCAGGCCTTGGCGCCTTCCTTGTGCGCCTTCGCGGCCTTTGCGGCGTCGACGATCTTTTCGGTCAAGTGCGCGGGCACCTCTTCGTAGTGAGAGAACTCCACGGTGAACGTTCCCCGGCCGCTGGTCATGCTGCGCAGATCCGGTGCGTATCGCAGCACTTGGGCCATGGGCACCAGCGCCTGAATCACCTCCTCGCCCTCCTTCGGCTCGACGCCGGAGACCTTGCCGCGCCGGCTGTTGAGATCGCCGATGACGTCGCCCATCGACTCGGCGGGAGTCGTCACCGTGAGCTTCATCACCGGCTCCAGCAGGATCGGCTTCGCCTTGTCGAGGGCGGCTTTGAAGCCCATGGATCCGGCGATCTTGAAGGCCATCTCGGACGAATCGACGGCGTGGAACGAGCCGTCGTAGAGCGTCACGCGCACGTCCTGCATCGGATAGCCGGCGAGGAATCCTTCCTGCATCGTATCGCGAACGCCCTTCTCCACCGCCGGGATGTACTGGCGCGGGATGACGCCGCCGACGATCTTGTCGACGAACTCGAAACCCTTGCCCCGGGAGAGAGGCTCGATCTCGATCCAGGTATCGCCGTACTGTCCGCGGCCCCCGGACTGCTTCTTGTACTTCCCTTGCGCGTTCGCCTTGCCCTTGATCGTCTCGCGGTAGGGAATCTTCGGCGCCTTCAAGTCGACCTCGACGCCGAACTTGCGCTTCAGGCGCTCGACGACGATCTCGACGTGGAGCTGTCCCGCACCGGAGAGGATGATCTCGTGCGTCTGCGGGTCGCGATGCGTCCTCAGTCCCAGGTCCTCTTCCAGCAGCCGCACCAGTGCCTGGTTTGCCTTCTCCTCGTCCCCCTTGGTCTTGGGCTCGATCGCGAAGGAGATCGACGGCGGCGCTTCGGGCAGCGGCGGGTACACGATCGGCTGCTTCTCGTCGGCGAGCGTGTCGCCGGAGAGCGTATCCTTGAGCTTCGCGGTGGCGGCGATCTCGCCGGCAACGGCTTCGCTCATCGGGTGGTGCTTCTTGCCGTCGAGTCGAAGCACTTGGCCGATCCGCTCCTTGGTATCGCGCGAGGCGTTCGCCACCGTGGAGTCGGCCCGGATCGTTCCCGAGAAGATCCGGAAGATCGACAGCTTCCCGGCGAACGGGTCGATGAGCGTCTTGAACACGAGGGCGGAGAACGGCGCCGCGGGATCGGGCGGCCGTTCCGCGTCCTCCCCCGTCTTCGGATCGAAGCCGCGGCGAGGACCGGCATCGACGGGCGAGCCGAGACAGTCGACGATCGCGTCGAGGAGCGCGTGAACGCCGATCATCCGGGCGGAAGAGCCGCAGAGCACCGGCAGAAACTTCCGGGCGAGGGTGCCGGCGCGCAGTCCCTCGCGAAGGTCGTCCTCTCCGAGCTCCCCGGTCTCGAGGTACTTCTCGATCAGCTCGTCGCTCGACTCGGCGACGGTCTCGATCAGCCGCTCGCGCGCGGCTTTCGCCTCCTGGGCGAGATCCGCCGAGATCGGCTCGGTCTTGAATTGGCCGGTGGCGCCGGAAAACACCACCGCCTGCGAATGCAGCAGATCGACGAATCCCCGGAGTCCTCCTTCCTCCGCGCTCCGGGCGCCGCCGATCGGTAACGTCAGCAACACCGGGTTCACGCCCAGGACCTGCCGGAGACGCTCGAGCAGCCCGTCCAGATCCGCCTCCTCGCGATCGAGGTTCGAGACGAACCCGAGGCAGCCGATCCCTTCTTCACCCGCCCAGCGCCACACGCGTTCGGTCTCGACCTTGATCTGCGCGCCCGGCGGCAGCAGCAACACTCCGCCGTCGACGACGCGGAGGGCGTCGCGCGTCTCCGCGAGAAAGTTCGCGTACCCCGGCGTGTCGAGCAAGGTGATCTCGTGCTTCCTCCACGGAACCGTCGCGAGCGCCGTCGAGAGGCTCACCTGGTGGTGAATTTCCTCCGGCTCGAAATCGAACGCGGAAGACCCGTCGCTCGTATGTCCGAGCCGGGCCGCGGCGCCGCTGGCGAACAGCAGCCCGTCGGCGAGCGACGTCTTCCCAACGCCTCCCTGCCCGAAGATCGCCACGTTGCGGATCTTGGATCCGTCCTCTACCGGCATCGATCGTTCCTCCCAGCGGCCGTCCTCCGGGCGGCGCGCGCGGCGCCGACGGCGTTCGCGGTCATCCCGTCACGAGTTTCTCTGGTGAAGCAGGCGGAGCCCGTCCAAGGTGAGGAACTCGTCCACTTCTTCGATCGTCTCGGACTCGGGCGCGAGCAGCGTCGCGAATCCGCCCGTGGCGATGACGCGCGCCGCGGCGTCGTTCTCCTCGCGGATCCGGCGCACCAGGCCGTCGACCATCGCGACGTAGCCGAAGACGATTCCGGACTGGATCGCGTGGACCGTGTTGCGTCCGACGACTCGCGGCGGCTTGGTCATTTCCACGCGGTAGAGCTTCGCCGCCCGCTGATAGAGCGCTTCGAGAGCGATTCCAGGACCGGGGGTGATGACGCCGCCGAGATACTCGCCCTTCGGAGTTACGAAGTCGAAGGTCGTGGCGGTACCGAAATCGACGATGATCGTCGCCGCGCGCGTTCGTTCGTAGGCCGCGACCGCGTTGACGATGCGATCCGCCCCGACCTCTTTGGGGTTGTCGTAGAGGATCGGCATCCCCGTCTTGATCCCGGGCCCGACGGTCACGGGCTGCACGTCGAGGTACTCGCGGCTCACCTGCTCCACCGTCTTCTGGAGCGGCGGGACGACGCAGGAGAGAATCACCGAATCGATCCGACGGTCGATCTTCGCCGTCGCGAACAGGCTGTGCAGCAGGACGCCGTGCTCGTCGACGGTGCGGTCGGGATCCGTCGCCAGACGCCAGTGGCGGAGCAGGTGATCGCGATCGTAGACGCCGAGGACGGTGTTGGTGTTGCCGACGTCGATGGCGAGCAGCATTCCGCGTATCCGCGCGAACGGAGGACCTGCTCTAGCAGGCCGTTCCGGAACTGGCAAAGA
>JAXDLK010000004.1:0-3865 GCA_034666665.1 Candidatus Binatota bacterium
CCGGGATGCCGGAACGGCGTCCGGTTGCGCCTCGAACCCGTATCGCTCGCGCGCCCGCGCCTTGACCCTCCAGTGGTCGGCCGCCGGCGCCCGACTCGCCGTTTCACTCGGCAATCAGCGCGACGTGCGCGGGTTCGACGCATTGACGTTCCGCGCCGCCACGAACTTCGGCGCACCGACGACGCCGGGGCCTTCGCCCGCGGGCCTGGAGGTCGCGCTCTTCGACACCGCCGGCCGCATCGGTGTCGCGCCGGTGTCGGCTTACTCGACGGCGCTGGTGCCGATGGCACCCGACGCCGCGCGCAAGCTCACGATGAACGGCGTGGTCGTACCGCTCGTCGACTTCGCCGTGCAGGGCGTCGACCTTGCGCGCGTCGGTCGGGTCGAGCTCCGGGCGAGCACCGCCAAAGGATCGGTGCAGATCACCGACCTCGGCTTCCAGCGCCTCACCCGGCACTGACCGCCGAGGAGTATCCTGGCGCCGCCAGCTCGGAGCGCGCCTCCTGGAAGGGAGGCAAAGAGGAGAACGAGTCAGTTCTCGAGCGGGCGGACGACGGTCTCGCGGAGGCGCGCGAGCTCCTCCTGCCAGTCTCGCGGCTGATCGAGCGGCACGAGCACGAACTTGCTCGCGCCTTCGGCGGCGAACTCCTCGAGGCGCTCGCGGATCGCGTCATCGCCGCCGCGGACGACCGCGTCAGGATCGAGCGCGGGACGGCGCGACGCCAGGAGAGCCGTCACGGCGTCGACGTTGCGCGCGCCTTCCGGGAAGTAGGCGACGAGCGCGCCGTAGTGCTCCTCGTCGATCCGGCGCTCGCGGCGCGCGGCGATCTCGCGGATCGTGTCGGCCATCGCGCGATACCGCCCGGGCATGACGAACGACGGCAGCCACCCCTCGCCGAGCTCGCCCACCCGCCGGAGCGCCGCCTTCGAGTGTCCGCCGAACCAGACGTCGGGATGTGGACGTTGCACCGGCCGCGGTCCTACGGTCACGTCCGCAACCTGGAAGTATCGTCCCTCGTGAGTGACGCGCTCCTCGCTCCACAGGCGCTTCATCAGGAGCACGGCCTCTTCGGTACGACCCGGCGCCTCGTCGCGCGGCACCCCGAAGAGCGCGTGCTCGCGCGGATCCTCGACACCGAGGCCGAATGCCGCGACCAGCCGTCCGCCGGAGAGGACGTCGATCGTCGCGAGCTCCTTCGCGAGCAGCACCGGGTTCCGGCCGGGCAGCACCAGAACGCTCGGTCCGAACTTGAGCTTGCGCGTACGGCCGGCGAGGGCCGCCATTCCCGCGAGCGGATCGAAGAGGTCGCCGCCGACGCGCTCCGACAGCCAGAGCGAATCCCAGCCGAGCTCCTCGAGCGTGTCGACGATCTTCCAGAACGTCTCGCCGTCGAAACCGGCGCCCGCGATCGTCCCGAAGCCGAAGCCGACGCGGATCTTCACCGCCGTCTTCTTGACACACTCGCAGCGGACAAAGAAGGTCGGGCGCGATGAGCGACCGCACACCGGTCAAGCGGACCAAGGGCAACCGCTACGAGGACTTCGAGCTCGGACGCGTCTTCGAGCACCATTGGGGACGCACGATCAACGAGGGCGACAACTCGCTCTTCACGACGCTGACGCTCTCGTACAACCCGCTCTACTTCAACGCGGAGTACGCACGCGCGCACGATCACCCCGGCGTGGTGATGAACCCGATGCTGGTGTTCCTGACGGCGTTCGGTCTTTCCGTCGAGGACCTGAGCGAGGCCGGCGGGCTCTTCCTCGGCGTCGACGAGCTGACGTTCCACCGCCCGGCACATCCCGGCGACACGATCACCGCGCGAAGCACGGTGGTCGACAAGCGCGAATCGGAGAGCCGCCCCGACCACGGGATCGTCACCTGGCACACCGAGGGCTTCAACCAGAAAGGCGAGCGATTGATCGATTTCCGCCGCACGAACCTGATCGTCAAGCGAGTCGCGGCATGAGCCTGATGACTCCGGAGCGCGAAGCGATCCGCGATTCGGCGCGCGAGTTCGCGATGAAGGAAGTGCTGCCCGTCGCCAACGAGCTCGACAAGGTGAAGGGCGACATCCCGATGTCGCTTCGCGAGAAGATGGCGGAGCTCGGCTACTTCGGCATCCTGATCCCGGAGGAGCACGGCGGGCTCGGTCTCGGCGTCTTCGAGTACGTGCTCGTGACGGAGGAGCTCGCGCGTGCGTGGATGAGCGTTGCCTCGATCGTCGCCCGCGGGAACGGGCTCGGCGGCGGCTTCAGCGAGGAGCAGAAGCGGAGCTATCTGCCACGGGTCGCGCGCGGCGAGTTCCTCGGCGCCTTCGCGCTCTCCGAGCCGAACGCCGGGTCGGACGTCGCGAACATCTCGTGCCGGGCGCGTCGCGATGGCGACGAGTGGGTGATCACCGGCCAGAAGATGTGGTGCACGTTCGCCGACGGCGCCGATTACATCGTGGTGATCGCGCGCACCGACGAGCGGGTCGACCCGAAGCGGCGGCACGCCGGCCTCAGCATGTTCATGTTCGAGAAGGAGCGCGGCAGCTTGCCCGAGGGGATCAGCGGCAATCCCGTGAACAAAATCGGCTATCACGGCTGGAAGACGTGGGACCTCTCGTTCGACGACTTCCGCGTTCCGGCCGCGGCGCTCCTCGGCGAGGAGGGGCGCGGCTTTTACCAGGCGATGCAGTTCCTCGACGTCGCGCGCGCTCACACGGCCGCACGATCCGTCGGGCTCGCCCGCGGCGCGCTCGAGGACTCGATCCGTTATGCGCAGGAGCGCGTGCAGTTCGGCCACCCGATCGGCGATTTCCAGGCGATCCGCTTCAAGCTCGGCCAGATGGCCGCCGAGATCGAGGCCGCGCGCCAGCTCACGCACTTCGTCGCCGATGCGATCGATACCGGCAAGCGCTGCGATCAGGAAGCCTCGATGGCGAAATGGTTCGCGAGCGAGATGTCCGAGCGGGCCGCGAGCGAGGCGATCCAGATCCACGGCGGCTACGGCTACACCACCGATTTCGCGGTCGAACGCTACTGGCGCGACGCGCGACTGACGAAGATCTTCGAAGGCACCTCCGAGATCCAGCTGAGGATCATCTCGGACCGGCTCCTCGGCCCGTTGAAGGCACGGGCATGAACCCGACGAGCCTCACCGGCCGCGACAATTACTTCGAGGACTTCACCGTCGGCGACGTCTGGGAGCACGCCCGCGGCAAGACGATGACCGAGATGGACGGCGTGCTGCTGACGAACCTGGTGATGAACACGGCGCAGGGGCACTTCAACGAGCACCAGATGGCCTCGACGCCGCTCCGCCAGCGGATCGTCTTCGGCGGCGTCACCGCGTCGCTGGTGATCGGGCTGGCGATGCAGGACACGGGCGAGAACGCGCTCGCCGAGCTCGGCCTCGACAAGATCCGTTTCCGCGTGCCGGTCCACCACGGCGACACGCTGTACGCGTTCAGCGAGGTGCTCGCGAAAGAGGACGGCCCCCGGGCAGACGCCGGCGAGGTCCGCTTCCGCCACTGGGGCGTCAACCAAGACGGCAAGACAGTCTTCGAAGGCGAACGCCGCGTCCTGGTGAAAAAGAGGGGACGCTGCTGAATTTGCGGAATTGGTCCGCGGCGAAACGTCCAAAAAGGGGACGCTGCTGAATCTGCGGAATCGCAGACGTTTCCACCACTTGCAGTAGGGGCTCGGGAGAATCGCCGCGGCGGCGCCTCCGAGCGACGACCGCCGGGATCTCACGAGGTGCGTGAAAACATGACTAATTCGAGCGGGATTCCGTTTCGTCAGCAGCGTCCCCTCTCCCGCCTGCGGCGGTCCGAGCTGTCGACGCCGGGGAGCAGCGAGAAGATGATGCAGAAGGCGG
>JAXDLK010000005.1:0-59036 GCA_034666665.1 Candidatus Binatota bacterium
TCCGGCCGGCGACCACGAGCTCCAGCCACGCGTAGAAGGTGGGCCCCGAGAAGATCGCCCACAGAAGGTCGACGGCTGCCTCCGCTCGGTCCACGGCGGGCGGAAGCTTGGCCATCGCCGTGCGGAATTCCTGGTTGCGGCGCTGGAAGAGGTGCTCGACGGCCGTGGTCACCAGCTCCGCTTTGGTGGGAAAATGGTGAAGTTGGGCGCCGCGGGACACGCCCGCACGCTCCGCAATCACCGTCGTCGTCGTGCCGGCATAGCCGAGCTCCGCGAGGGAATCGATCGTCGCATCGAGGAGCCGGGAACGCGTGCTGGCGCTGCGCTCCCCCTGAGTGCGTCGGATCTTCGGAAGGGCGGCGACGATTCCGGGCATCGATCATTCGATACCCACACAGCGAAAAACAGTCAATCCTGAATGTTAGCGTAGCCGCATGTTCATCTCGCGAGGGACCTCCCCAGCGGGGGACAATCACCGATTACCATCAGGACTTTCCCGCGAGAAATTTCTGGACAACCCGCACAACCAATGTTGACTTCGAATGTTCATTCGACTAAATACTCATCAACCGAATTGTGATTCGAAATCCGGCGCATGACCCGAACGTAGGTTCTGGCCGCCGGACGGTCGACTGGGTCGTGGCGGGGCGCCTGATCCTGTCGACGAACAGGAGGACGACGATGCCATCTCGTTCGGGTGCTGCAGCTTGGGATACGAGCTCGTTGATGACGCCGGAGACCGTTCTCCCGGATCAGTACCAGGAGAAGCCGGATCCGCGTCGCGCCGGCGAAGTGGGCCTGCTGTGGGCCATCTTCGTCGACGGCGTTCGAATCTACTGTCGCGAGATCATTCGCGGCACGATATCGAGCCCGGACTATCGCGAGGCCGAGCGCTGGGTATTTCGCTCCGGGAACGGGCTGACGTCGTTCGCGACGCTCTGCTCGGTCTTCGAGATCGACTCCCGCCGCCTGCGGCGCCAGCTTCTCGAGTTCCGTGATCGCCCGCAGGTCGGGCTGACGGAGCTCCTCGAGCAGCAGGTCGCCGCCTAGTCGCGCCGTTCCCGCGGCGTTTCGCGACCGACCCGCTCAGGCGCGGGTCCCGACCAGCTTACGGAAGGCGTCGGTGATGCCGTCGACGCTGAGCGCGTACATCGGAAAGAGGCGTCGTACGATGCGCGTCGTGTGCCACTGATCCCAGCCCTCCTCCGGGTCGGGATTCACCCACACCGCTCGATCGAAGTGCTCGGCGATCCGCCGGAGCCACACGATCCCCGGCGTCGGTGTCGTCACCCGCGGATCGATCCCTCCGTACGGGTCGAGCAGCTCCACCGGGTGCATCGCGCCGTCTCCGACCACCAGGACCTTCCAGTGCGCGTCGAGTCTCCGCAGGACGTCGCCGGTGGAGATCGCATCCGCACGTGTCATTCTCGCGCTCGTGTAGAGATGGTCGTATACGCAGTTGTGGAAGTAGTAGGGCTCGAGCGCGCGCAGGCCGTGATCGTCGTGCAGGGCGGTCAGCAGCTGGCTGACCGGCTCGAAGTGCGGATCCATCGTGCCGCCGACGTCCATCAGCAGCAGGAGACGGACGTCGTTCCGGCGGGGGGGACGAAAGACGATCTCGATCTCCCCGGCATTCTTGCAGGTCTCGTCGACGGTACGATCGAGGTCGAGCTCCGTCGGATCGCCGAGGCGAGTGAGGCTGCGTAGGCGCCGGAGCGCCACACGAAGGCTTCTCACGTCGAGGGCGAGATCGGTCCGGTAATTCCGGTATCGGCGCTCCTCGGCCACCTTCATCGCCGACCGGTTGCGCCCCGGCCCACCGACGCGGATGCCCGTCGGATGGCGGCCGCCGTGGCCGAACGGCGAGCGCCCGCCGGTGCCGACCCATCGGTCTCCGCCGTCGTGCCGTTCCGTCTGCTTCTCGAGCGTCTCGAGAAATTTCCGCATGAGCTCGTCGGACGAGAGGCGCTGCAGCGCCGCGAGCTGCTCCGGGGTGAGATCGGGCAGGTTCTTTGGCTCGCGTAGCCATTCGAGGATCTCGCTGGTGATCTCCTCTCCGAGCGCGCCTTCGATTCCGCGAAACACGCGAGCGAAGACGCGATCGTACGCGTCGAAATAGGTCTCGCTCTTCACCAGGCAGGCGCGTCCGAGGTTGTAGAACCGGAGCAGCGCCGAGCCGTGCAGGCCCTGTTCGACCGCGGTCAGAAACGTCCGCCACTCCTGGGGAGAGACGGGAACGCCCTCCTCACGAAGGCCGTAGAAGAGATCGAGGAACATGGAAGCTCAGCTCACTGGTTGTAACGCGGCCCGAGCTCGGCCCAGCGCCGCGGCATCTTGCCGCCCGCGGACGCGAAGCGGTCCACGGCGTCCACGTCCTGTTCCTTCTTCAGCAGCGCCCCCAGGAACGGGATGTGCTCCTCGATCTTGTCGAGCGGCATGCCGGATCGCACCAGCGCGGCGATCCAGTCGACGAGCTCCGACGTCGAAGGCTTCTTTCTGAGCTCGTTCTGCTCCCGCAGCCAATAGAACTTGATCAGCACCTGATCGAGAAGCTTGGCGTCGAGATGAGGATGGTGAACCGCGATGATCCTGCGCATCAGGGCCACGTCGGGGAACTCGATGAAGTGGAAGATGCAGCGGCGCAGGAAAGCGTCCGGGAGCTCCTTTTCGTTGTTCGACGTGACGATGACGATCGGCCGCAGCCGCGCGACGATTTCCTCGCCGGTCTCGACGATCGTGAACCGCATCTCGTCGAGCTCGCGGAGAAGGTCGTTCGGGAACTCGAGATCGGCCTTGTCGACCTCGTCGATCAGCAGTATGTGGCGCTCGTCTGCCGCGAACGTCCGCCCGAGCGGGCCGAGCCTGATGTAGCGGCCGATGTCCGACACCTGCCCGGTTCCGAAACGGCTGTCGTTCAAACGCTGCACGGTGTCGTAGACGTAGAGGCCGTCGGCCGCTTTCGTCGTCGACTTGATGTGCCAGGAGAGGATCGGAAGGCCGACTCCGTCGGCGACGTGGCGGGCGAGCACCGTCTTTCCGGTTCCCGGCTCCCCCTTCAACAGGAGGGGGCGCTCGAGCGCGATCGCGCAGTTCACCGCGTCGACCAGCGGACCGGAGGCGATGTAGCCGGGGGTGCCCTGAAATCGAACGAAACCGTTTCCCTTGCTCATGGCGTCCTGAATTAACGGGAGACGCCGGGAGAGGGAAGCCAGGGATTCACCCGGACGGCAGCATCCCCCGATCTCCGCCGACGCCACACAGCCGCGAAGGAGCCGCATGAGAATCGGCGTCATCCCCGAAAATCCGGTCGAGTGGGCAGCAAGCGCTCTCGGCTACGTGCCGCGTCCCCTGCTCGAGACCATCCATCCGATGTTCCTTGCGCGGGCGATCATGGCGGGCGTCCGCCTCGGCGTATTCGAATATCTCGCGGTGAAGGGGCTCCGTACTCCGGAAGAGATCGCGGCGGATCTCCAGCTCCATGGCGTCGCCGTCGGGTTCTTGACCCGCGCCCTCGAGGCTCGCGGATATCTCCGCGAATCGGATGGGCGCTTCGGCAATACGCCGCTGACCGAACGATTCTTGCTGCGCGGCTCGCGACACTCCGTCGCAGATCTCGTCGACTTCAACTACGATCAGTGGCAGATCTGGTCGGGCATCGAGAACACGATCCGCACGGGCGAGCAGCTCGACGTCTACGCGATGCTGGCGGCTGGGACGCCGCCGGGGCCGGATGCTCCGACGGCGCTCCACCGCTTTCACGAGTACGCCCGGGAGGCAGGCGGTCCCGATGTCGTCCTCGAGCGGTCGACCCGCGGCCTCCGCGACCTCGCTCGCCTTCAGGAGGACGAGCTCTACCTTCGCCTGTGGCTACCAAGCTCGATTCGTTCGCTGCTGGACGTGGCCGGCGGCCACGGCGGTTATTCGGTCGCCTTCTGCCGGAGATATCCGGAGCTGACCGCCACCGTGATCGAGCTTTCCGAGACCGTGAAGATCGGCAGGAAGATCGTCGAGGAGGAAGGGCTTTCGGACCGCGTCCGGTTCGTCGAGGGCGACGCCACCACGATTCCTCTTGGTGGCCCCCATGACGTGGCCTTCTTCTTCAATCTCGCCCACCACCTGCCGGAGGACGAGAACCGCGCCATGTTCCGCCGGATCGCGGAGGTGCTGCGGCCCGGAGCAGCGATCGTCGTGATGGAGATGTTCGGCGATCTCGCCTCCGCCGACCAGTTCATGGTGGCGGCGTTCGGTCTCTACTTTCAACGGACCAGCGGCGCTCGCACCTACACGTCGAGGACGATCGCGGGGTGGCTGGAGGCGACCGGTTACCAGCGCGTCTGGACCAGCCCGTTACGATCTTCGGGCGGAATATCCGGGATCGTCGTCGGCCGGCGCGGCTGAGCGCGCGTCAGGGGAGATTCGGCGGTGGCACCGCCCCGAAGGCCCCGAAGAGCCAGAGCAGGAAGAACGCCATCGAAGCGGACTGGAGAACCTGCATCCCGAGCTCGCTCGCCGGCCTGCCGGCCACTACACCGTGCCTCGACAGCATCGCTGAAACCCCCCGTTGGCTGCTCATGCTCACATATCCAAGCAAAGGGTGGGCCAGGGGTTTAAGTGCCGCTAACCACCTGAAATCACAAGGCTCCGCGGCAGACTAAGGGTTTTCCCCTATGCAAAGTCTTTCCAGAACGAAAAGTCTTGCAGAGGCCGGATGGAACATTCATCGGACACGAGTCGTGTCTCCATAAACGTTCATGGTCGATCCCCGGAGGAACCCGACCAGCGTCATGCTCGCCGATCGAGCGAGGTCGATCGCCAACGACGACGGAGCGGATACGGCGGCGATCACCGGTATCCGCGCGGCGAGCGCCTTTTGGACGATCTCGTAGGAAACTCGACCCGACACCATCAGGATGTGTCCCGCGAGGGGGAGCCGGCGGTCACCCGCCGCCCATCCGATGACCTTGTCGACCGCGTTGTGTCTACCGACGTCCTCGCGGATGACGAGCATGTCCCCCGATCCGTCGAAGAGCGCCGCCGCATGCAGCCCACCGGTCGCTGAGAACGCGGCCTGGGACTGCCGGAGGAGATGCGGCAGCCGCGGGAACACGGTCACGTCCACCGGTGTCGAATCGGCCAGCGGCAGGGAGTTGCGGAGCACTCGTTCGATCGTCGCCTTGCCGCAGATGCCGCAGCTCGAGGTGGCGTAGAGGTTCCTCCTGAAGCGCTCGAGGTCCAGCGTCACGCCGGCTCGGAGCCGTACCTGAACGATGTTGTCGACGGCATCCGGATCGGGAGCGACGCTGCAGTGTGCGATCGACTCCACCTCGGCGAGGTCGCGGACGATGCCCTCGGTCATGAGAAAGCCCCGGACGAGGTCCTCGTCGTTTCCCGGAGTGCGCATGACGACGGCGAGCGAAGCGCCGGCGATTCGAATCTCCAGGGGCTCCTCGCGAGCGACGACGTCCTCTCGGAGCGTACGCTGGCCCCCGTCGATGCGCAGGAGCGAGACCGAGTGTGTGAGATCCTCGTCGTCGGCCACAGGCGAACCGGCCGTCATCGCCGCCCCGTCTTCGGGCGGCCCGCCCCCACCGTCGTGCTTGCGATCCAGCGGTACCTCCTGACTTCGTCCACAGCGGGCGCTGGTGGTGTATACGCGCGCCCTGGGACGGGCTAGGGGAATCCCCGCGTGGCAGCCCGTTTCGATCTACCGAGTGAGCACCCGCACGTTGCGGTCGTCACCATCGAACGGCCGGAGCGGGCGAACGCGCTCGACCCGCCGACCCTCCGCGAGCTCGCGGCCGCTTGGCGCCGGGCTGCGGCCGACGACGACGTCCGCTGCGTCGTTTTGACGGGTGCGGGGGACCGGGTCTTTTGCTCCGGAATGGACATGACGACCACCATCCCCGCGGCGCAGCGGCTGGCGAGGGGAGAGCGCGTCTCGGAGGACGAGTTCGAGGGGCTTCGCAGCGTGGCGACGGCGATGCTCGCCGGGTTCGACGTCGGCAAACCGATCGTTTGCGCCGTCAACGGCCACGCGCGTGGTGCGGGGTTCGACCTGATGCTCGCGACGGATCTTCGCTTTGCTGCGCCGCAGTCGACGTTCGCGCTCGAGGAGGTCGCGCGCGGACTGTACCCGACGGGGAATGCGACGGTCCTGCTGCCGCGGCAGATTCCGTGGGTGCACGCACAAGATCTGCTGTTGACCGCCCGGGCCATCTCCGCCGAGCGCGCCGCGGAGATTGGCCTCGTGAACGGCGTCGTCGCCGCCGGTGAGCTACTCGCGGTCGCGCTCGAAAGGGCAAGCGCGATTGCAGCGAACGCTCCACTCGCCGTGCGGGAGACGCGGCGGGGCGTTCGCGCGCTCCTCCACCTTCCGCTGGAGGAAGCGTATCGGAAGCAGGAGGAACTGGGGCGGCGCCTGCGGTCGACGGAGGACGCGCGCGAGGGCCAGCGCGCCTTCGTCGAGAAACGCGCGCCCGTGTGGCAGGGGCGGTGACCATGTCCGTCGCGACGAAGCCGGAATGGCTTCGTCGTTCGTTTCCGTGGGCGCAGAAGGAGATCCGCGTCAACGGGCGCTGCATGGCGTACGTGGACGAAGGCACCGCCGATCAGCCCCCGGTCTTGCTCCTCCACGGGAATCCCGCGTGGGGCTACCTCTACCGTGACTTCGTCGAGCCGCTCTGCCGCGCCGGATATCGCGTCATCATTCCCGACTGGATCGGCAGCGGATATTCCGACCATCCGCGAGTCGATGCCGCGCTGACCCTGCCGCACCACGCCGCCGACCTGGTATCGCTTCTCGACCAGCTGGACCTCCGCGGCTTCGTGGTGGTCGCGCAGGACTGGGGAGGCCCTCAGGGTGTGGGCGCCGCTCTTCGACGGGTCGAGCGCCTTGCCGCCCTGATCCTGATGAACACGTGGCTCTTCACCGGATACGTCGGCAAGTTCCACTCTTCCCCACGGCCGTGGACGACGTGGCACGCGCCGATCATCGGACAGTTCTTCATGAAGCGCTGGAAGGTCCTGTCGCATCATGGTCCGTCCGCGACGAGCGTTCGCGGCATGACGGCGGAGGAAGCGCGCGCCTATCACCACGTCTTCGACGAGGCCGATTCCGATCACGTGGTACTCACTTGGCCGCGCACGATCCCGCGCGCTGCGGGTGACCGCGGGTGGGCCGACATGAAGGCGATCGAAGAACGCCTCGGGGAGCTGAGCGGTGTCCCGACGCTTCTCCTATGGGCCCCGGAGGACGAGGTCTTCCCCCTCGAGTACGCGGAGCGCTTGAAGGAGCTTCTGCCACATGCGGAAGGCCCGCTGCTCTTCGACCGCGCGCGCCACTTCCTGCAGGACGATCGCGGGCCGGACATCGCACCCGCGATCGTCGAGTTCCTGAAGCGGAGCCTTCCGGCGAAATCATGATCTTCTTCGAGCCGCCGGCGGACGAGCTGAGCCTCCTCAGAGCCGATCCCCTGTTGTGGGAACAGGAGCTCGACGTACGTCCGGAGGTCGCGGAGGCGATCGAGAAGGCGACCGGCAAGCGCGCCGGCCGCGTGTGGTGGCGATCGGGAAACGATCACCTGTACGCGCTCGAGCTCGCCGACCTGGGCCGAGGCCGTCCCTCGATGGCGATCGTCCACGGCTTCTGGGAGCGCTGGGAGCCACGCCCGCCGGAGCACGAGATCGACGCGGACCTGCTGGATCTCTCGCTCTGGGTCGCCGAGGTGAGCGACGGAATCGACCCCGCAGACGTCCATCGCGTCGCCAAGCACGCCGGCCTACGGACCACCTGGCCGGCCGATCTCGTCCTTCGCACCCCGGACGAGCGCTTCCGTGACCTTCCCGATTTCGCCTGGGAGCCGCGCTTCATCGACGTCGAGGGCCTGCGCATGGCGTACGTCGAGGATGGCGCCGGCGATCCGATCCTGATGCTCCACGGCGAGCCGACGTGGGGCTTTCTCTACCGCTTCATGATCCCGCCCCTTGCGCAGGTTGGGCGCGTGGTGGTTCCCGACCTGATCGGCTTCGGCCGCTCCGACAAGCCACGGGTGGCGAACGCCTACACCTACCGAAGCCACGCCCGCTGGCTGAGGCGTTTCGTCGAGGCGCTCGACCTCCGCCAGGTCACGCTCCTCTGCCAGGACTGGGGCGGGCTCCTCGGCCTCCGGCTCCTGTCGCAGGTGCCGGAACGCTTTGCCCGCGTGGTGGCGATGAACACGGGGTTTCCGACCGGCGGCGACCCCGGAGCCGCGTTTCGCGTCTGGCGGCGATACGCCCTCGGGCAGAGCGCACTGGACGTTCCGGCGTTGATGAAGGCGACCGTGAAACGGCCGTCCTTCACCGACCACGAGGCTGCCGCTTACGGGGCGCCGTTCCCGTCGCCGGAGTACCAGACGGGCGCGCTGGCGTTCCCGAGGCTCGTGCCGATCCGTCCCGCCGACCTCGCCGCGTACGAGAATCGCCGCGCGGCGGCGGTGCTGCGGACGCTGGACGCTCCCGTGTTGCTTCCCTGGGCGGACGCGGATCCGATCACCGGGGCGTGGGAGCCCGGCCTCCGGTCGCTCTTCCGGAACGTGGCTCCACCGCTTCCGGTCCGTGGTGCCGGGCACTTCCTGCAAGAGGACGCGGGCGAAGAGATCGCCGGAGCGATCCGAAAGTGGCTCGCGTGATCTCCTCGTGCACGGCCTACGCTCTCGGCGAAACGTTGCCATCGGCGGACGGGATCGCGGATCGATCGGCCCGCGGAATGGCGGCTTGACCGGTCGTCCGGCGTTCGCCATACGACCCGCAACCGCACCGGTCGCAACGGAGGAGCGCCATGGTCAAGGCCGCAGTCATGTGGGGGTTCGGGGAGCCCCTGAAGATCGACTCGGTGGCGCTCAAGGCGCCCCGCGAGGACGAGGTCGTCGTCAAGGTCGTCGCCAGCGGCGTCTGTCACTCGGATCTCTCGGTGGTGCAGATGAAGATTCCCATTCCTCCGCCGGTGGTTCTCGGCCACGAGGGTGCGGGGATCGTCGAGGAGGTCGGAAAGAGCGTACGCGATCTCCGGCCGGGCGATCACGTCGTTCTCTCCTGGGTGGAGAATTGCGGCCATTGTCACTACTGCGTCGCGGGGCACGGGCACCTCTGCGACACCGGCATCCGCAATTCGATGGCAGGGAAGGAGGCGGTGTTCGAGAAGGACGGAGTCGACATCGCGCGCATGGCGGGCGTGGCTTCGTTCGCCGAGCGCACGATCGTGCGAGCGACTTCGGCGATCAAGATCCGTGACGACGTTCCGCTCGACAAGGCGTGCCTCGTCGGCTGTGGGGTGATGACCGGCGTGGGCGCGGCGGTGAACACCGCGAAGGTGCGCCCCGGGGAGACCGTGGCAGTGTTCGGCTGCGGGGGGGTCGGCCTGAACGTGATCCAGGGGGCGGCGCTCTGTGGCGCCTCGCGGATCATCGCCATCGACCTCGTCGAATCGAAGCTCCGGCTCGCCGAGACGTTCGGCGCGACCGACGTGCTCAACCCGAAGCAGGCGGGAGACGTCGGCGAAGCGATTCGCGGTCTCACCGACGGCCTCGGCGTCGACTACGCGTTCGAGGTGATCGGCCTCCCGGACGTGGTCGCCCAGGCGTTCATGTGCACGAAGCGTGGCGGCAAGACCGTCGTCGTCGGCGTCCCCGCGTTCGGTCAGACGATCTCGGTCGACGCCTTCCGTCTGCCCCTCGAGGAGAAGGCGTTGATCGGCTCCCTCTATGGGTCGGCGAACATGCGCCGCGACATGCCGAAGCTGATCGACCTCTACGTGCAGAAGAAGCTCAAGATCGACGAGCTCATCTCCCGGACGATCACTCTCGAAGAAGTGAACGAGGCGTTCTCGGCCATGGAGTCCGGCGAGGTCGCCCGGAGCGTGATCGTCTACTGAGCCTTCCCTTCCGGCCGGGCGTAGCGACCGACGAGGCGTGCCTCCGCGAGCGATTCCTTCTCGATCGCCTCGCGTACCGCCTTGGTGCTCGTCTGATCGGACGGCTCGATCGGTTTCCCGAGCGCGTGGAACGCGAAGACGTAGCGATGAGGCGGCCCGGGCGGCGGACAGGGGCCGCCATAGCCGATCTTGCCGAAGCCGTTGGCGCCCTGCTTCGTTCCGTCGCCGAGGTCGGCAGCGGGCTTCACGCCTTCGTCGAGCGCTCGAGCGGCGCCGGGAATGTTGTAGATCACCCAGTGCGTGAAGGTTCCCCCGGGTGCATCGGGATCATCGACCGTGAGGGCGAACGCCCTGGTCTCTTGCGGCGCACCGTTCCACTGGAGCTTGGGCGACCGATCGGCGCCGTCACACGTGAACGCCGTGGGAATGTCGCCGCCGTCCTTGAAGTCGGGGCTCGTCAGGACGAAGACGTCGTCGGCACGCGCTTGCTGATGAAGGGTGACGGCGACGACGGCGGCGATCGCCGTTGCCGTCCACCGAGTCGAGAGTGAGCCGGCCGGAAGTCTCATGTTCGTCCTCCTCGTCGAAGAGTGGGGACATGGGCCGGACGTGCCCGGTGGTGCGGCGACGCCGCCGATCCCCGAGTCGATCGAACACGGACGAGGCGGAATTTCCTCGTCCCGGAGGTGACGCATGACCGAGCTGGCGACGGATCTACGCAGCGCTGCCGAGGAGCGCTACCTGAGCTACGCCCTCTCGGTGATCACCAGTCGCGCGCTGCCGGACGTGCGCGACGGCCTGAAACCGGTGCAGCGCCGGATCCTCTTCGCGATGGCCGAAAACCTCGGCCTGGCTCCGGGTGCGAGGCCGCGAAAATCCGCCGCCGTCGTCGGCGAGGTGCTCGGCAAATATCATCCCCACGGCGACCTGGCCGCGTACGAGGCGATGGTACGGATGGCGCAGCCGTTCGCGCTTCGGTACCCGCTCGTCGAGGGCGAGGGGAACTTCGGATCCCTCGACGGGGATGGCGCGGCGGCGATGCGGTACACGGAGGTGCGGCTCGCGCGGGTGGCCCAGGCACTGCTCGGCGAGCTCGACGCGGACACGGTTCCGTTTCACGCGAACTACGACGCCACGCGGGAGGAGCCGGTCGTCCTGCCGGCCGCGGTGCCGCAGCTCCTGATGAACGGCTCGACGGGCATCGCCGTCGGCATGGCCACGAACGTTCCGCCCCACAACCTGGGCGAGCTGGTGGACGCGCTGATCGCGATGATCGACGACCCCGCAGCCGAGACCAAGACGCTGCTGAAATTCGTCAAGGGCCCGGACTTCCCGACCGGCGGCGAGATCCTCAACACGAAGGCGGAGCTGCGCTCCATCTACGAGAGCGGACAGGGGGCGATTCGTCTCCGCGGCCAGTACCGGCTGGAGAGCCTGTCGCGCGGTCGCCAGCAGATCGTCATCACCTCCATCCCCTACGGGGCCAACAAGGCGACGCTCGTCGAGTCGATCGCGGAGCTGATCGTCAGCCGCAAGCTGCCTCAGGTGGTCGACGTCCGCGACGAGTCGACGAACGACGTGCGCGTCGTTCTCGAGCCGAAGAGCGGCACCGCGCCCGAGCTGATCATGGCGTACCTGTACAAGCACACCGACCTCGCTGCGAACTTCAACGTGAACCTGACGTGCCTGGTGCCGACCGCGAATCCGCTCGTCGGCCAACCGGCGCGGCTGTCGCTCCGCGAGCTCTGCCGCCATTTCCTCGATTTCCGCCTCCAGGTGGTGACCCGCCGTCTCGCGTACGAGAAGCGAAAGCTCGAGGAGCGGCTCCATCTCCTGGAGGGCTTCGCGATCCTCCACGGCGACCTCGACCGCGCGATCCGCATCATCCGGTCCGCAGAGTCACGCGAGGATGCCGCGGGGAAGCTCCAGGCGGCGTTCCGCCTGGATGACGTGCAGGTTCACGCGATCCTCGAGATCCGCCTCTACCAGCTCGCCCGTCTGGAGATGGGCAAGATCCAGAAGGAGCGCACGGAGAAGCGCGAGCGGCTCGCCGAGGTCGAGGACTTGCTGAAGAAGCCCAAGCGGCGCTGGCAGATCATCCGCGACGAGCTGGGGAAGGCGAAGAAGGACTATTCCGATGCACGCCGCACGGCGATCTCGCGCGCCGAGGAGCTCGCCTACGATCCCGAGGCGTACATCGTGCACGAGGAGGCGACGGTGCTCTTCTCGCGCGACGGGTGGGTGAAACGCGTCCGCGAGATCAAGGATCCGTCGACGACGCGGCTCCGGGAGGGCGACGCGCTCTTCCGTGTCCTCGCGGGGAGCACTCGCGACCGCATCACGGTCTTCTCGAGCTTCGGCGGGCTCTACGTGCTGCCGGTGAACACGCTGCCCGCCACCACCGGATACGGCGAGCCGATTCAATCGATGGCGAAGTTCGCCGACAACGAGCGAGTCATCGACGTCATGCTCGTGTCCGGATCGTCTGTGCCTTCGGAGCAGGGCACTCTCTTCGACAAATCGACGGCGCCGGCGCAGCTCCTGCTCGCGACCGCACGAGGGTTCGGGTTCCGCCTCACTCCCGATCTCTCGGAGACGACTCGCGCCGGTCGAAAGATCGCGCGCACCGGAAAGGGTGATGAGGTGGTGTCGATCTCCCCCGTCCGCGGGCGCGAGGTGATCGTCGCGGCGGCGAGGGGCAAGATGCTGCGGTTCCCGCTCGGCGAGGTGCCCGAGCTCTCCGGAGCGGGCAAGGGCGTCTACCTGATGCGGCCCGGGGAGGCAGCGGACCGGATCGTGGGTGCGGTGTCGCCGCCCGCGGACGGCCGAATGGTCGTCGTCACCACGGACGGAGGGGAACGGCGCATTCACCCGTCGGACGTGCCCGTGGGCCGGCGCGGCGGCAAGGGACAGAAGGTCGTGAAGCGCGGCGGCATCGCCGCCGTCCGCCTGGAGGGATAGGGTCGCACCGGATGGCGAGATCGAAGTACACGGCGGAAGACATCACCGTCCTCGAGGGACTCGAGCCGGTGCGCAAGCGGCCGGCGATGTACATCGGCGGCGTCGGGCCCGAAGGCTTGCACCATCTTCTCTGGGAGGTGGTCGACAACTCCGTCGACGAGGCGATCAACGGATACGCCGGGCGGATCCACGTGACGCTGCATGCCGACCGGTCGTCGGCGACGGTTGCGGACGACGGTCGCGGAATCCCCGTCGACCTCCACAAGAAGTACAAGAAGCCCGCGCTCGAGCTGATCCTCACGACGCTGCATGCGGGCGGCAAGTTCGAGGCGAAGAACTATCTCCATTCCGGCGGCCTTCACGGCGTCGGCGCGTCGGTGGTGACGGCGTTGTCGGTCGAAATGGTGGCGACGGTACGTCGCGACGGCGCCGAGTGGCAGCAGGCGTTCTCGCGCGGCAAACCGAGGACCAAGCTCAAGCGCACCGGCGCCGCGCGTGGCAGCGGCACGACGATCTTCTTCCGGCCGGATCCGGAGATCTTCCCTTCGACGAAGCTCGATGCCGAGGTCATCGCCGCCCGCCTCGAGGCGAAGGCGTACCTGCACAAGGGCTTGACGGTGGTGTTCACCGACGAGGCCGCCGGCGACACGACGACGTTTCACTACGAGGACGGGATCCGCGCGTACCTCGCGAAGCTCGTCGCCGAGCGCGGCCTCGACCCGGTCGGCGGCGAGGTCTTCTACACGGAGCGATTGCAGCCGGCGCCCGAGGGAGGCGGCACGATTCCCGAGCTCGAGTGCGCCGTCGTGTGGACGGAGGCCACGTCGGAGACGTTCCTCACGTTCGTCAACAGCATTCCGACCACGGCCGGAGGAACGCACGAGAACGGGCTCAAGGCGGCGATCAATCGCGCGCTCAGAAACTATCTCGAGATTCACAACCGGGTTCCCCGCGGCCTCACGGTCGCCGCCGAGGACGTACGCGAGGGGGTCGTGGCGGTGCTCTCGTGTTACCTCACGAGCCCGCAGTTCCAGGGGCAGACGAAGGAGCGCCTGAACAACCCGGAGACGGCGGCGCTGGTCGACGCCGCGATCCGCACGGCGCTCGAGAACTACCTGATGGGCAACCGCTCCGTGGCCGATGCGATCGCGGAACGGGTGATCCTCGCGGCTCGGGCGCGGAGCGCGTCGCGCGTGGCGGCGCAGCAGGTCACCCGCAAAGGGGCGATCTCCCACCGCCTGAACCTGCCGGGAAAGCTGGCCGACTGCAGCTCGACCGATCCCGCGGAGTGCGAGCTCTTCATCGTCGAGGGCGACTCCGCCGGCGGCTCGGCGAAGCAGGGCCGCGATCGGCAGTTCCAGGCGATCCTGCCGCTCCGCGGAAAGGTGCTCAACACCGAGGAAGCAGCGACGGGGAAGGTGCTGACCAACAAGGAGCTCGGGGATCTGGTTTCCGCGCTCGGCTGCGGCGCGGGCAGGGATTTCGACGCGGCGAAGCTCCGCTACCACAAGATCTGCCTGCTCATGGACGCGGATTCCGACGGCAACCACATCTGCACGCTGCTGCTCACGTTCTTCTTTCGCCACCTGCCCGGGCTCGTGCAAGGCGGCTTCGTCTACATCGCGCAGCCGCCGCTCTACCGCATCGACGTCGGCAAGCAGACCCACTGGGCGCTCGACGATCGGGAGAAGGATCGGCTGCTCGGGTCCGTCGACGGAAAGTCCGTGCGGGTGACGCGCTTCAAGGGTCTCGGCGAGATGAACCCGAAGACGCTGAAGGAGACCACGCTCGATCCGGAGCATCGATCGCTCCTGCGCGTATCGCTGTCCGATCCGGAGGGAACCGACCGTACGTTCAAGACGCTCATGGGACGCGACGTCGCCCCACGCTTCCAGCTGATCATGGAGCGGGCGCCGAAGGTCGAAGAGCTCGATCTCTGAACCCGACGCCGCGTGACGGCCGTCGGTTGAAACCGCCAACTCGAGCCTTCATGCTGGCCGGGTGCATCGCATCGCGCTGATCCCCGGAGACGGGATCGGGCCGGAAGTGACGGACGCCGCCCGGACCGTCATCGAGGCCGCGGGCGTGCCCGTGGAGTGGGTGGTCGCGCAGGCGGGTGCCGGTGCCGCGACCGCGGCCGGCGATCCGCTGCCCGATGCGGTCCTCGACGCGATTCGCGATTCCGACGCCTCGCTCAAGGGTCCGGTGACCACGCCGATCGGCACCGGGTTCCAGAGCGTGAACGTGCGACTGCGGCGGGCGCTGGATCTCTACGCGAGCCTCCGGCCGGTGCGCTCGCTGCCGGGCATCGAGACGCGCCACCCGAACGTGGACCTCGTGGTCGTCCGCGAGAACACCGAGGGACTCTACTCCGGGATCGAGCACCGCGTGGTCCCGGGCGTCGTCGAGAGCCTCAAGATCATGACGGAGAAGGCGTGCACGCGGATCGCGGAGTTCGCCTTCGACTACTCCCAGCGTGCCGGCCGGCGCAAGGTGACGGCGGTTCACAAGGCAAACGTGATGCCGCTCGCCGACGGGCTCTTCTTGAACTGCGCGCAGCTCGTCGCGCGCCGCTATCCGCACATCGATTACGAGGAAGTGATCATCGACAACCTCTGCATGCGTCTGGTGCTCGATCCGTCCGAGTTCGACGTGATCCTGCTCGAGAATCTCTACGGCGACATCATCTCGGATCTCACCGCCGGCCTCGTGGGAGGGCTCGGGGTGGTGCCCGGCGCGAACATCGGTGCACGGCGCGCGGTGTACGAGGCGGTGCACGGAAGCGCGCCCGACATCGCCGGCAAGGGGCTCGCGAACCCGACGGCGCTGATCCTCTCGTCGGTGCTGATGCTCGAGGATCTCGGCGAGCGTGACGCTGCCCGGCGGATCCGACGGGCGGTCGAGACGGTGCTCGGAGAAGCGAAGGTACGCACCCGCGATCTCGGCGGCACGGCCACCACGGCGGAGTACGTGGACGCGCTCCTCCGCGAGGTCACCGCGTGAGCGCCGCAGCGCATCGCGTGGTGCTGATCCCGGGCGACTCCGTCGGTCCGGAGATCGCCGACGCGACGGTGCTCGTCGTCGAGGCGAGCGGGGCCCGCATCGAATGGCAGGAGGCGCTCTTCGGAATGCGCGCGATGGTCAGCTACGGGACGCCGCTGCCGCAGGAATCGCTCGAGACGGTGCGGCGCATCGGGATCGCGCTCAAGGGCCGATTGCTGTCGGCTCCGGGGAGCGCCGTGCTGAACCCGAACGTCATGCTGCGACGTGCGCTCGGGCTCTTTGCCCAGATCCGGCCGGTGCGGAGCCTTCCGTGGAGCCGCTATCCGGATCTGGATCTCGTGGTCGTGCGCGAGACCACCGAGGGCGAGTACGCCGGGCTCGAGCATCGCGTGGTGCCGGGAGTCGTCGAGAGCATCAAGGTCGTCACCCAGGCCGCCTGCGCCCGCATCGGCGCGTTCGCCTTCGAGCATGCCCGCGCGAGCGGGCGGAAGAAGGTGACGGCCGTTCACAAGGCGAACATCATGAAGCTCTCGGACGGTCTCTTCCTCGAGGCCGTACGTGAGGTCGCGCGGGCCCACTCGGACGTCGCTTACGAGGAGATGATCGTCGACAACGCGGCGATGCGGCTGGTGCTCGATCCGTACCGCTTCGACGTGCTGGTGATGGAGAACTTCTACGGCGATCTGATCGCCGATCTCTGTGCCGGCCTGGCCGGCGGAATCGCGGCCGCCCGTGCCGCCAGCCTCGGCGACGGCATGGCCGTGTTCGAGGCGGTGCACGGAGAGGCTCCGGAGCTCGTCGGCAAGAACCGCGCGGACCCGCTGACGCTGCTCGGCTCGGCAGTCTTGATGCTCCAGCATCTGGGCGAGCACGACGCCGCGGTGCGAATCGAGCGCGCCGTCGATCGCGTGCTGCGCGATGGGAAGACTCTGACGCACGATCTCGGTGGCACCGCACGCACCGTGGAGATGGCGCAGGCGATCGCCGCGGCGATGAGGTAGAGACGTCGGCGCATCCATTCGCGCCAGCTCCGTGATAATCGAGGGGGAATGAGGGCGGCGGCAGAACGGCGAGTGATGCGGCGTGTACGCCGCTTCGGCGCCGTCGCGGCGACGGCGGCGCACGTCTATGCGAGCTACCGGCTCGCGCCGCTTCGCCGTCACCGCGACGCCGGGCGTCATCGCCGGAACGCCGAGCGCATCTATCGCCGCGCGGTCGAGCTCCAAGGGTTGCTGATCAAGGTGTGCCAGTGGCTCGGCACGCGAGCAGACTTGCTGCCGCCCGAGTACGTCGAGGTGCTGTCGCGGTTGCAGGACCGGGTTCCGCCGCGGCCGTTTCGCGAGATCCGCCCACATCTCGAGAGAAGCCTCGGGGGCCCGCTCGAGAAGACCTTCGCTCGCATCGACCCGGTTCCCATCGCCGCGGCCTCACTCGCGCAGGTGCACGAGGCATGGCTGCACGACGGCCGGCGCGTCGCGGTCAAGGTGCAGTACCCGGACATCGCCGCGCTGGTCGCCATGGACCTCTCCAACCTGCGGATCGTCTTCCGCACGCTGCAGGGCCTCGAACGGCAGCTCGACTTCGTGCCGCTGATCGACGAGGTCGAGCGCTACGTGAAAGAAGAGCTCGATTTCCTCCGCGAGGGGCGGAGCGCCGAGCACATGGCCGAACGGCTCGGCGGGCGGAGCGACGTCGCGGTCCCGGCGATCGTTTGGCAGCACTCGACCTCCACGGTCCTGGTGATGGAGTTCCTCGAGGGGATCAAGGTCACGGACGTCCCTGCGCTGCGCGCGGCCGGGATCGATCCCGCGGGGATCGCCGATCGGCTGATCCGGCTCTACGCCGAACAAATCCTGCTCCACGGGTTCTTCCACGCCGATCCGCACCCGGGAAACCTCTTCGTGCAGCCGGCGAAGACCGCCGACGGAGAGCCGCGTCTCGTGCTCCTCGACTTCGGGCTCGTGAAGACGCTCTCGGAGGAGTTCCGCCGCGGTCTCGCGCAGGTGCTGCATGCGATGCTCCTCGGGCGGCCTTCCGAGGTGCTCGAAAAGCTCGGCGACATCGGCTTCCGCAATCGGCAGCGCACGATCGACGACATGGTTCCGCTGGTCGGCGCGATGCTGGCGTTCGCGGGAGAGCGTGCCGACCGGCTGTCGGACTCGGAAGTCTTCGAGCGCTTCGGGCCGGAGCTGCTGCGTGCTTATCGCGCGAATCCGCTGGTCCGCATTCCCGAGGACATCCTGCTCGTGATGCGCGTCCTCGGCCTTCTCGGCGGCCTCGGCCGCCAGCTCGGCGGCCGTACGAACCTGATCACGGCGCTCCTTCCCTACGCGGCGCGGGGTGCCGAGCCGGACTCCGCGGCCGGTGCCGAGCCGTCCGGCAGCTGATCAGGACGCAGGCAACTCCGCCGGCGGCGCGGCGGCGATCGACGGTGATCCGTCGGCGCGACGTCCGTCGACCCACGTGGTGTCCAGCCAAACCTTGCCGTTCTCGTCCCACGAGATTTCCCGTCCGTGCTGCTTGCCGTCTCGGTACTCGCGCTCGATCCACGGCCGGCCGTCTTTGCGCCAGAACCTCCACAGCCCGTGCTCGCGTCCGTTGCGCCACTCGCCCTCGCGCTCCTTCCGGCCGTTCCGGTACCAGGTGATCTCCAGGCCCTCTCGCAGGCCGTGGACGTAGGCGAGCACGAGCTTCTTCTGGCCGTCGTCGTACCACTCGGTCCCTTCACCGTCGCGCTGGTCGTGGTCCCAGGTTCCCTCCCAGTGCTTTTGACCGTTCTCGAACCAGGCCACCCAGTGGCCATGCTGCTCGTTGTCGCGCCACTCCCCTTCCGACTGTTTCGCTCCGTTGTCGTACCAGCGCGTCCACAGGCCTTCTTGCCGGCCATCGCGCCACTCGCCGACGAACTCCTTGCCGCCGTTCTCGTACCAGCCGGCCTCCAGCCCGTGGAGCTGGCCGCCGCGGTAATGCTGCACGAGCATCTTGGTTCCGTTCGGGTACCACTCGGTCCAGCCGCCGTCTTTCACTCCGCTCCGCCAGTGGCCCTCGAGCTGCTTGTGGCCGTTCGGATGCCACGTGACCTGCAGCCCGGACGGCTGGTCTTCGCGATACTCGACCTCTTCGGCTTTCTGACCGTCTTCGTGCCACCGGCGCCAGACACCGACCCGCCGACCAGCGTTCCACGAGCCCTGGCTTTGCACCGCGCCGTTCGGGTACCAGCCGATCTCCGGTCCATCGAGCACGCCATCGCGGAAACGTCGCTCCTGCCGCTTTGCACCGGTCTCGTACCAGTGCATCCACTGGCCTTCCTGCATTCCCTTCTTCCAGTGGATTTGCTCGCGGACCGTTCCGTCCTCGTACCAGGAGGTCTCATCACCGTCGGGCCGGCCGTACCGATACGAGATCGCGCGCTTGGGCTCTCCGCTCGGATATCGCGCGAGGTACGGGCCGTGCTTGTACGGCTTGCCGTCGTCGTCGACGGCTTCGCACCACTGCTCGGCGAACTTCGTCACCAAGTGGAGGGTTTCGAAGCGCCGTTCGGAGACCTTGTGCGTGCCGAAGGGGCAGGCGACGGGCTCGCAGGCCGGCAACGAGGCGGCCACCACCGCCACGAGGGGAAGGAGACGCAGGGTCGCGGAGCGCATCGACTTCGAGTCGAATCTACGGCGTTCACGCCGCTCGGCACAAGAGGACGGGACTGCGCAGGAACGTCGAGACGTGAGCGACGCCGCGGTTGTAAATCCGGGAACCTTCCTCTAGAGAAAGAGAGTTCGGAACGACTCACTCTACGCATGCGCCCACTCCTGCGGATTGCGCTCACCGTACTGCTCCTCGCCGGCGCCCGATGCGCGTCGGCCGCCGACCTCTCGCCGGAGGAGACGCTCAAGCAGTACCTTTCGGGCGTGCAGGATCAGGAGTTCGACAAGGTCTACGACCTCGTCTCGGCGGGGATGAAACACGACAAGTCGAAGGAAGTCTGGGCGAAGGAGCAGCAGTACATCTTCCAGCTGTCGGAGGCGAAGATCTTCGACTTCGACGTCTATCCGTCGAAGATCGAGGGAGAGGTCGCCAAGGTCCCGAACATCCTGAGCTCGCAGGACAAGTTCCTGAACCAGCTCGGCGTCGAGGAGCACGAGCTCTACATACTGGTGAAGGAAGACGGGAAGTGGAAGGTCGACCGCCAAGAGGCGGTGGTCGAGAACGCCGACATCGACAAGTGGTTCCCCAAGAAGGCCCACGAAGACTCGCCCGCGAAGATCGAGACCAAGCCCCCGGACGCTCCCTGATCCTGGATCGAGTCGGATGCTCGCGCCGTCGTCGCAAGCACCTGTCGCCGAGACCCACATCGCCACCCGACGCTCCGGCTTCGCCAGGTGTGGACGCTGCAGCGGGGAGCAGGAACGACGCCGAGCGGCAGCTCGAGTCCGACGTCTCGATGCCGAGCCGTCGAGCCTGCCGACTCGCTCTGCCGGGGGCGTTGCTTGCCGGGCCGCCCCGAATGTTCTTGACACGCTCGCGCCGAGTTTGTTACGGGAGCCGCGATTTCTGTGGCATTTCAGCGCAGGAGGTTTTCCTGCGGGCGAATCGGGACGTATCTGGTCGCGGCCTTCCTCAAGGAGACGCAAATGTTCCCACGGATGCCGCTCGTTGCGGCCTTGTCGTTGCTCGTTCTCGGCGCCTGCCACCAGGAGTTCGAGAACGTCCCTCTTGCTCAGCAGAAGATCTACTTTTCCGACAAGTTCTTCGACGTGAAGGCCATTGGCCCCGATCACGCCGTGATCGTCGGCTACGGTGGCAAGATCCTCGAGACCTCCGACGGCGGGGTCACGTTCGAGCGGCGAGAGAGCGGGACCGATCTGGCGCTCTACAAGGTCGCCGCGGTCGGACAGGATCTCTGGGTCTCCGGTCAAGAGGGCACCATCCTTCACTCCGGCGACGGCGGGAAGACCTGGCAAAAGCAGCAGGCCGGCACGAACGTGTATCTTTTTTCCATCTTTTTCGTGGACCAGAGCCGCGGCTTCGCGGTCGGAGACAAATCGGCCTTCCTGCAGACGTCCGACGGCGGCAAGACCTGGCAGGCCGCCAAGATTGCACCCACGTTCGACAACAACGCCGATCCCGATCTCGCGCTCGCGATGCAGGACCCCGTGCTCTACGACGTTCACTTCCTCGACGCGCAGAATGGCTGGGTCGTCGGTGAGTTCGGCCGCATCTACAAGACCGAGGATGGCGGCCAGTCATGGAAAGAGACGCAGAACTCGTTGATGAGCGCCGAAACGGGAATCGTCGACCCGATGGACATTCCCACGTTCTTCGGCATCGACGTGGTCTCGCCGCAGGAGGCGGTGGTCACGGGGCTCGAGGGCAGGATCGCGCGGACGACGGACGCGGGCGCGACGTGGCGCTTCGACGCGATGGAGCTGCAGTACCCGATCGTCGACCCACTCTACGAATCGTGGGTCGGCCCCGATGGTACGTCATGGGCGGTCGGCGCCGCGGGGGAGATCGTCTCGCGCGTGTCCGGTGCGACATCCTGGAAGCGTGCAGATCTCGGGATGCCGATCTACACTTGGATCCGGTCGATCGATTTTTCCGATCCGCAAAACGGCTGGTTGGTCGGCGGCTACGGCACCGTGCTGCACACGGCCGACGGCGGCAAGAGCTGGAAGCTCTGCCTCGGTTAGGAGCCGACGCCATGAGCCGACGATAGGAGCCGACGAGCGGACGCGCAGCAGGGGACGGGGATGAGGACGAGGGGCGGCGAAAGGAGGAGGGGAGTCATGGTCGGACGATGTAGCCTCGGGCGGCGTGGGGCGGTCCCTCGGTCGGGTTGGACGGTCGCGGCCGCATTGCTTCTCGCCTCGATCGTCGCCTCGCCCGCGCACGCGACGGTGCGCTACGGCGACATCCAGATCTCCGGGAACGTGCAGACGCAGGAGCTGTTCCGGATCCAGGAGCACTCGGACACCTTCAGCGCGTTCAACCCGGTCCAGCAGCGGAACACGTTTCGCCTGCAGTACGAGCACCAGCTCGTCAAGGACGGAGGAAACTTCCTCCAAGGGATGGCGCAGCTTCCGTTCATTCGCAGCGCAAACCTCTTCGCCTACTACCGCTTCGTCTACGATTCGATCTACGACCTCGCGCCCGGGCCGCACCTCGAAGCGCAGGACGGAAGCCACGCGGGCAAGCTCGATCAGATCCCCAGGTCCGCGCGACACGACATCGCCTTCGAGAACGTGCTCCGCGAGTTCTTCATCGACATCGACCTCGCCCGCGTCCCGGTATCGCTGCGCATCGGCCGGCAACAGATCGTCTGGGGTGAAGCGCTCTCCTTCCGTGCTCTCGACAGCGTCAACGGCCTCGATCTCTCGTGGCACCTGCAGCAGGAAGCGGGGCTGCTCGGCAAGGTCGGCTTCGACGAGCTGCGCATCCCCGCGTGGACGATCAAGGCGCTCTGGGACATCGGGTCGGTCGGGCCGGTTTCGAACAGCTACCTCGAGATGTTCGACATCCCATTCGACTTCCAGCCCGCCTACGCGCGGTTCGAGCCCGCGCCCTGGTCGATCCCGGACCGGAACCCCTTCCGCGGCGGCCTCGTGATCCCGGCGGGACCGGCGTTCCTCCAGGCCTGCTTCGACGACACCGGGAACACGCAGCCGAACGCGGCGGCAAATCCGGATTTCAGCAATGCCTCCGAGACCGGGTTCTGCCCTTCGAGGGATCGGCAGCGTACCCGCATCCAGCAGGGTCTCTACGGTCGTCATGATGCCGGGGACGTGAACCAGGTGGGCGGCCGCTTCGGCGGCAACGCCTACGGGGTCGGCTTCACCTTGAACTACATGTACCGGCGGCATCTGGGTGTCGATCTACCCGGAGCCGGCGCCGTCAAGGCCCAGGTGGGTCTCGTGAACAACGGCCTCCCGGGCCAGCTCCAGATCGCCCCGCACACCACCCTCGATCCGATCACGCGCGAGGAACACGACACCATCGGCTACGTCCGCATTCCGATCGAGTGGTACTACCCGTACGTCCACGTGGTCGGTGCGTCGGCGAACTACTTCGAGGAGTACACGTCAGCCGTGTGGACCGTCGAGGGGGCCCTCACGCACGGCATGCCGATCAATACGCTCTCGCCGTTCGGCAACGGCTTGAAGAAGAAGGACGTGCTGCTCGGGGCGCTGAACTTCGATCGCCCCACGTGGATCAAATGGCTCAATCGGCGCTCCACCTGGCTGATCATCGGCCAGTTGGATTTCAACTACATCTTCGGCCACGACAAGATCCGCACCGGGCCGAGCCCGTTCGTGCAGGACAACGGTGCGACGATCGCTCTGGACGGCGACGTCGGTCTGCCGAACTCCTGCACGATCCCGGGTCAGTTCCGCTCACATTGCGACATCGACGAGCTGAAGCAGTTCGAAGCGCTGACGATCCTCGCGGCCACCACGTTCTACTGGGGCGGCTCGCTGGCTCCGATCGGGGCATGGATCAGCGACTGGGGGAATGCACCGTCGATGGCGTTCGCGCTGGGGGTCGATTACCTGCCGTCGCCGAACGTCATCATCACACCGGCGCTTCGCATCTACACGAACTTCAATCGCACGGTGGACGAGCCATGGGGCATCGGCCGGCTGTCGCAGTGGGACGAAGTCCAGCTGAAGCTCACGTATCAGTTCTGAAGCGACGCGAACGAGCGCATGGCCGCAGTCGGGCGGCCATGCGCGTCGCGCATGGGTCGGGTCGAGCCCGCATTCTGCGATGACGCGTCCGCGCTTCGTACCGGCCGGCGAATCGGACGCACCCGAGATCGTCGCCATGATGCGCGAGCTCTACGAACTCGACGGCTACGGCTACGATGGCGCGCGGGCACTCGAGGCGGTGTGCGCCCTGCTCCGCGATCCCCGCTTCGGGCGCATCTGGCTGATCCATGCGGAAGAGCCGGAGCCGGTAGGCTACGTCGTCCTGACGCTCGGCTACAGCCTCGAGTTCCACGGCCGTGACGCTTTTCTCGACGAGCTGTACGTCCGCGAGCCGCATCGCGGCCGAGGCGTCGGCACCGCGGCGATCGCGGTCGTCGAGGAAGCCTGCCGAGAGCTCGGCGTCGGCGCGCTTCACCTCGAGGTGGAGCGGAGGAACGTCCGTGCCGCGGAGCTCTACCGCCGCCTCGCGTACGTCGACCACGATCGGTTCCTGATGACCAAGCGACTGTGACGGATGGTCTCTGCGCGGGGGGCCGCCTAGGATCGACGCCATGCAGGAAAATGCGCGCGGCCGGCGCATCCCGGCCCTCTTCGTCGGGCACGGCAACCCGATGAACGCGATCGAGGACAACGAGGTGTCTCGCTCGTGGCGGCGGCTCGGCGAAACGCTGCCGCGGCCGCGGGCGATCCTCTCGGTCTCGGCCCACTGGTACGTTCCCGGGTGCCGCGTCACCGTCGATGAACGTCCGCGCACTCTGCACGACTTCGGCGGGTTTCCCCGCCGGCTGCACGAGGTGGAGTACCCCGCGCCCGGCTCCCCGGAGGTCGCGCGCCGCGTGCGGGAGCTGCTCGCGCCACGGCCGGTGGAGCTCGACGACCGCTGGGGGCTCGACCACGGAACCTGGTCGGTCCTGGTGCATCTCTTTCCCGGAGCGGACGTTCCGGTCGTTCAGCTCGGGATCGACGAGACCCTACCGCCGGCTGAGCACTGGGAGGTCGCTCGCCGGCTCCGCCCGCTGCGTGAGGAAGGTGTGCTCGTGCTCGGCTCGGGAAACGTCGTGCACAACCTCCACGCGTATGCCTGGGGCCACCGGTCCGCGGAGCCGTTCGACTGGGCGGCTCGATTCGAACGCCGGATCCGCGAGTCCATGATCGCGCGGGATCCGCACGCGGTGGTGGGCTACGAAGCGCTCGGTCGAGATGCGGCTCTGGCTGCTCCCACGCCCGAGCATTTTCTGCCGCTCGTGTACGTCCTCGCACAGAGTGACGCCGGCGAGCCGGTCTCGTTTCCGGTCGAGGGGTTCGACGGCGGCTCGATCTCGATGCTCGCCGTCCTGTTCGGCTGATGTCGACGAACACTCTCGGCGCGTGAACGAAAAAAAAGAGCCGCCGGGACGATTCCCGGCGGCCCCCTTTGCACCACGGATCCCCTACGGCACGGACGATTCTGTCAGGTGATCACGACGGTGCGAATCCTGCGGAGCGGCGCGCCCCGCGGTTGGGGGTGCGCCGCTCCGCGTCGCGCAGGCTCGATTTAGAAGCCGGCGCTCTTGATCAGGTAGTTGATGGTGAAGTTATCCGGCGTGTTCCACTCCTTCGTGGTGTTGTGGTACCAGTGCTTCACTCCCAGGTTCGGATAGAGATACCCGTCCGGGCAGTCCCACTTGGAGGTGTGGTTCAGCTGGTGATCGACCACGCCACCGTGGTTCGGGTAGATGTGGTCGTAGTCGTACGTCGGTGCGTTCGTCGTGCTGGTCGGCACGGTCTTGTAAGCCCCGCCTTCCTTCTTCACGTCGTGCGGGCTCTTGCCCGTGTCCGACATCATGTACCAGGTCCTCCACAGCTCGCCGCCGTGGTCATAGCCCTCGTTGTACTGGGCCATGTAGGACTCCTTGTCGATGTACAGGATGCGCTTCGAGAACGCGTACTGTGAGAACCCGGTCGGCGTTCCCTCGATCACGATCGTGTCACGCACTTCGTGGGGCACGCACCAGATGAAGGCCTTCATGCCGCTCTTGCCATCGGGCTGGGCGCACCAGGCTTCACGCTGGCCGTAACCGCCCGCGTGGAACGCCGCGAGGAGCTTCTTCTCGCCGAGGAACTTGAACGTCCAGAAGGACAGCTTCGAGTTCCAAGTCCAGATCGAGTCGATGTCGATGTCCGTGCCCCAGAATGCGTCGGAGCGATTCGCCATCGAGAGACGGCGGACCTTCCGCAGCTCGGGGAGGTACATGTAGGAGTCGTCCGGAACGTCAGGGGAGACGTAACGGAAGTTGAGCACGCCCGCGCCCTTGAGGTCGTTCGGGTCGTGGAGGGGACCCCACTGCTCGGTGTAGATGATCGCCGGGTCGTGAGCCACGACCGGCTTCGGGTCCAGGTACAGACGGCCGCGCCACATCATGCGGCGCCAGAAGTTCGAGCCGAAGAAACGCTCGCGCTCACCGTTCGAGTTCACGAGCTCGACGTTCCAGCCGCAGCCGACGTTGTCGGTGTACGGGGTCTTCTGCTCGTGGTTCCACATCCACTTGTAGGCCGCGAGCGGATCATTGGGATCCACGTTCGGGAACGGTGCCCCGGCAACGTAGTTCTCCATGTTCCGGCCATCCGCCGACAGCTGAACCTGGGCCGAGTACTTCTCCGTCGCCTCACGATACTTCGGAGGCCATTCGTACTTGCCGTACTCGATGACCGGGATCTCCATGTCGGCGTTCTTGACGAAGTACGAGAGGCTCGGGAACAGAACCTCCTGATACTGCGCCATGTTCGCCTTGGTGATGATGGTGCCGGCCTTCGGAATCTCCGCCATCGCCGGCAGGGCGATCGCAAGCAGGGCCGCGACCGCCATCGAGGTACTAACTCTTCGCATACCTTCTCCCCTTTCCGCGCCGCTCAGCGGCGCCGCTCTAATGAGCAATTGGTGTAGAGCAACGGCCGTGCCGCGTGTCAATCGAACGCCGCCCGGACGGGAAGCCACAACTGCATGAAATCGCAGCTCTTTCTCGAAGTAGTCCCAAAGAGGCGAGTAGGTAGTTCCACCGGAATTCGGGAATAATTCCGCAGCCCGGAGATTCTCCCCGACCTCAATCTCCCGCGTCCATGACCCGCCGGAGGTGCTTGTAGAGCGTCTTGGGATCGATGCCGAGCATGCGGGAGGCGAGGCTCTTGTTGCCGCCGCAACGCTCGAGCGCCTGCCGGACGTACTCGCTGACCACGTCCTCGAGCCGCCGGAGCGGCATCGGTTCCGTCGGGCTCTGGCGCGGCGACGGTTTTGACCCGCGGACGCTGGCGGGAAGGTCGGAGAGCTCGACGAGTGGCCCCGGCGCGAGGATCAACACCGCGGCGACGCAGTTCTTGAGCTCGCGCACGTTCCCCGGCCAGGAATACGAACGGAGTGCCGCCATGGCCTCGGCCGAGAAATCGCGCACGTGGGTATCCCGAGCAGGGAATGCCGCGGTGAAATGGCGTACCAGCGGCTCGACGTCATCGACGCGTTCACGAAGCGGGGGCAACTCGAGCACCACCGCGCTCAAGCGATAGAAGAGATCCTCGCGAAAGCGCCCGGTGCTCACCTCCTTGCGAAGGTCCTTGTTCGTCGCTGCCACGACCCGGACGTCCACGTGACTCGTGCGGTTCTCTCCGACTCGCCGCACCTCGCCCGACTCGAGAGCTCGGAGCACTTTCGCCTGCACCGCGGGGCTCATGTCGCCGATCTCGTCGAGGAAGATCGTGCCGCCGTCGGCGGCTTCCATGAGGCCGGGGCGCCGCTCGTGCGCACCGGTGAAGGCGCCCCGCTGGTGGCCGAAGAGCTCGCTCTCGAGCAGCGCATCGGGGATCGCGCTGCAGTTCAGCACCACCAGCGGCTTCTCCCGACGTCGCGACAGCTCGTGAAGCTCGCGCGCGATGAGCTCCTTGCCGGTGCCGCTCTCCCCCTGGATGAGGATCGGCGCATCCGCGGGGGCGACGCGCTCCACCTTGCCGAGGACCGCCCTCATTCGGGCGCTCACCGCCACCAGCGCTCCGGTGTCGCGCCGATCGGCCATCAGCATCTTGAGGGCGGCATTCTCGCGCTCGAGCCGGCGATAGCTGACGGCACGGTTCAGCACCGTCGCCAGCTCGGCGAGCCGGCACGGCTTGGTCAGGTAATCGTAGGCGCCGGCCCGCATCGCAGCGACCGCGCTCTCGATCGTGCCGTGGCCGGTCAGCATCACGACCTCGGTGCCGGGGCTCTCCTGTTTCAGGCGCTGGAGGGTCTCCATGCCGTCCATCGACGGCATCAGCACGTCGACGATCGCGACGGCGAAATCCTCGGCGGCCGCCAGCGCCACGCCTTCACCGCCCGAGCCGGCGGTCTTCACGTGAAAGCCGAGCCGCGGCAGCTCGCTCGCGAGCATCGTCCGCATCATCTCCTCGTCGTCGACGACGAGGACCCACGGCTCGAAGGCCGCGCGGCGCGCCCCGAGCGGGTCCGTCTCAGGCGCGGGCACGCAGCTTCTCGGCTTCCGCGAGCGCCAGGCGCACGACGAAGACGGTTCCGGCGCCCCTCGCCGGATCGTGGAGCTCGAGCTCGCCGCCGTTCTCGCGGACGAGATCGTGGCAGAGCGACAGCCCGAGCCCGGTGCCCTTCTCGGGGGGCTTGGTCGAGAAGAAGGGCTCGAACACGCGCTCCCGGAGCTCGACCGGAACGCCGGCGCCGTCGTCTTCCACGCGAAGCTCCGCGAAGCCGGCGACGGGGAGCGTGCGCACGGTCACCCGCCCTCCTCGGTCGATTGCGTCGAGCCCGTTCAATGTCAGGTTCAGGAGCACCTGCTTCAACTGCTCCGGATCGGCATCCACCCACAGTGGCTCGCTGGCGACCGCACCCGCAAGATGCTTGCCGCCGATCCGCGAGTGGTTCGCGAGAAGCTCGAGGACCTGTCGCGCGACGTCGTTCACGTCCATGCGGCGCTTCTGGGGTGATTTGCTGCGGGCGAAGTTGAGGAACTTCTGCACGATCGTCTTCAGCCGGTCGACCTCGTCGACGATCAATCGCAGGTGTCCCGGGAAATCGGTGAACGAGGGTTCCGCCGCGAGCCGGGGGTCGGCCGCGCGGTCGAGGAGCCCCTCCGCGAATCCCGAGAGGATGCCGAGGGGATTGTTGATCTCGTGAGCGACGCCGGCGGCGAGCCGTCCGACCGCGGCCATGCGGTCCTGCCGGATCAGCATCTGCTGCGCGTCGGCGAGCTCTCGCGTTCGCACCTCGACCTTGCGCTCGAGCTCGTCGTTCCACCGTCGCAGCGTCTCGAGCAGGCGGCGGTTCTCGGCGAGCGCGTCCTCGAGCGCGGAGGTCCGTTCCCGCACCATCTCCTCGAGGTGGGCCGTCAGCTCGCGAAGCTCGCCGATCCGCTCCTTCAACGATCGGCGCATCGATTCGAACGCGCGCGTCAGCTCCTCGACTTGCGCGCCGCCGCTCGGCGGCGGCAGCGGCGCGTCGTAGTTCCCCGCCCCGAGCTCGTGGGCAGCCACGGCGAGCTCCGAAAGCGGCCGGGCGACGGAGCGTGTCAGCAAGAAGCCCGCGGCCAGCGCCGCGAGAAAGACGAACCCGGCCGTCAGCACCAGCCGGCGCTCGAGCGCGCGGAGCGCGAGGGCGTCGGGCGAGAGCGAGCGCAGGATCGCATACGCTCCGACCGGCTTCGGCCCGATGCCGACGAAAGGCCGGACGACCAGCGCCGGCGCCTTGCCGTGGAGCTCGACCTCGCCGTACGCCGGACGCACGCCCTCGACGCGCCCTGCGAGATCGGAGATGGCGGCCCGCTCGTGAGGCGAAAGCTCGCGAGAGGAGGCGACGACGTCGCTGCCGACGAGGAACGCGATGTCGTTTCCCGACAGCAGCGAGAGCTCGGTGGCGAACCGGCCGTCGACGCGGAATCCCACGCTCAGCGTCCCGGCGAGGCCGGTCGGCAGCCGCAGCGGCACCGAGACCATCTGGTAGAGCTTGTCTTCGTGGATCCACATGCTGCTCGCGCGCTCGCCGCGGAGCGCCCGAGCGACGCTGGTGGTCTCGTCGAAGATGTCGCCGAGCTCCCAGCGGCGGTCCGAGCGGCCGAGGATCACCCCCGAGCGATCCGTGATCAGCACCACCTCGGAGCCGACGAGACGGTTGATCTCGCGCGAGGCGTACTCCAGGAACGGCGGGTCCCACGTGTGTGCCGGCTCGTGGAGGACCGGCAGCCGGGTTACCAGCGACGCCGCGGTGATCAGCGCGTTCGCCCGCGTATCGAGCAGCTCGTCGAACACCCGCTGCGCGGTCTCGAGCTCGTCGCGAACCGTTTGCCGCACCTGGTTCGTGACGTGCCAATCCACGAGCCACAGCGAGCCGATCAAGGTCGCCGCCACGAGCAGACCGAAGTATCCGAGAATGCGGCCTTGGAAGCCGATCCGGCTCACGTTTGGGGAAGTATAGGAAGCGGCTCCCGCCGGCGCAATTCGCCCGGCGCGGGGCGCTTCGCGCCGATCGTCAGCCGCCGGTGCCGCCGGATTCTTCCGCGGTCGCGCGGCGGGCGCAGTCGGTGATGTCCGACAGCTTGGATCCGGGTCCGAAGACGCCGGCGACGCCGAGCTCGCGCAGGCGCGCGGCGTCCTTCCGATGCACGATTCCGCCGACGAGCAGTGGAACGCCGTCGAGCCCGATCGCCTGCATTTCCGCGATCAGACCGGTGACGACCTCGACCGGATCGCGGTCCATGATGCGGAGCGCGATCAGGTCGGCGTCTTCCTGCGCGGTCGCGGCGGCGATCTCCCGCGGGAGCTGCTGCCCGGTGACGATCACCTCGAAGCCGGCGTCACGGAGGGCCTGGGCGACGACGTAGTATCCGGCGGTGTGGCCGCGGGTGTCGCTCGCTAAGAGCACGCGACGAGTCATCGCCCGCTCCGGAAGAGCGGATGACGAATGCCGGCGGAGAACGACAGGGCGTTCATCGCCGGGTCAATAGAGGCGGATCATGAACCCGCCGCGCTTGCGGAGCTCGGTCTCGCCGGCGACCGCGGCCAGGGTCTCCACGATCTCGCCGATCGACAGATATGCTTCCGCGGCTTCGAGCGTCGGCTCGACGATCGGTTCGCGCAGCCGGTACGCTTCCGCGAGCCGCCGACGCGCCGCCTCGGCCCCGCCCGGATCCCGTTCGCGCTTCACGCGCTCGAGGCGCCGGATCTGCTTCTCCCGCCACGCCGGATCGTAGTCCGGCTCGGCGCGGTGCGAGACGGGGCCGAAGGAAGGCTCCTCCTCGTCCTCCTCGACGAAACAGTTGACGCCGACCACGGGCCGGCGGCCGTCGTCGATCTCGAGCTGACGCCGGTAGGCGGCGTCACGCGTGCACGCGCTGATGTGTCTCCATGCCCCCTCGGCGGAGAGGCGACCGAGCTCCGCGAAGATCTCCCGGGCGCGGGATTCCAGCTCGTTGGTGAGCACTTCGATGGCCCAGGAGCCGCCGAGCGGATCGGCGACGGCGGTGACGCCGGACTCGAGCTGGATGATCTGCTGGGTGCGGACCGAGAGCGTCTGCGCGAGCTTCGAGGGAATCGTGAAGGCCTCGTCGAAGGCGTTCACCGACATCGATTGCGCGCCGCCGAGCGCCGCCGCCAGCGCGTGCAGCGTGGCGCGGACGACGTTGTTCAGCGGCTGCTGTGCGGTGAGCGCCACGCCGGATGTCTGGACGTGGAAGCGGAGCTGACAGGCGCGGTCGTCGGTCGCTCCGAGCCGCTCGCGCATGATCCGCGCCCACATCCGCCGGACGGCGCGGAACTTCGCCACTTCCTCGAGGAAATCGCTCTCCGCGTTCAGGAAGAACGTCAGCCGCCGCCCGACGCGGTTCACGTCGGCGCCGCGCTCCTTCGCCGTCGCTGCGGCGTACCAACCTTCGTACAGGCCGAAGGCGATCTCCTGTGCCGCGCTGATCCCGGACTCGCGGGTGTTGCGCACCGAGATCGAGGTGTGGTTCCAGCGCGGCAGGTGCTTCGCGCAGTACTCGATCACGTCCACGTAGTGGTTGCCGGAATACTTCGGCGGCTCGCCCCACGGCAGCACGTAATTCTGGATCGTGCCGGAGAGATCGGCGAGCGGGATTCCGCGTCGCTTCGCGGTCGCGAGGATCATGCAGAAGGCGGGGATCGAGTTGCCGGTCTGGTTGATGCTCGTGCGCTCGATCGGCACCTCGCGGAAGACGAGATCGACGTCGTCGAGGGTGTCGACCCAGACGCCGCCGCGACCGACGAGGCCCGCCGCCCGCGGGTCGGACGACTCGAAATGCGCGTAGCCGAGTCCCGTCAGGCTGATGCCGGTCTGCCCCTCTCGCAGCAGGTAGCGCAGGCGCTCGTTGGTCTCCTCCGCGGTGCCGAGTCCCATGACCTGGCGAACGGTCCACTTGCGCCCGCGGTAGCCGGAGGGTCGCGTGCCGCGGGTGAAGGGATATTCGCCGGGGTTGCCGAGGTCGCGACCGTAGTCGAGCTCTGCGACGTCGGCCGGCGAGTAGAAGGACCCGAGCTCGACGCCGGAGGTCGTGACGTGTGCCGGAGGCGTTCGACCCGTTCCGTCCCGCGAGTCACTCACCGCGACCGAGGCTCGCAAGGAAAAGCGCGGAACGCAACCGGGATCAGGCGGATACGGGCAGCGACTTCAGGCCTCGGCTGACGATCGTGGGATGCCACTCCGGGTGTTCCGCCGTCACCCGCAGTCCGGGGAGTCTCTGGAGGAGACGCGGGAACGTGAGCTGACCTTCGAGCCGGGCGAGCGGTGCCCCGAGGCAGAAGTGGATGCCGTAGCCGAATGCCAGGTGATCGTTGTCGCCCCGCGCGACGTCGAGCCGCTCGGCGTCCGGGAAGCGCGCCGGATCGCGGTTTGCCGCCGCCTGCACCAGGAACACGCGCTGGCCCCGCCGGATCCTTCGGCCACGCAGCTCGTGGTCCTCGCTCACGTAGCGGACCATCACCTTGGACGGTCCGTCGTAGCGGAGGAGCTCCTCGACCGCCGAGGCGGCGAGCTCCGGGTGGCGCGCGAGCTTCTCGCGCTCGGCGGGATTTCGGTAGAGCGCGAGAAAGCCGTTCGCGAGCAGATTCGTCGTGGTCTCGTGTCCCGCGAAGAGCAGGAGAATGCAGGTCGAGATCACCTCGTCCGCCGTCAGCACGTCGCCTTTCTCCTCCGCGACGGAAAGCGCCGTCAGCAGGTCTTCCGTCGGCGCTCGCCGGCGACGGTCGAGGAGGTCTCGGAAGTAACCCTCGAGCGCGAGCAAGCCTCGCGTGGCGCGTCCGTGGCGGTCGGCGTCGCCGGAGGCGCCGAACACCAGGTTCATCACTTCGTTCGACCACTCGCGAAAGCGCTCGTGGTCCTCGGGCGGCACGCCGAGCATCCGCGCGATCACGATCGCCGGCAGCGGCGCGGCGAAGTCGCTCACGAAGTCGGACGCTCCGCGTCGCTCGAGCTCGTCGACGAGGCCGTCGACCGCCTCGACGATCTGCGAGCGCGATCGCTCGACGATCCGCGTGGTGAAGGCCATGTGGACGAGCCGGCGAAGGCGCCCGTGATCGGGCGGATCCTTGAAGACCATCCAGTTGCCGAGCAGCCGCACGATCGCATCGAAGGAGCCGCGATCCTCGGCGGCGACCTTCTCGTTGACGAACGTGTTCACGCGGTCGGCCGAGAGACGGGCGTCACGGAAGGCCTGCGTGACGTCGTCGTGGCGCAGCAGCATCCACGCGTGGTGCGCCTCGCTCCAGTGGACCGGATCTTCGGCGCGGAGCCTCCGGAAGTACGGATAGGGGTCGTCCACCCGCTCCGCGGTCAGCAGGTCGCCGCCGGTGCTCGTCGAGACGCTCATCCGCCGAGCACCGCGACCACGCACGCGTTGGCATCGATGCCCGCGACTCCTCCGCCCATGGTCTCGACCACGCCCACGCGAGCATCCTCGACTTGGCGCTCGCCGGCCTCGCCGCGGAGCTGCCAGACGATCTCCGCGACTTGCGCGAGACCGGTGGCGCCGAGCGGATGCCCTCGCGAGAGCAGGCCGCCGGAGGTGTTCACCGGCTGCGAGCCGCCGAGCCCGAAGCGGCCGCTCTCGATCGCCGCCGCGCCTCGGCCGATCTCGACCAGGCCGAGAGCCTCGACCGTGACGATCTCGCCGATGGTGAAGGCATCGTGCACCTCGAGGACGTCGACATCGCCGGGCTCGATCCCCGCCTTCTCGAACGCGGCGCGCGCGGTGTCGCGCGCGACCTCGAAACCCCAGACGAACGGCGAGCGGTGGTCCCAGAGCTTGCCGGAACGGAGCACCGACGCCCGGATCGGCACGTCTCGAGCTCGCCGCGCGGGAGCGATCACCGCCGCGGCGGCGGCGTCGGCGATCGGGCAGCACTGCAGGAGCGTCAGCGGGTCCGCGATCATGCGCGAGGCGAGCACCTCCTCGATCGTGGTCTCGCGCCGGAACTGCGCCCGCGAATTGCCGACCGCGTGGCGGCGGTTCTTGACGGCGACCGCCGCGAGCTGCCACGGCTGCACGCCGAACTCGTGGCGATAGCGTGCCGCGGACATCGCGTAGAGGCCCGGCAGGGCCATGCCACTGCGTCCCTCCGGGTCGGTCGCCTCCGGATGGATCGCACCGTCGAAGAGCGTGCTCATCTGCTCGATGCCGAGCGCGAGCACGCGCTCGAAGCGGCCGGACGCGACCGCGATCCGGGCTTCGTGGAACGCCGACGTGCCGCTCGCGCAGGCGTTCTCGATCGTCAGGATCGGCACCTCGGTGATGCCGAAGCCGTGGAGCGCTCGCTGCGCCGCACCGGGCGCGGCGAAGACGCTGCCGACGTACACGGCGTCGACGGAGGTCACGCCGGCATCCGCGAACGCCTCCTCGATCGCCGTCCACGCGAGAGAGGCGAGGCTCCTCTGCGACTGCTTCGCGAACGCGGAGGTTCCGACGCCGCAAACCGCGGCGGTCACGGGTCCTCCTCGACGACGAGGTCGCCGCCCGCGGAGATGCCCGTCAGTCGCACGCGAGTGCCGATTCGGAGCGGAGCGTCGGCTTGCCTTGCGGCGTGCGCGAGGATTCTCGGGCCGTCGTCCAGGTCGACGTAGGCCAGGGCGTACGGCGGCGTGCGGCCGGGAACCGGGATGCGCACCACGGTGGACGACCAGACCGTTCCGAGCGGTCCGAACAGGTCTCCGGCGACTGCAGCGCCGCAAGCCGGACAGCGCAGGCGCGCGAACGCCACCGGCAGGCGACACTCGGTGCAACGCACGCCCTCGATCCGCGAGCTGCCGTCTCCGTGGGCGATCAGCCGCGGGCGCGGGTCGGGAGCATCGCACGGTCGTGGGGAGATCCCGGTCACCCGGGTGGCACCCCCGCACCGGCAGCCAAGAAGCGCGGTCGCAGTGCCACCAACAGCGCCGGCAGCAGGGTCACGCTCGCGAGGAAGCTCACCACCATCCAGATCGCCAGCAGGAACCCCATCTCGGCGTTGAAGCGGATCTCCGAAAACCCCCAGAAGAGGATGCCGGCCACCATGGTGATCGCGGTGAAGGTGACGGTCTTGCCCGCGGTGCGGAGCGCTTCGAGCACCGCCTTGTCGATCGAGCCCGCGCGGGCGAGCTCCTCCTGTGCCCGGCTGACGACGTAGAACGCGAAGTCGATGCCGAACCCGATGCCGACCGTGACGACGGGGAGCGTGTGCACGTTGATACCGATCCCCCGCGCCCCCATGTAGGCGTTCACCGTCGCGTTGGCGATCACCAGCGGCGCCACCATCAGGATCGCACCGACGATCGATCGGTAGGTGATCGCGACGATCAGCAGGATCGTGATGTAGCCGAGGGCGTTCAGCAGTACGTCGTTCTTGACGAGCTCCTCGTTCGCCGCGGCCAGGACGCCGATCAGTCCGCCGGCGAGACGGAACTGCGCCTTTTCGAGGGGATGCCCGGCGACGAACTCCTTCGCGTGGGCGATCGCTTGCCGGATGGTGTCGCCCCTGTGGTCCTTGCAGTAGAAGAAGACCGCCGTCTTGGTGAAGTCGGCGTCCATGAACCGGGCGGTCTCCTGGTACGACGTGCCCATGAAGTAGGCTCCGAAGAGCATGCTCACCATCCCCGGGCTGGTGGGGATCACCGCCCACTTCGGCTCGTACTCGTGGATCGCCATCGCCATCGTCACGATCACGTCGGCGAAGGAGAAGCTGGCGCCGACGCCCGGGTCCTTCTCCATGAAGCGCTGGAACTCGCTGATCGTCTTGACGTTCTGCGGTATGCGGACGGCACCGGGCGTGGACGCTTCGACGACGACGATCAGCGGCTCGACGCCGCCGAAGGTGTCCTGGATCCGCCGGTGTGCCTCGTTGTACTTCGACCCGTGCGGGAGAAGCGGAGTCACCGCCTCGGAGTCTCCGACTTTGACCTGCGTCCAGAGCACGACGCTCACCAGGAAGACCGCGGCCCAGGCGGCGAACACGACCGTGCGACCGGTCCGTGAGACGATCGCGGGTGCGATCGCATCGACGATCCGCTGGAAGATACCGCGTGGCCGGGCTTCGACGATCTCGCGATCGGGCGGCGCGAGCAGCGAGTAGATCACCGGGTTCAGCAACAGCTCGCTGACGACGATCGCCGCGATCCAGAAGGACGCGCTGATCGCGAGCTTCTGCAAGAGCACGATCGGCACGAGCAGGATCGCGAGCACCCCGAGGGCGTCGGTGATGATCCCCGACAGCGTCGGCACGAAGAGCGCGGCGAAGGAGCGGACGATCGCGTCCTCCTGGTTCCAGTTCGAATCGCGGTACTCCTCGTAATACCGGTCGTGCATCTGCGCCGAATGGCTGACGGCGCGGGCGGTGATGAAGAAGGGAATCACCAAGGTCAGCGGATCGAGCGTGAAGCCGATCAGCTTGATGAAACCGAGGCCCCAGATCGCCGCCACCGTGCCGGAGAGCGTCGGTCGGAGCGCGCCCCGCCAGTCGCGGAAGTAGACGTAGAGGAGGATCCAGGCGACCGCCAGCGTCGCCGCCAGGATCCAGTACGCCTGGGATGCGTAATAGTAGACCCAGCCGTACAGCTCGGGCTCGCCGGCGATCACGATGTCGTGCGTGTCGTCCTCGAACGCGCGCACGACCTTCGTGCGGATGTCGTTGAATAGCCGCCGGTGGTCGAGGCGGCCCTCGATGAAGCTCGCGCGGATCAACGCCGCGCGGTCGTCGAGCGACACCAGAACGCCGTAGAGGTTCTGCGACGTGTGCACGATCCGGCGGACGCGCCGTACGTCCTCGTCCGTCTTCGGTCCGCGGTCCATCACGGGCTGCATCTCCATGAGCCCGCCGGCGCCGATCCGCAGCGTGCGGTTCGTGCGGTGCGCGATGGATTCGATCTGGTAGTGGTTGACGCCGTAGATCGTGTCGAGGACCTGCGTCATGTTGAAGATCTTGTTCAGCGTCGGCAGGTCGAAGATCGTGCCGGACTTCGACTCGATCAGGATCAGGATCGTGTTCGCGCCGCCGAAGGTCTTCGCGTACTTCGTGTGAGTCTGCACGAACGGATGATCGGTCGGCAGGATCTCGTCGAAACGGCTCATCATCCGGAGCCCGGCGGTGTGGTACGCGAAGAAGGCCGTCACCGCGAGCACGGACACGAGGACCGTCGAGCGCCACCGGATCAGCCAACGGCCGAACCGGACGAGACGATCGCTTTCCGCAGGTGCGCTCATCGTTCCTCCATCTCTCGCTCGATCCGCGAACGCGCTTCGGGAAGCGCAGGGTTCGCGGGGTCGAGCGCTTCGAGGCGCCGGACCGTCTCGATCGCTTCCCGGTACCGCTGCGCGCGCTCGTAGGCATACGCCAGGTTCGACAGATACGCGAAGTTGTCCGGTCGTTCGGTCGCGGCCCGTTCGAGGTACGGGATCGCGTCCGGGAATCGCTCGACCCGCAGCAACGCGGCCCCGAGCAGCTGGTTCAGGAAATGGTCCGTCGGCTGGATCTCCTGAGCATACGAAGCGAAGCGGATCGTCCGCTCCGGATCGGGTCCGCCGAGGAGGGTCCGGTAGTCGCTCCCGAGGAACCTCAGGAACCGGCCGCGGAGCTCGGTGAGCAACACGCCGACGTCCGCGTCCCGCGGGTTCAGCCGCCGCGCGCTTTCCAGGTCCTGAAGGGCCGCGAACGCGGAATCGACGGACGGATCGACGGCGCGGAGCTTGGCATCGAAGAGCTTCCGGCGCGCGGTGAAGACGGTCTCCGGCAGCCGGGTGGCCCGCGAAAGCGCGGCACCGTCCATGCCCTTCGCGAGGATCTCGAGGTCCATGCGGAAGGTGTTCGGCACCGCGATCCGGTTGAGCTCCGCGAACTCGACCGAAGCACGGTCGTCCGTCAGGAGCTCGGCACCGCCGCTCAGGCGATCGACGCCGCCGTCGGCGGCGACGACGTATCGGAGCACGTCCTCGCCGCGCTCGACGCCCACCGACGCCAGGTCGGCGGCGACTTCCGGCCGCTGCCGCATGCGCGCATCGATCGCCGCGGGATCGACGTCGAGCGGGGTGAGCGAGCCGATCAGGACCGAGTAGCGCTCGACGAAGAGGACGAGCACGTGGGGAAATGCCGATCGGAACGTCTTCAGCGAGGCGACGAAGTCGGACGCCACCATGTTGTGGAGCGGCAGCCACTGGGCGAAGATCCCGCCCGGCGCGAGCTTCGACGAAACGATCCCGTAATACTCCCGCGTGTAGAGCGGCCAGCTCTCGCCGGCCGCCGGATGCGTCGCGTCCGCCGTGATGACGTCGTAGCGCTCCGTGGTCATGCGCAGGTAGTTGCGGCCGTCGTCGTGGATCAGGCGCCAGTCCGAGCGCGCCGCCGCGTTGCCGTTCTCCTTGGCGAAGAGCGCCATGGCGTCGCGGACTTCCGGGACCAGCTCGACCGCTTCGACCGTGACGGGATGCCGCAGCACCGCACCGAGCGTGATGCCGCCGCCGAGCGCGTTCACCAGCACGCGCTGGGGGTGCGGGTGGAGGAGGAGCGGCGTATGGCCGAGCAGCTTGAAGAGCAGCAGGGCGTCGCGATGGTTCGGCACTTCCTCGATGCAGTTGATCAGGAGGTCGCGCCGATCCCCTACCTGGAAGACGGAGATCGTCCCGAAGGCGCCCTCGCGGTAATAGAGGAGATCCCCGCGGACGCCTTCGTGTCCGTCGTACCACCGCGTGAGCGTGAGCGGCTCGGCGACGACGAGCGCGATCACGGCGGCGCCCGCCAGTGGAGCGGCTCCGAGGACGAGCTCGCGGAAGTTCCGCCGGAGCACCACGAGCACGATGACCGCGGTGACGGCGGCGAGCAGGCCCATCGCGACGAGCGACCGCCCGATGCCGATTCCCGGAATCAGCCCGAAGCCTGCCGTGAGCGCGCCGGCGACGCTGCCGATCGAGTCCGCGGCGAAGACGGTGGAGACCGCGGGCGCCGCGTCCTCGTCCGCCTCGGATCGGAGTAAGTCGACGAGCAGCGGCAGCAGAAACGCACCCGCCGCCGCCGCGGGGCCGACCGGGAGGATCGCCACCAGCAGTCGCACGAGGAGGAGGTCGGCCGGCCCGTCGATGACGATGACGTCCGAGAGAGCGCGTGCGACGTCGTAGAGTCGGTTGAGGAGCGGGATCGACGCGGCGACGTACACGCAGAGGAAGATCTCCACCGCCACGAAGAGCCGAAGGCGGCCGCCGTGCGACACGATCCGTCGGGCGATCGATGCGTAGAGCCAGGCTCCCACGGCCGATCCGAGAAGCACCGAGGCGAGGATGAGGGAGAACGAGGTGGTGTTGTTCTCGACGACGCAGACGAGCGTGCGGTTCCAGACCACCTGCAGAGCCATGGTCTGGAAGCCGGCGAGGAACGCCGCGACGCCGAGCGCGAATGCGACCCGGCCGGCACGCGCGCGGGCGGGCACCGGCGACGTCTCGATCGCCGGCTCCGCCCTCCCGCGTGATGCGAGGGCCAGTGCCCCGAGGGCCGCCGCGAGGTTCACCGCCACCGCGACGCCGGCACTGGTCGCCGCTCCGAACCAGCGGATCAGGTACCAGGCGGTCGCGAGCGTACCGACGACGCCGCCGGTGGTATTCGCGGCGAAGAGTCCGGCCGCGGCTTGTCCCGCCGTACCCCCCGTCGAGAGAGCGCGCGCGACGACCGGGAGCGTGAGCCCCATGAGGATCGTCGGGGGGAGAAGAGCCGCGAATGCGAGCACCGCGCGCACGGCGATCGATCCGCCGGAAGCGACGTACGCCGCGTCCACCGCCGCGTGAACGGCCGGGAACGCGAGGGCGTAGACGGCAACGGCCGCCTCGGCCGCGGCATACACGCGGAGCGCCCGGAACCGGGCGAGGCGCGGAGAGCGCCCGAGCGCATAGCCGAGCGACAGTCCGGCCATGAACGCCGCGGTGACCACCGCCACGGAGTACGTGGAGACGCCGAAGGACAGCCGGAGCGCTCGCTCCCACAGCACTTCGTAGGCGAGCGCGGAAAACCCGGACAGCAGGAAGAGAGCTTGTACCGCCGCGCGCTCGAGGCTCGGAGTGGGCACGGCAGCGTGGGCTCGATCAGGAGGGGAACTCGAAGTCGAACTCGTCGCCTTCCCCCGTCTCCTCGTCCACGATGGTGATCGTCATGCTGCGGTAGTCGCCGCCAGGATAGAAGACGAAACCTTTCGCCGCGTCGCCTTTGCGCAGCAGCGCCGGCGCGATCACCTTCGTGCCGATCTCCGGGTCGCCCGCGAGCTGGCTGCGTGCGCGGTCCGCGGCGATCGGGGCGGTGTTTCCGCTGCCGCCGGCGCCATGAGCCAACATCTTGGCGGGGTCGATGCGGACGTGACGATCTCCGCCGTTGATGATCGTCACGCGCACCGCGGACAGCCCGGCCGAAGACGGATTCACGCTGAACTCCACCGTCGCCTCCGGCCCCTTGATGAGCTCGGCGTTCACCCGGAGCGCGGTCGGCGGCGGCCAGATCTTGTCGCCCTGCTGGGCGATCTGATGGAAGCTGAAGCGCAGCCCGTCGTCCGCCCACTTGCCACCGCCGGACGGAGTGACCGAGACGCCCCCGCCGGTGCACTGGACGTCGAGACGCGAAGACGTTGCCCCTTCCCGCGACGCGGTGCTGCCTTTTTCGCCGGCGACGAATCCACCCGTCGGTCCGCGCCCGGCGTCCGTCAGCTTGTAGCCGTTGGTCTTGAGCGCGCGGGCGGCGTACCGGAAGGCGTCGGTGCAGGCGATCGGATAAACCTCGTGCGCGATCGGGGCCTCGGAGGGTTGGAGCACGTCGGCGACGCATCCGGCGACGCATCCGAAGGCGCCGATGACGAGAGCGAGCAGACCGGTGATTTTCGTGCGTTGCATCGCTCGGCGATCGCCGCGAAGGGCCCTCGCGCTTCTTAGGGACAAAACGCTGACCGGGCAAGCCGAAGCGTCACGAATGAACGGGTCCTCGGAGCCGTCGGCTGCGTTGACAGGTCGGAACGCCTCGGTTACAGCGACCACATGGCTAAGGAAGAAACGGCAGCGGGCCAACAGGAACTCCAGGAGGCGGTCTGGCAGTACACGGGATGGGGTGTGCTGCTCGCCCTCGTCCTCGCATCGGGCACGGTGATCGGGTACCTGCTGTGGGGCGATGCGCCGAACCTCCGCACGCAGCTTCAAGAGGCGAGTCAGAAGATTCAGGCGGTCCGGTCGGAGCGCGAGAACCTGAATTACGAGATCAGTCGTTTGAAGCGAGCCAACGAGAAGCTGCAACGAGACCTCGACGCCGCAAAGACGGCTTCGCCTCCTGCGGACGGAGGAGCCGCTGCCGCCACGGGTGGCGCGCCCGCGGCTGGTGGAGCGCCCGCGACGGGCGGAGCACCCGCCGCCGGTCACTAGCCCGGAGACTCGACTGGCGTCGTTTGGTCGCGGAGTGATCTCCGGCCGGCTCGCGCCGTCGCTCCCGGGCGATGGTGTCGTGGCCTCCCGCCCGACGGAATCCCGCGATCCCCCGTCCGGTCCCCACTAGCGGCGGCGCTCGCAGACGCTTACCCTTGTCAGTGCGCGGGGGGCGTCTCGCCGCACCCGTGCGTCCGCTCGCCTAGAATGGAAGGCCGACATGGGACAGAAACCCTTCGAAAGTAATCGTTCCAGCCCCGAACGCAGCGCTGCCAACTGGTATCCCTGGCTTCGTCGCGGCCGCTTCCGCACCAGCGTCGCGTACCTGGTCTCGCTCGCCATCCACGCCGGAATCTTTCTTCTCCTGCTTGCCACCGTCGTGCTCGATGGTGGCGGCGGTCCAGGCGACAGTTACGGCGGTGAGGGCAAGCTGTTCTCGCTCCTCTCCGGCCATGGACGGCTCGACTATCAGACCGAGCGGATGGAGAAGTCCGACTCGCTCCACGAGGAGATCGCCAAGGCGGTTCAGCAGGTCGAGCCGTTGCCGGAGGTCACCAACGAAGAGGTCGTTCCGGAGATCGCCGAGGAGGGGGTGAAGCTCGCCGCCGTGGCCCCCCGGATCAACACCGTTCCGCAGGCCGCTTCGAGCATGCGCAACATGGCGCCGGCGTCGACCGGCGGCGGCATGGCGCTCGGACCGGGCGTGGGTGCCGGCGGCGGGCTCGGTGGAGGCATCGGCCGCGGATTCGGGCGCGGATTCGGCGACTTCGTCGGCCTCCTGCAGAAGTGGGGATTCGACGCGGTCTTCGTGATCGATGCGACGAACAGCATGGAGTTTGCGATCTCCGCCGTTCGCGGCCGCATCGCGGATCTGGTCGGTGACATCCAGCAGCTGGTGCCGAATGCCCGGGTCGGCCTCGTCGTCTACAAGGACAAGGGTGAGGACTTCGTCGTGCGGAAGTCCGACCTCTCGTTTCGATTGGAGAAGCTCCGCGCGTTCGTATCCAGCGTCGAGACCAGCGGCGGCGGCGACTACGAGGAGGGAGTGCTCGACGGTTTGCGCACGGCGGTTCAGGAGATCACGTGGCGGCAGTACGCTCATCGGGTGATCGTCCTGGTGCCGAGCTCGCCGCCGCGCCGTGACGAAATGCCGGAGATCGAGAGCCTCGTCACCGGATTCCACTCGAAGGGCGGGATGCTCCACGTGATCGACCTCGCGGATCTGATGCACGTGAACTTCGAGCGCGAGTTCGAGAAGCGCATGTACGGAAAGGAACCGGAGAAGATCACGGCTCTGCCGGACTTCTATCGCGACATGCAGACGTTCTTCACCAGGCTGGCGGGCGAGGGCGGCGGCCAGATGATCGCGCTCCAGAGCAAGCAAGCGATCACGGAGCAGCTGCTGATCGCGGCCTTCGGACCTCGCTGGAAGGCCGAGGTCGCGAAGCTGTCCAAATGACCGCGAGGCTCTGCGAGTGAACGCCAAGCTCTGCAAATGAGCGCGAAGCTCTGCAAATGAAGCGGATCCTTCGGTTCGTCGCGCTGCTGCTGTTTCCCACCATGGTCTCGGCAGCGACCCTCGCCGAGGTCTCCGGCGGCGTCGACCGCGCCGTACGCGGCGGCATGTCCGAGGCGGAGGAACAGTCGCTCCTCGGCAGCCTGGGTACGATCTCGGCGGAGGTCGCGGATCGCTACGATGCCTGGACGCGCAGTGGAAGCTCGGAGAGCCGCGGCGCGGCCACCGGTCTCGCCGACGCGCTACTCCCGGTCTTGGAGCGCCTGCACCGGTACCATCAGGACGCGATCGATCGGATGCAGAACGCGATCATCGCCGTCGATGGCAATCCCGAAGTCCTCTACGGACAGCGAGAGTGGCAGGTGCATCGAGGGTTCGCGCTCGCGTCCATGGGGCAGCTGGCCTGGCTCTACTATCGCTGCGCGATGCTTCACCCCGAGAAGAAGGAAGCGCGGAACGATTGGCTCCGCCGCGCGGTCGAGGGCTTCGGCGACTTCATCTTCGCCGAAGATCCGCGCTTGCGGGACGAGAGTCTCCTCGGGCGGGCGCTGGCGGAGCGCGAGCTCGGAGAGTGGGACCCGGCGAAGAACGATCTCCGTGCGGTGATCGAGCGCGGCAAGGGAGGACCGCTCTACTGGGCCGCGCGCGTGACGCTCGCCGAGGTCGCCGTCGCCGCGGGTGGGCCAGGGGCGCTGACCGAGACCGAGAACCTGCTTCGCGAGGCCGGCGGCGGATCCCTCGACACCATCCAGCAAGCGCGGTTCCTGCGCTTTCAGGCGCTGTCGGAAGCCGCCCGTCGCGGGGGTGGCGAGGGGCTCCGTCGCGAGGCCCGCGGTCTCGCCGCCGCGCTCGCCGAGGGAGGCCCGGTCTGGTCGAAGCGCGTCCAGGAGGTCGCGATGGGAGCGCACCGGGACCCGCGCGAGGTCCTCGGCGACAGCGCTCCGGCGGAATGGCAGGCGGCGGAGAACTTCGCGAGCGAGGACAAGCTCCGCGAGGCGGCGCCGCTCTACGAGCGCGTGCTCAAGAGCCCGGACCGGCAGCACGCCACGCTCGCACATCAGCGGCTCGGGGTCTGCTATTTCCGTCTCGGCCGGTTCGCCGATGCGGAGCGCGAGTTCCGGACGTTCCTGAACGCGGCGCCCCGTTCGGCGCTCGCATCCGAGGCTTCGTTCCTGCGCTTCCGCGCCGCCGAGGGCGTGTACCGTGGCCGTCCGACGAAGGAGACGCGCGAGCTCTTCCGCGGCGCCGTGCAAGCGTTCGTGCAGGCATACCCAAAGCACGAGAGCGCCCACGAGGCGTTCTACCGCTGGGGCGAGCTGCTGCAGGCCGACCGTCGCTGGCAGGAAGCGGCCGACGCGTACGCGCGCGTCCGGGGCGCACCGGTATTCGAGCTCCGCGCGGCGGCGTCGGAAGTCCAGTGCCTCGCCGAGGCGATGGTGGCGCCGGCGAAGGACGCAAAGCCCGAATGGTTCGAGCGCACGAGACGGCGCGCGCGAGAGGCCTTCTCCCGCTTTCAGAAGCTCGCCGCGCGCGCGCCGAAGGACGAGTCGATGCCGGACCTTCGCGCTCGTGCGACGCTGTCGAGCGCGATGGTGGAGGTGAGCGGTCCCGGAGGACGTCCGGAGCCGGCGGTCCAGGCGCTCGGAGGATTCGAGAAGACGTATCCGACGGCGAAGGACCTGCATCCGCTCGCCGGCGCGCTGCGGCTCTCCGCGCTGAACCAGCTCGGCCGTCTCGAGGAAGCGGAGACGAACCTCCCCGTGTGGTTGGCGAGCGTCGACGGAGCACGCCCGGAGATCAGCGAGAAGCTCGCGACGGCGTTCCTCCATACCTCGATCGACTCCGCGCCGGACGACGCCGCGAAGAGCAGGCGCTGGGCGGTCTTGGCGTCGCGGGTCTTCGACCGACTGAAAGCAGAGGGCCGGCCGCTGCCCGCCGAGGCGAAGCCGGTGCTGGCGCCGATCTACACCGAGGAAGGCCGGCTCGCGGAGGCGGCGCAGCTCTACCGGGAGCTGCTCGCCACCACGCCATCCTCGAAGTCCCTGCTGCGCAGTGCGGCGATGGTGGCGGACCAGCTCGGTGCCTTCGCGGAAGCTGCGGATTACTGGACGCGGCTGGCGAAACGCCAGGAGGTGGCTTCTCCCATCTGGTACGACGCGCGGCTGAACGGTGCCCGCGCGCTCTTTCGCGCGGGCAACAAGCAACGGGCGTGCGCAGAGATCCGTGAGGTGAACGCCTTCCGGCCCGACCTCCGCGATGCGGCGACGCGGACGAAGTACGATCAACTCGCCGCTCAGACGTGCGGTCCGGCGGCCTGCTGAAGGCGGGCGGATCGCGAGCCGCGGGGAGCGAACGAGGGAGGAACGCACGAATGGAAGTGGCTGGAACTTTGAGCGTGATGGATCTGATCCGCCAGGGCTGGTACGCGACGTACCCGCTGATCGGCTTCTCGGTGATCATGATGAGCATCGTGATCGAACGCATGTGGGCGCTCAGCCGCATCGGCCCCGGGGTCGAGCGGCTGACCGGCGAGGTCGTGGACCTGCTGCAGAAGGGCGACATCTCCGGGACCACGACGCTGCTCGAAGGGCGGCGGCGGCGGACGCCGGCCTCGCGCATGTACGCCGCGATCGTGCCTCTGCTCGGCCGCGGGCCCCTCGACGAGGTGCTCGAGCTCGGCGAGCGGCGCCGGCTGGACGAGAGCCGCTGGTTCCGCCGCAACATCTGGGTGCTCGGAACGATCGCAGCTTCGGCGCCGTTCATCGGTCTCTTCGGCACGGTGGTCGGCATCATCAAATCGTTCCACCAGATGGCGGTGATGGGTACCGGCGGGTTCTCCGTGGTCGCCGCCGGCATCTCCGAAGCGCTGGTCGCGACCGCGCTCGGACTGATCGTCGCGATCGTCGCGGTGATCTTCTACAATTATCTCCAGGTGAAGGTCGGCAATCTCGACACCACGATGCGCGTCGGATTGGGCCAGGTGGTCGAGGCTGCCACCCTCGGGGGCGTACATGGCGCTCGGTAAGCTCGGCGGCGGTGACGGCGGCGAAGGCGCCGACGTCATGGCCGAGATCAACATCACGCCGCTCACCGACATCTTCCTGGTGCTGCTGATCATCTTCATGATCACGCAGTCGGCGCTGGTGGAGTCGGCCGCGAAGGTGAACCTGCCGAAAGCCACGCAGACCACGCAGGAATCCCGCGGCGTCACCGTGACCGTGACCAAGGACGAACGCATCTTCGTGAACCAGCTTCCCGTCGACGAGGCGCAGCTCCAGGGCACGTTGCAGGACCTGCTCGCCGACGATCCCCGGAAGCTCGTGATCCTCCAGGGGGACCGTTCCGTCATGCTCGGCGAGGCCGTCCGCCTGATGGACATCGCCAAGCGCGCCGGGGCGCAGGCGATCTCGATTTCGGCGGAGAAGGAAGAGTCCCCCGCCGGCTCCGCACCGGCCGTGCCCTCGGCCGCGCCGGCCGCGCCGGCGCAGTGACGTGGACACCGCCCTCGACCTGATCCTCCATCTCGACCACCACCTCGTCGCGCTGACACAGGCGGCCGGTGCGTGGACGTACGTGATTCTCTTTGCCATCGTCTTCTGCGAGACCGGCCTCGTGGTGACGCCGTTCCTTCCCGGCGATTCGCTGCTGTTCACGGTCGGGGCGATCGCGGCGAGCGGCGGCCTCGATCCGGCGGCTGCCGCCGTGCTGCTCGCCATCGCCGCGATCACGGGCGACTCGGTGAACTACTGGATCGGGAATGTCGTGGGCCCGCGGGTCTTCCGCCAGGAGGACTCGCGCTGGCTCGACCGGCGGCACCTCGACCGCACGCGCGAGTTCTTCGAGCGCTACGGCGCGAAGACCATCGTCATCGCCCGGTTCGTGCCGATCGTGCGAACGTTCGCGCCGTTCGTCGCGGGGATCGGCCGCATGGCGTACCGCCGGTTCTTCTTCTACAACGTCGCGGGCGGGATCGCCTGGGTCGGCGGGCTGGTCGGCGCCGGCTACTGGTTCGGCAATCTGCCGGCCGTGCGAGAGAATTTCTCGCTGGTGATCCTGATGATCATCGTGCTGTCGATCCTCCCGGCGATCGTCGAAGCTCTCCGCACACGCGTGCGGCCGCCTCGCCCGGCCGCGGGAGTTTGAGCGGAGCTCCGCCGCCGCGAGCGTCATTGAAGCGCCGACGGCGCTGAGCTATCAGTCGGCCTCTCGGACACCCCATGAAAACGCGTTCGGGGCGCAAGTCGAAGGACGACCCTGTCGCGCGACGGAGAGCCGGCAAGCAGAAGCCCGATCTGCAGACGCCGCCTCCGAGAGCGGAGCGCCGGCGTCTGGAGAAGAAGAGCGGACGGGAAACGTCCGCCTTCGCGGCGCCGCTCCGGCTCGCGCTCGTGCCGCCACTGATCCTGGCGGCACTTTCCCTGCTCCCTCGGGTCGGCGCGAACCCATGGCTCAGGTCGTCCTTCTGGGGGGCAGCGCTGGCGCTCGTCCTCATGCAAGCGGTTCTCTGGCAGCAAGTGCGCCGCACCGGACGCACTCTCACCTGCCAGGTGGTTCCGCTGCCGGTGCATTGGGTGCAGGCCAGCATGCAGGCGTGCATCTACGCGTACTGGGGATCGTACTGGCCCGAGGTCTACCGCCACGTGCCGCTGATCGTGGCGCAGATCGTCCTCGTCTACGGCTTGGACATGCTGGTCTCCTGGTTCCGGCGGGACCAGTGGGTCCTCGGCTTCGGGCCGTTTCCCATCGTTCTCAGCACGAACCTCTTCATGTGGTTCAAGGACGACTGGTTCTTCCTCCAGTTCCTCATGGTGGCGACCGGAGTGCTCGGCAAGGAGTTCATCAAGTGGACGCGCGACGGCCGCCGCACGCACATCTTCAATCCGTCGGCGCTGTCGCTGTTCCTCTTCTCGGTGGGTCTGATCGTCACGCACTCGACCGACATCACCTGGGGACCGGAGATCGCCGCCACGATCGGTCTTCCCCCGCGGATGTACCTGTGGATCTTCCTGGTCGGTCTGGTGGTCCAGGGGCTCTTCTCGGTGACGCTGGTCACGCTCTCCGCGGCCGCGACCTTGTTCGCGCTGAACCTCGTCTACACCGGGTCGACGGGGATCTATCACTTCATCATCACGAACATCCCGGTGGCGGTCTTCCTCGGGCTCCATCTACTGGTCACCGACCCCGCGACGTCGCCGCGGAGACCATTCGGCAAAGTGCTGTTCGGCGCCGCGTATGGCGTCAGCGCCTTCGCGCTCTTCGGCCTGCTCGGCCGTGTCGGAATTCCCACCTTCTACGACAAGCTCCTCTGCGTCCCCGTCCTCAACCTGACCGTCCGGGTGCTCGATCGAATCAGCGACGCGCTCGCGGCACGCTTCCGTGTCCCGATGGTCTTTCCGGAGTGGAGCCCTCGGGCGAGTAACCTCGCGGCCATGGCGGTTTGGGCGTCGCTCTTCGTGACCATGTCGGCGAGCGGCTTCCTCGGTCGCGATCACCCCGGACGCGATGCCGAGTTCTGGCGGCGCGCGTGCTCGGAGGGCCGGCGGAGCGGCTGCGAGACCTGGGTGATGTTCCTCGAAGCCTCCTGCCAGGCGGCGGACGGCGAATCCTGCAAGATGCTCGGGGACCTCAAGCGGGATGGCCGCGTCGTGCCGGCGAACCGGCTCGAAGCGGGGAAGAGCTTCGGTCGCGCCTGCGACGTGGGGCTCGCGGAAGGATGCGACGAGCTGAAACGGTTCGCCGACGCCGACGGGCGCGCGGTCTTCGAGAAGTCGTGCGCCGGCGGGGACAGCTACAGCTGCTTCGTCCTCGGCGAGGTGCACGCGCACGGCCTCGGCGTTTCACAGGACCGTCACGCGGCGATCGAGTTCTTCGAACGATCCTGTGCCGGCGGCTGGCCGCGCGGGTGCGGGCGCCTCGGCGAGGTGTACCTCCTCGGCGAAGGCACGCCCACGGACGTCGGCAAGGCGGTCGAGAATTTCGAGAAAGCCTGTCGAGGCGGCCACGCGGCGAGCTGCTCCGCCGTGGCCATGGTGTATCGCCGCGGGATCGGCGGCCTCGGCAACGAGACGCTCGCGGACGAACGTCAGCGGCAAGCGTGTCGCCTCGGGCTTTCCGCCGCGTGCTCGCCAGGAGACGCTCCCGCGTCCGCCGGGGCGGTGGCGCCAATCGACGTCCTTCGGCTCGGCGGCTAGGGCGCGGTCCGAGCCGTGCAGGCCCGCTCCGAGCTGGCGAGGAGCATGTTGGGCCCCCGAGCTCTTCTGCGAGGGCTGGACCATCTGCGCCCGCGAGCTCTTCCGCGAGCGCGTTCGGCCGGGTTGGGTCGGTGGCTAGGAAGTCTTCTCGGCCGCGGCCGGCTCTCGCGCGGCGGGCGCCACCTCGTACTCGAGGAGCTCGATCCGGGTGCGCTCCTTCTCGCGCCGCGCGTCGTCCCACTGCTCGGTGCGGATGAGGCCCACCCCGGGGGCGTACCAATCGGAGTAATAGAAGACGATCTCCTCGCCGTTCTTGCCCGACCCCGGACCTTGCGTGGAATAGGTGTCGATGCGGACGCAGTCCTCGAAGCTTCCCGCCGGCACCTGAACGGCCTTCGTCTCGATTGCCGCCGAGTGGCGATGGCTGACGTTGAAGCCGAGGCCGCTCATTCCGCCGCCCACGCGGAACGCCTGCGTCGCGCTCTCCCACTTCGCACCGTCGTCGAGGACCACGGGCAGATACCGGGTGTCGCCCGAGCCGCTGGCCTGCACGAGCTTGCCCGCCTGCAGCGTCATGAACATGCGGTGCAGGAATCCCTCGTTGCGAAAGTAGATGATCGGCTCCGACTCCTCGACGTAGAAGGGGCCGCCCTCGCTGGAGTAGCGCTCGGTCACCTCGATGCCTTCGCCGCCGAGCGCCTCGTAGTACTTCGGGCCGTGAACCTGGACCTTGTTCACGTAGGTCCACTTCTTCGCGAGGTCCAGGACCCGGTACGTCCAGTGACTTCGCGGCGTCAAGGGAAAATACTTCTCGACGGGGATGCGACTGGTCGCCGCGGGCTGCTTCGCGACGGGTCGGGGGCCGCCGCCCGGCCGCGACCAGCCACACGCGGCGGCGAGCGTCAGAGTCGCGAGGAGGAGGCAGGGGAGGGCGAGTCGGACGCCCCGATCGCTCTCCCGCCGCTCTCCTCGCGTTTCGCTCACACTCCGATCAGAGCAGGTAGTACTCGAGCCGGACGAAGAGGTTGTCGCGGTCCGCGTACTTGTGAAGGAAGAGGAAGCTCTCGGCGTCCTTGCTTCCCATGTACATGATGTCGCCGAAGCGAATGGCGAACTTGTTGGTGAGGAAGTACTGCATCTGCAGCCAGGCGACGTGCGTCTGCGCGTTCACGTCGTAGCCGTACGCCCAGAAGGGACGCAGCTTCTGGTTCATGAAGAAGCCGGTCATGACGTACGTGAGCACCGGGTTGTAGTGCTGCATGCGATCGGTGACGGAATCGAGGAGCCCGATCTGTCCGTCGACGTGCGGGTAGTACTCGTTGAAGAACTGGAACGTGAAGAACCACTGGTCGGTCAGCCACGTCGACAGCCATTTCCGCGAGCGGATCCATGGCGGCGGTTTCGGATAGATGGTGCGCAGGTAGTCGAAACCGATCATGCTCCGCCACGCGCCGGTGGTGCGCTTCCCGTGACTCTCGAAGTCACGCGTCGCGGGGAAGTTGCCGGCACGAGGTCCGGCGAGGGGCGGCGCGCCATTCCGCGGCTCCTTCGTCGAGTAACTCTGCTCGACGCGCCAGATGAACCCCGTGTAGTCGAAGTCGTTATACGTGAGCGTCCCGCCGATGATGTGCGTCCACGGGTACCAGAAACCGACCATCTCGCAGCCGGTGGCGCCGTTGACGGTCTCGTACGCGGTGTTCGTCTGGTCGTCGAAATTGTAGTGCGGACCGTGCATGCCTTTGAGGATGATCGTCGGCCTTTGATCGTAGATGCACCGCGCGACCGCTCGGTCCTGCCCGTCCGGGACACCGTTGCCGTCGTTGTCGGGTGTCGCGAGATCCGCTGCGGCTCGCGCCAGCGAGTAGTGGTCGTCGGGACCAATCGCGTCGTCCGCTTCGGCGCCGGTGCGGAAGTTGTTCATGTTCCCGTTCTCGTCGGACGGCCGCGCGGGATCGAAGAGATCGGACACACGCAGCGCCGTACCCGGGACTTCGCTCTTCTTGAAGATGTAGTTGAGCGTGAAGTCGAGACCGGCGAACGTCTGGCCACCGAAGCGAAAGCCGAACATGCTCGTATCCACATCGAGCACGTTCGTGGGCACTCCGTTCTGCAGAAGATAGACGAAGTCACCACAACGCAGGCCCTGGGGTCCGTCCGCGCACCCAGGTGCGGGCGCGAGATCCGCCTGGTCTGGTGCATCCGTCCGATGCGTGCCGACGCGCGTCACCTCCCACGGAGCGCGCACCATGCGCCAGGGTAGGATGTTCGGCCGGCGGAACGTCGGTGAGTTGAACGTTGGCGAGCCGCTCGGACATCCGTCGGCCGAGGGGCAGTAGTTTTGGTCGACACCGATGCGGAACGCCTCGCTCACCAGGATCCGGTCCGTGAGCGGCCGCCAGTTGGGTGACCAGAAGGCTTCCAAGTACGAGTTCTCCGCAACGAATGGCACCGGCCCGATCGAGTACAGGGCCTTGGCGATCCACAGCGGCTCTCGGTAGTCGTCGAAGTCCTCGCCGATGAGACCATTCTGGTCGAGACGCAGCGGGTTGATGACGTCGAGCGACCGGAAGAGGTCCGCCTCGCCCCATACCACCTGCTGCTTGCCGAGCCGCAGCGACAGACCGTCGATCGGCTCGGTGAAGGAGACGTCGAAGAACAGCTCCCGAGGAATCTTGCCTTCCGGGAACCGGAAGTCGTCGCGCTGGTATCCGCGCTTCTTGTACCTGTCGACGAGGTCGTACACCGCGTCGTAACGCGCGCGGTACAGCATGTTGAAGCGGACGTTGTTGATCGGCCCCGCCGTCACCCCTTGTGGCAGCAGGAAGTAACGCAGGTCGAAGCGGAATTCGTTCCGCCACTGCGCCCACTCGATATCGTTGATCGAGTTATGATGGAACGTGTTCTGAACCGTGACCGTCGAGGCAGCCTCGATTCGCTGGTCCCCCGACATGTACGAGGCGTGCGCCATCCCTGCGCACGCCAGCATCGTCAGCATGGCCACCGCGGGCGCCCACCGCGGCAGTCTTCGTCCGTGCCCTTTCATCACACTACCCCCCTTTTTCCCTGGTATCGCCGCGAGGGACCCGCACGAAGGCATAATGGGCGCATGGAGATCGGCCGGCGCCCTCCGGCCCGGGTTCCGCGTCGCGGTTAACTCACCACACCTCTTCTCTTCCCGTCGACGTTTCGAATCGCGTCAGCCATTGGTCTTCCATTCCCAAGTCTTGCCCATGTCACCGCTGGTCAACACCAGACCGTGTCCGCCGACCGCGACCCCGACACCGCTCGGATCGAAAGCCACTGCGGAAATCCAGGTGAACACGCCTGGAGGCAGCTCCGCCGCCTTCCAGCCGCTCTCGGCATTGCCGCGCAGCACGATGCCGCTCGCACCGACGATCAGCGCGTCCCCATCGGCGAGATACTTGATGTCGTAGAGCGGCTCGAGAACGGGCGACTTGAAGAAGTTCCAAGTCTGGCCGCCGTCCTGGGTGGTGATGATCATGCCGTAGGTGCCGACCGCCACCCCGTTCTGCCGGTCGCGCATGCGCAGGCAGAGGATCGTCGGCAGCGACATGATGTCGCGGTACATGCTGGTGAGGAGCGACTGGTGCTGGGCTCCCCACGTCGCGCCGCCGTCCTCGGTGAAGCGGATCTGGCCGAACTCGCCGCCGACCCATCCGGTCTTCTCGTCCAAGAAGTCGACCGAGTAGAAGATCGGGTCGCTGATCGCCAGCGACATGTCCTCGCGGACGCCGATCTGCGACATCGGGATCTTCTCGGACTTCCACGTCTGTCCGCCGTCGCCGGTCGAGATCACCGTCGAAACGTCGCCGACGGCCCAGCCCTTCTGATCGGTCGGGAAGTCCACGTCGAAGAGAGACGCCTCCGTGCCGCTCTCCTCCTTCGCCCACGACTGCCCGCCGTCCTCGGTCTTGAAGACGTTGCCGACGTGGCCCACGCCCCATCCCTTGCCTCCGTCGACGAAGCTCATCCGCGTGAGGCTCACCTTCGTCGCCGGGTTCAGCTTCCGGAACGTGCCGCCCGCGTCGTCCGTGCGCCAGAGCTTGCTCTGATAGCCGAGCAGCAAGAAGCTCTTGTTGCCGAGCGGCTTGACGTCGAAGAACTTGTCCGTGATCGCGAACATCGGCGGCGGTGGCAGGACCTTCTCCTCCTGCCGGCACGCAGTCACCGCGAGCGGCAGCACCAGCGAGGCGAACAACCAAGCGATCGCGCCTCGTCGATTCCGAGAAACACTCACTGCACCATGCGGCGCCATCGGGAGCCGCCGGCCGCTACTCGTTTCCATTATCCGAGATCCTCCTGTGCGTTGGATCGATCCGGCCGGAGCGATCGTGGGATCGCGCAGCCTCGCCGCACCGAGCCTGTCCACTCGAGCCTTCCGCCCCCATCGAAGCCTGGCTTACCTACAATGCTTTCGGCGTGCCCGCCAGCCCTGAAACGACGCGGCGTTCCGCGTTTCCCTTCCGTGGATCGATGCTCCGGAAAATACCCCGACCCTCGCTCCACCCCAGCGGAAGTGCGAAGGAATCGACAGGTAGCTTCAGGCGCGGCACCCGGTCAAGAGCCGATCCGCTCGACCTCGTCGGGCAGCGGCGATCGGTTACGCGTCGAGCAGGTCCTGGCGGCCGGCGCGTTCGAGCAACTCGCGGTACCGCGGGAACACCTGGCGGGCGACCGGCACCAGCTTGATGATCTTGGCGATCGGCCCTTTCGCGCGGATCTCCCCCTTGAGAAGCGCGAGGGCGATGTCGACCTTGCCGAGCCAGAAGCGATGACCGACATCGCCCGTGGTGGTCATCTCCACCGTCGGCTTCGCTCCGTCGTCGCCACGGGTCACCGTGCCGTTCACCATGTCGATCACGAGCGCCGCAGGCGGGTCCGTGAACTTGAGCTTGAGGACGACGCCCGAGTCCGCGAACCGCTTCCGCACCTCGGCGTCGGCGAACGCCTCCTCGAAGATGGCGCCCATGTACCGGTAGAGCTCGTCCGCGTCGGCAAATGCTGTCATGCGTTCCCCGCGTCACCGCCGTTACAGCGACGACTCCTTGGAGGGCTGCGCCGCCGGCGCCACCCAGTCGATCAGCTTCTGCCTGAGAGCGATCGTCACCGCGTGGGCGCGGTTCTGCGCGCCGATCTTCGCATAGATGTTTCGCAGGTGCGCCTTGACCGTCACCTCCGTGATGCCGAGACGTTCCGCGATCTCCTTGTTCGCCGCGCCCGCGGCGATCAGCTCGAGGATCTCGATCTCGCGGTCCGAGAGCGGATGCTTCTGGGTTTCGAGCCGTGCGTCCTCGGCGAGCTTTCGCAAGACCGGCAGGGTGACGGCAGTCATCAGATACCCTTGCCCGGCGCTCACCGTACGCACCGCGCGAACGACTTCCTCTCCGGGGGCTTCCTTCAGCAGGTAGCCGAGCGCCCCGGCGGCGATCGCCTCGTTCACGTAGGCGGGGCTGTCGAACATCGTCAGCACCAGCACCTTGACCGAGGGCATCTCCGAGTGGACCCTGCGGATCGTGGCGAGCGCGCCTCCGCCCGGCATGCCGAGGTCGAAGATCGCGACGTCCGGCTTCAGCTGCCGCACCGCCTTCAACGCGTCGGCGGCATTGCCGGCCACTCCCATCACCTGGATGTCGCGCTCCCGCTCGAGGAGCAGGCGCACCCCGTCGCGGAATACCTGATGGTCGTCAGCGTGAAAAACTCGAATGGGCATTTCCAAGTCCTAGCTGTGGGGGGTCGGGGACCCAGGCGGAGACCCGTGTCCCGCGGACGACCGCGGCACCGATCCAAAGTCGCCCGCCGAGCGCCTCGACCCGTTCGCGCATCGTGCGCAGGCCGAGACCGGGAGCGCGCGTCGCGACGCCCCTGCCGTCATCCTCGATCGTGAGCTGCCATCCGCCGTCGCTGCGAGCGAAGCGGACCGCCGTCGCGCGGGCGCCCGCGTGCCGGCGGACGTTGGTGAGCGCCTCCTGGGCGACTCGGTAGAAGGCGAGCGCGCTTTCCGGCTCCGGACGCGAGTCCGCGTCGATCTCGAGCGTGAAGCGGATCGAGCTGAGCGCTCGCTCGCGGGTCAGCAGATCGCGTAGCGCCTCGGCGATGCCGAGGTCGTCGAGTAGCTGCGGCCGCAGGTCCGCGAGGAACGTGCGTAGATCCTTGACGGTGGCCTCCGTGGTGCCGATCAGCCGGTCCACCTCGACGGCGGCGGCCGCGTCTCGAGGGTGGACGACCTCGCGCAGACGACGGAGACCGTGGAGCAAGGTGAAGAGGGCGCCCCCGCCGCGATCGTGAAGGTCGCCGGCGATTCGCCGCCGCTCCTCTTCCGCCGATCGCAGGAGACGGTGGAGGAGGCTTCGCTGGGCCGCATGGCCGGCGAGCACCTCCGCGAGGCGCGCCCGTGCTTCCTCGACGAGCGGGGTCACGAACGCGACGGCGAGAAACACGTAGCTCATCTTGGCGACGAGAAGCCCGGGGCGGAACCGGTGCTCGGTGGCGGCGAGGATCGCGAGCTCGGCGGCGTACACGCCGACGATCCCGAGCGCCGTGCGGAGCGGCAGTCGCATGCAGACGCTCACCATCGCCAGGCACATGAACGTGGTGAGGATGCTGTCGAGTGCTCCGCTGCAGTAGCTCATGCCCGCGAGATAGAGGCTGTCGACGAGCGCGGTTCCGTAGCTCAAGTGGGGCCGTTGACTGCCGCGGGACAGCGAGAAGGCGACGGCGAAGTTGTAGGCCACCGCCGTGGCCATCAGAGCGAAGAACGGCCCCCAAGCGACGGGCGCCGGCGCCAGCCATGCGAGCACCGGGATCGCGGCCAGCGACAGCCATCGGAGGCGGACCGCCAGCCCCTCCGCGGCGAAACGGAAACGGACCTCCGCGTCCGCGACCGTGTCGTCGCCGACGGACGCGGACGGCGACCCGAGCTGCGCGGGCGGAACCGAAGCGGCCGGTGGAGCGAAGTCGTCCGGCGGGGCCGGCTGCAGGGCTTCCGCTGCGCTACTTCGGCGACCAGAAAGCGGTATGGCCATTCCCGATCTGCCGCGGTGCGGCCTTCCCGTCGGCTGACATCACGTAGACGCGCGGGGAAGTCCAGGGCTCCCCCTGCTGGTAGTCGGCCTCGGCGATCCCGGAGAAGACGAAGGCGCGGCCGTCCGGCGACCAAACGCGATGCGAGAGCGCGTACTGGTCGAAGTACTGGAAGACCATCGTCAGCGGACGGGACGGGAAGAAGCGCCCGAGGTCACGTGACTTCCGGGTCGCGACGTCCACGACCGCCCAGACCCAGTCACCCTTCTCGATATCGCGCTTCGCGTAGAGGATCCGGTCGCCCTTCGGCGACCAGAAGAACGCCGCGATCGCTCCACCGGTGGCGAGGCTCGACGACTTGCCGGAACGAGCGTCGACCAGCCGGATCTCCTTGTACAGGGGCTCTTGTTCCGAGGTCGTGGCGAGCGCCAGCACCGGGCTGGTCGGCGACCAAACGAAGGCGACGCGCTGGGAGATGTCGGAAACGGAGTGAGGCTTTCCGCCTTCCGGATTCGCCACCACCAGCTGGGCTTGCGCCTTGTCCGTGACCCTGCCGTACGCCATCCAATCCCCGTCCGCGGACCAAGACGGCGGGCCGAACGTCGCGGGCGTGAGCGAGATCACCTCGCGCTTGCCGCTCGACAGCAAGAGCAGCTTCACCGAATGACCCGCCGGGGAGTCGGGATCGTTGCCGACGTGAAGCAGCAGCGAGGTCGCGTCCTTCTTCCAGTCGAAGAAGAACGGTACCCCGTCGGCGATGCTCTTCGGCTTCTCTCCCGTGGGCGAGGGCCACAGGGAGAGGGAGAACCCGCTCGGGTTCTGCAGCAGCAGCGCCAAACGAGTCCCGTCCGGAGACCAGTACGCGTAGATCGGGCGGAGCTTCGGGCTCGAATAGACGTCCAGGATCCGGCTGCTCGCCGCATCGAAGACGTAGAGGCCGTCGATCAGCTGCTCGCCCTCCTGGCTGACGCGGAAGACCATCACTCGTTTGCCGTCGGGCGACCATGCCGGCCAGGTGTAGAAGTCGTCTCCCTGGTCGCCTTGAGTGGGCGAGAAGGAAATCGCATGCACCGGGCCGCCCTTGGTGAGCTTCCGCGGATCGGTACCGTCGGGGTGGACGACCCAGAGCTCGCCTTCGAGGTCGACGTAGGCGATGAGGCCGGGTGCGCCGGCATCCTCTCCGGCAACGGCGAGGGACAGGCACACGGCGACCGCGACGAGCGCGGCTGCGGCAGCGAGCCGCCGGGGGAAGGTCAATCGTTCACCCTCTTTTCCTTTTCGCGTAAAAGCCCGCGACTTGCCAGTGCTCGTTCGCTCTCGATAAGGAGATCCGGAAGAGCGACGTTGCTGCAGATGCGATTTACGGGGCGCGGCGCGCCGGCGGTTTTGTCGATCGCGCTTTTCGTGGCGCCTGCCGCGGCGTCCGAGCGTTCGTACTCGATGGACGCGTTCGCACGCGACGTGAGCGCGGCGGTTCATGCCGGAGGAGGGGAGGGCCGAACGCTCGAGCGGGTGGCGGCGGCGGTCACGCACTTCCTTCGCGACGGAGCTCTCGACGATCGCTACCAGCAGCCGCATCCCGGCCTCGAGGTGACGACCTATCTCGCCCGCCTCGCTCCGGATGCGTCGTTCTCGATCGCCGTTCTGGTTCTGCGTCCGGGAGCGAGGACTCCCGTGCACGACCATCACACCTGGACGGTATGGGGCACGCTCCGCGGACACGAGCACGAGGTCAGGTACACGCGCTCGACGGTGAAAGACGGGGAGTTCCCGGCGCTGCAGGTCGTTGCCGAGCACACGCTCCCGGAAGACGGAGTGTCCGTGATCCCGTCACCGCCGGGCGACGTCCACCGCGTCGAGAACGTGGGCACGATCCCGTCCGTGTCCATTCACGTGCACGGCGCCGACATCAGCACGCAAACCCGTTCCCGCTACGATCTCGAGCGGCATGCGGTGATTCCGTTCGTGCAGAGCTACGAGAGACCAGATTCGGAGGCACGATGAGGGTTCGACTGGGAATGCTGGCTTGTGCCGCGCTCTTCGCCGCGCGTGCGGTCGCCGGAGAGGCTGGGCCGGTGACGCTTGCGCATCAGGAGGGGAGCTGGGAGATGGCCTACGGCGACGTCTATTACCGCGTCGTCGGCAAGGTCGAGAACCGCTCCAAGAAACCGGTGAAGGCCGTGAAGCTCAAGCTCGAGCTTCTCGACGCCGGTGGGAAGCCGGTCGTCGAGCGAGTCGGCTACAACCAGAAGGCGGAGGTGCTCGGCGGCGTCGACGGTTACGACACCGGGGGCAGCGACGAGCAGAAGCTGGCCAAGGTGGAGCCGATCCCGCCGGGTGGGGATGACCTCTTCCGCCTCGGCGTCGGCAAGAACGAGATCCCGAAGAAGCCGAAGTTCAAGTCGTTCCGAGTCTCCATCGTCGAGGTGAAGCAATGAAGCGCCGCATGGCCGGCTGTCTATCGGTCGCAGTCTTCGTCGCCGCAGCGTTCCTGGCGCCGCCGCTCCGCGCCGCGGACGCGAAGATCGACGTGAACTCCGCGACCGAGGAGGAGCTCAAGAAGCTCCCCGGAATGAACGAGGCGCGGGCGAAGGCGATCGTCAATTACCGCAAGAACACCGGCGAGCTCATCCAGCTCGAGGAGCTCAAGCTGATCCCGCAGGTGAAGCCGATCTACGACCAGATCGCCGGCCGCTTGACGGTCGAGTGACGGCAGCCGAAAGATAGCCGGCCGTACGGCGATTGGAGGATTGGCCTGCGGTCGTCGAATCGCCAGATGGATCGCGGCCGTCGCGCGTCGCGGCTCCGGCAGCGGCGGAAATGTCCACGGCAAAG
>JAXDLK010000006.1:0-15834 GCA_034666665.1 Candidatus Binatota bacterium
CCGAGAGGCCTCGCAGCTGCATATCCTCGATCATCCGCTGACGTAGCGGTGTCATGGGGATCTCCTTTCGCGGGAGGGGTTGACGCACGGCCAATGCGTGTCTCCCGCGAGGGAGATTCTGAACTCCAGTTCGTCGACGAATGAAACGCTACGAAGCCGACGTCCTGAAGCTATCCGCCGCAAGGCGGATTCAGTTTAAACAAGCGGTTGGAGCGGACCCGTCGCGCAACCCTGTTCGTCATGGCCGGACGCCGGTGCGCGCCGGCCGCTCAACCGTCAGTCGTTAGAGGCCGCTTCAACAGATTGACGAGATCATACGGTCCGTGCTTACTTTGTAGGCACGATGAAAGCCCGCATCGTTCGTATCGGTAACTCTCGCGGCGTGCGCCTTCCCAAGTCTCTGCTCGAGGAGGCTGGCCTCCCCGACGAGGTCGAGATCCAAGCGCGGAACGGGGCGATCATCATCGCTCCGGCAGTCCGTCCGAGAGCCGGGTGGCGGGAGGCGGCTCAGCTCCTCCGGAAGCGAAGCGAGGATACGCTTCTTGAGCCGCCGACACGTACCCGGTTCGATGAGACGGGGTGGAGGTGGTAAGTCGAGAAGGGGTATGGCGCGGCGAGGTCTATCTTGTCGATCTCAAGCCCACGCGAGGCGGAGAGATCCGGAAGACCAGGCCTTGCGTGGTGGTATCCCCTGACGAGCTCAACGCCAACCTACGCACCTTCATCATCGCACCGCTTACCACCGGCGGGCATCCATATCCTTTCCGTATTCCCTGTCGCTTCGGCGGGAAGACGGGGAAGGTCGTCCTAGATCAAATTCGAACCGTCGATCTGGAGCGGCTCGTGCGAAGGCTTGGTCGTCTCTCTCCCGGCACGCTGACCAACGTGCTGTCGGTGGTACAGGAGATGTTCACGCCGTGAAGCGGTCTCCTGAGAAACTGGCTCAGTGAGGGGTCTGTAACTGGACGAGTTGGAAGCCGAGGGCCCCGGCGCGTTTGGTGAGCGAGTGTACGGAGCGGTCGCGGAATTTGAGCTCATAGTATTCGACACCGGGATCCTTGCAGGCTTCACGGTTCTTCCACACGCGGAAGAAGATGCGTCGAATCCGGTGTGGCGGTGAAGTCGACGCCGGAGATCCGGTAGAGGTGGGTTCGCAGGTCGAACGAAGCCTCGCTGCGCCTGGCTCGAAGGCGAGGGTAAGAAGGATCCGTCGAACGCGTGGGGGATGCGTATGAGGGATCGGTGATGGACCTGAAGTTCCTGATGACGGTGTTTGCGACGGTCTTCGTTGCGGAGCTTGGCGACAAGACTCAGTTGAGCACGATGCTCTACGCGGCAGGTGCGAGAAACGCTCGATGGACGGTCTTTCTAGGATCGGCTCTGGCGCTTGTTTTATCGTCCGCGCTTGGCGTGTTTGCCGGTGCGCTGATCGGATCGCGCATCAACCCGAGGATGCTGGCAAGGATAGCCGGGGTGGGCTTCGTTGCAGTCGGTGTATGGACGTTCTTGAAGGCCTGACCCGGCGTCTGACAGCGGTCGGACCCGGCGCGTGCGCAGATTGGTGGTCACAGCCGGGCGCCAGTGCGCGCCGGCCGCCCGACCGCGAGTGGTCGGTGCGTCGCGGCGGTTGCCGGGAATGATGCGAAGATGAAACCGAGGCGCAGGACGACCGCGGACGCAGCACGATCCACTGGGGCGCCGTTTCTGCGTCGCCTAGTGAGCCTTCCGGACAAGCTCGACCCGACGCACTATCCGTTCAACGTTCCGGCGTTTTCCCACGGAATCGACCTGGAATTTCACACGAACGTCACTTTCTTCGTCGGTGAAAACGGTAGCGGCAAGTCCACGCTTCTCGAGGCGCTCGCGGAGTGCTGCGGATTCGATCCCGAAGGGGGCAACCGCGATCACCATCGGGAGACGTTCGCCGATCGTTCCGAGCTCGCGCAGGCCCTGCGGCTATCGTGGTCGCCGAAGGTGACCGAAGGATTCTTCATGCGGGCGGAGAGCTTCTACAATTTCGCGAGCTATATCGAGAAGGTGTCGGACCTCCGGGCCTACGGTGGCAAATCCCTTCACGAGCAATCCCACGGTGAGTCGTTTCTGGCTCTCTTCGCCAATCGATTCGAGCAGGGCATCTACATCCTCGACGAGCCAGAGGCCGCGCTCTCACCGCAACGACAGCTTTCCTTCCTCAAGATCATCCACGATCTGGAAGCGCCGGCTCATGCTCAGTTCCTCATCTCGACGCACTCCCCCATCATTCTCGGCTACCCCGGTGCGGTTCTCTTCAGTCTCGATGGAGATTCGATCCGAGAGATCGCCTACCGTGACACGGAGCACTACCTCGTGACGCGGGATTTCCTCAACTCACCCGAGAGGTATTTCAAGCATCTGTTCGAGGCGGGGAGCGATGAGGAAAGCGACGGCTGACGATCATTCGCAAGAGCCTGGAGCGGACGGCGCGCAAGCTGCCCCCGATGGCCGGGGTGGTGCGCGGCGAGCGTTGCCATCGATCGTCAACGCGTATCAAGGTGACCCACATGAGTGATCGCCGCATCGATGCCTTCTTCTATGGGCTGTTCATGGACGTCGACCTGCTTCGCGAGAGCAACGTGACGCCGCTGAACCCGCGGCGTGCGTATGTCGACGGTTTCGCGTTGCGCATCGGTCAGCGTGCCACGCTGCTTCCTACCGCTGCAGCGCGCGCCTACGGCATGCTCGTCGGGCTGACGCATGCAGAGCTGGAGCGCCTGTACGGCGCGCCGGGTCTTGCGCAGTACCGCCCGGAGGCTGTGCTCGCCAGCCCCCTCGAGGGCCAGCCGGTGGCGGCCTTGTGCTACAACCTGCTCGAAGCGCCGCGACCGGATGAGCGGAATCCCGAGTACGCGGCGAATCTCCGGCGAGTCCTCCAGAAACTCGGATTTCCCGAAGCATACGTCGCCTCGGTGTCGTAACCAGGCTGCACGACCAGCGGTTGGAGCAGGACCGACCACGATCGATCGTGCCGAGCGATCCGGGGCCTCGTTCGTGAACGCGATCATCGCACGCCGCCCGCCGGTTCGCTGACACCTTCTCCCGTTGTGGTAAGACTCGCCCGATGCCGATCCGCATCCGCCGCGGCCGCCGCACCGACTGGGAAGCCCTGTCGGCGTTCGCCGGCTGGCCCGAGGTCGACGGCAGCGCCCGCCGCTCGATCCGCATGTTCCGCCGGACGGTCGCCGACCTCGGTTACGATCTCTACGTCGCCGACGAGGACGGTCGGGCGATCGGGATGATCGCGGTCAGCTACGCCCGCGTGCTGGCGCTCGGCGGGCAGCGGGCGACGCTCGAGGAGATCGTCGTGCGTCCCGATCGGCGTGGGGCCGGCGTCGGACGCGAGCTCGTCGAGTTCGTCGTACGACGGGCGGCCCGCCGCCGCGTGCGCCGCTTCGATGCCTCGGCCTGCGATGCCGACGTCGAGCGCTTCCTCGCCCGGACCGGGTTCGAGCCGTCGGGCCGCCGTTTCCAGAAGCCGCTCCCCGCCTGATCCGCCGATGCAGCCGGACATCCGCGAGCCCGTTCGGACCCGCGCCGCGTCGCTCGACGCGCGCCTGGCGGCGCTGCGCGAGCGCTTCCCCGCCGCGGAGAGTGCGGCGATCGCCGAGTTCGCACGCGGACTCTTTCAGCGCGCCGGCGGAAGTGCGCTCGCCGAGCTCTCGGACGGCGATCTCGCGGCACTGGTGCTCGCGGCGTTCCGCTTCTTCGCGCACATGACCGCGCCCGTCCGCTGTCGGGTGTGGAACCCCACCCGCGATCGCGGCGGCTGGGAGTCGACCTGCACGATCGTCGAGAGCCACCTCGCGGATCGGCCGTTCATCGTCGACACCGTCCGGATGTTCCTCGACGAGGAGCGGCTCGGCGCGCGCCTCCTGGTTCACCCGATCTACGCGGTGGAGCGGGAGCTCGACGGCACGCTCCAGCGGATCGCGCCTCCGGACGCGCCCCACCCGAAGGAATCGTTCGTGCACGCGTCCGTCGAGCGGGTTCCCGACGAGGATCTGGCGCGCCTCGAGCAGACGCTCGGGGAACGGCTCGGAGACCTCGCCCTCGCGACCGATGACTTCCCGCGCATGCTCGAGCGCACCGAATCGGTGAGACGAGAGCTCCAATCACGTCGCTCGGTCGCGGCCGCGCGGCGTGGCGAGATCGACGAGGTGCGGGAGTTCCTCCTCTGGCTCGCGAACGGCGCGTTCGTCTTCCTCGGCTGCCGCTCCTATCTTCTGGGCGTGATCGACGGACGGCGAACGCTCGAGGTCGAGCACGGTTCCGGCCTCGGGATCCTGCGGAAGGAAGAGCGCTCGACCTATGCTTCCCCGCGGGCTCTCGACGACCTTCCTTTCGGCGCCGCGGAGCGCATCACCGGGGGCGACCTCCTGATCGTCGCCCACACCGACGCTCCGTCTCCGATCCATCGGTCGGGACGGATGATCTACGTCGGCGTCAAACGGCTCGCCGCGGACGGCTCGATCGCCGGCGAGCACCGCTTCCTCGGTCTCTTCACCAGCAAGGCGCAGGCGGAGGAGGCGGCCGAGGTCCCGGTCCTCCGGCAGAAGCTCGCGTACATCCTCGAGGCCGAGCAGGCCGTGCGGAACAGCCACGACCACAAGCAGATCGTCGCGATCTTCAACTCGATCCCGAAGACCGAGCTCTTCACCGTCTCGGCGGAAGAGCTCCGCGCCGACATCCGGACGATCCTGTCGATCCAGCGTCCCGACGAGATCCGGGTCACGCTCCGGGCCGACGTGCTCGGTCGCGGCGTCTCGGTGATGGTCGTGCTGCCGCGGGATCGCTTCTCCGGCGACGTGCGGAGCGAGGTGCGGGATCTGCTCGAGCAGTGGGTGGGTGGGACGGTGGTCGACGACCAGGTCGCGCTCGGAGACGAGCCGCTCGCGCGCCTCCACTTCTATCTGCGCACTCCGGATACCGTTCCCGTCCTGCGCGCGGCGGACCTCGAGCGCGAGATCGCCGAACGCGTCCGCTCGTGGGACGACCGTCTCGCGGCGCGTCTCAAGGCGAAGTACGGCGCGCTTCGCGGGCGCGATCTGGCGGACCGATACGCAGAGCTCTTCACCGAGGAGTACAAGGCCGCGACCGACGTCGAGACCGCGGTCGGCGACGTCGCGCGCCTCGAAGAGCTGGTTCGCACGGGGGCGATGCAGATCGCCCTCGAGGACGCGCGCGGCGCCGATGCCGGACGATTGACGCACCTGAAGCTCTTCCTCCGCGGCGAGGACATCGTGCTCTCCGATTTCCTGCCGGTGCTCGAGAACTTCGATCTTCGCGTCTTCGCGGAGGACTCGGTCGAGCTCGGTTCCGGTCCGGAGCGGATCTTCCTGCACCGCTTCGAGGTGCAGGACTCCGCCGGACGTGCGCTCGACGTCGCGCGCGTCGCTCCGCTCCTCGGTCCCGCGATCCTCGAGATCCGCGGCGGCCGCGCGGAGAGCGACCCGCTGAACCGGCTGGTGACCCGTGCCGGTCTGACCGAGCGCGAGGTCGCATGCCTGCGCACCTACCGGAATCTCGCCTTCCAGGCGGGCGGGGCCCCGAGCCGCAAGGCGCTCGGTGACGTCCTGGTGAACCACCCGGGCGCGGCGCGCTCGCTGTTCGGGGTCTTCGAAGCGCGCTTCCGTCCGGACGAAGCTGACCACCAGGCGGCGGCGGAGCAGCGGCGAAGCGAGCTGCTCGAGGCCCTGCGCGAGGTCGAGACCGCCGGCGAGGACCGCATGCTACGGACGTTTCTCGCGCTCGTCGAAGCCACCGTACGCACGAACTACTACCGCCCGCCGCGCGCCGATCATCCGTACCTCTCGATCAAGATCCACTCGCAAGCCCTCGAGTTCATGCCCAAGCCGCGGCCTCTGTACGAGGTGTACGTGCACAGCGCGCGCATGGAGGGCGTGCACCTGCGGGGCGCGAAGGTGGCGCGCGGCGGGATCCGCTTCAGCGATCGGCACGACGACTTCCGGACCGAGATCCTGGGCCTGATGAAGACGCAGATGGTGAAGAACGCGGTGATCGTTCCCGCCGGATCCAAGGGCGGCTTCATCGTCAAGCGGTTCGCCGTGGCCGAGGACCGCGCCGCCGAGATCCGCGAGTGCTACTCCACCTTGATCCGCGGTCTCCTCGATCTCACCGATGACATCGAGGACGGGGAGATCGTGCCGCCGTCGGGCGTCGTCCGCCACGACGACGACGATCCGTACCTCGTCGTCGCCGCCGACAAGGGAACGGCGAGCTTCTCCGACCTCGCGAACTCGATCGCCCAGGAGTACGGCTTCTGGCTCGACGACGCCTTCGCCTCGGGCGGATCCCATGGCTACGACCACAAGAAGGAAGGGATCACCGCACGCGGTGCGTGGGAGTGCGTACGGACCCATTTCCGCGAGCTCGGGAAGAATCCCGATCGCGACCGCTTCACCGCCGTCGGAATCGGCGACATGAGCGGCGACGTCTTCGGCAACGGCATGCTGCTGTCGCGGACGATCCAGCTCCGCGCCGCGTTCAACCACGAGCACGTCTTTCTCGATCCGGACCCGGATCCCGAGACCTCGTACCGCGAGCGCGAGCGCCTCTTCCGCCTGCCGCGATCCCGCTGGACGGACTACGACCGCGCTGCAATGAGCGCCGGCGCCATGGTCGTGCCGCGGACGGCGAAGGCCGCGCCGCTGACGCCGGAGGTCCGAGCGATGCTCGGCATCGACGCGCCGGCGCTCGACGGCGAGGGGCTCGTCCGAACCCTCCTTCGCATGGAGACCGAGCTGCTCTTCAACGGCGGCATCGGCACGTACGTGAAGGCGTCCGCCGAGACCCAGGCCGAGGCCGGCGACTCGACGAACGATCCGGTGCGCGTGAACGGATCGGACGTCCGCGCTGCCGTGGCCGCGGAGGGCGGGAACCTCGGCTTCACGCAGCGCGGCCGCATCGAGTACGCCCTACGCGGCGGCCGCCTGAACACCGACGCGATCGACAACTCGGGCGGCGTCGACCTCTCCGATCACGAGGTGAACCTGAAGATCTTGCTGCGGCCGCTCGTCGAGCGGGGCGTGATCAAGTTCGAGGCCCGGAACGCCCTGCTCGACCGAGTGAAGCCCGACGTGATCCGCCACGTGCTCGACCACAACGCGCGGCAGAGCTGGCTCTTGACGGTCGATCAGAATCGGAGCCGCGTGCGGCTCGTCGAGTTTCGCGACCACATGACGGACCTCGAGCAGGAGGGGTTGCTCGACCGTTTGCTCGAGGCGCTTCCCGACCGCGAAGCGTTGCGCGCGCGGCGGAGCGCGTTCCTCGGCTTCACCCGCCCGGAGCTCGCGGTGCTCGCCGCGTACTCGAAGATCAGCCTGCAGCGCCGCCTGCTCGCGTCGCGCTGGATCGACGACCCGTACCTCGAAGGCTTCCTGACGTCGTATTTCCCGCAAGGGATCGTCGACCGGTTTCCCGACGCGGTCCGGGCGCACCGGCTGCGGCGCGAGATCGCCGCGATCGAGCTCACGAACCGCGTGATCGACCGCATGGGCGCGGCCTACCCGCAGCGGATGCTGCGCGACACCGGAACCGATCCCGCCTCTGCCGTGGTCGCCTGCGCGGTGGTCTTCGGCATCACGGACGCGGATCGACTGTGGGACCGGATCGTCGAGAGCCCGCTCCGCGTGGACGACGCCGTCTGGCTCTGTCTCCGCTGGGAGGAGGCGGTCGAGGCCGCGGCGAAGTTCCTGGTCGGAGCGCCGGGCGGAATGCCGCCGATGTCGGAATCGGTCGAGCGCTGGCGCCGGCCGGTCGCCGACGTCGCCGACGTCCTCGAGGACACGCTGCCGGTAACGCTGCGGAACGAGGCGGCGGAGGAGGAGCGGCGCCTCGAGACCATGGGCCTGACGGCCGGGGTCGCGCGGTCGCTCACCGCGCTCTCCACGCTCCGTGCCTCGCTGGAGGTCGCTGCGATCGCCGCGGCCGCCGGCGTCCCGCTCCGGGACACGACGCAGGCCTACCAGCAGGTCGGCACGCTCGCGGACTTCGCCACGATCGAGCGCTGGATCGCCGGGGTGTCGGGAGACGATCGCTGGGAAAAGCGCGCCGCGGAGGCGCTCCGCGAGGACCTGTCCGCGGCCCGGCACGAGATCACGCTCGCGGCGCTCGCCCGCGGCGAGGCGACGCTCGACGAGCGGCTGGCCGGTTTCGCGGCCGCCGTCGAGTCCGACCTCGCCAAGGTCCGATCGCTCGGCGAAGATCTCCGCAGTGGCCGCAAGGCGTCGCTCGCCGGGATGATCGTCATCGTGCGCGAGCTCCGGCGGCTCGCCGAGCGGTTGCGTACGTGACGGAAGGGGGAGGGTTCCTCGATGCGATTCCTGTACGGCTTCATCCTCGGACTGCTGCTGACGCTGATCGGATCGATTCTCTATCTCGCGCTCGCGGGCGGCGAGTACCTGCTGGCGCTGTCGCCGCGCTACCAGGAGATGAGGACGAAGCTCGAGCCGTGCGAGAAGGTCGCCGCGCAGCGCGACCTGCTGACGGACCGGTTGAACGACCTCGAGAAGCGCTTCGCCGAGCTGAGCTCCCGCTTCACGTCGCTCGGCGATCGCGCCGCCGGCGAGGCGGCCGGGCCGGAGCCTGCTCCGGGCGGCGAGGCGGCACCCTCGGCTCCGGGCGCCGAGGCCGCGCCGCCGCCGCCCGGCGGCGGCGCACCGTCCGCTCCGTGACGTTCGGACTGCCCATCCCGCAGCGGCGCCGATCGCGAGCACCGTTTGCAGCCGAGGCGGGAACGTTGGCAAACTCCGGATGCCGAGCGTGGCGGGCGTCGGCGGGAGGCTAGGATGACACGCGCCGGACGTCGCGCGAAACCGCGCCTTCGGAACCGGGAAAGAAAGGACGCGGAATGAAGGTGACCGTACTCGGCGCCGGCGACGCCTTCGCAAGCGGCGGCCGCCGACAGAGCTCGTACCTGGTGCAAGCACCGTCGGCGACGTTCCTGATGGATGCCGGCCCGACGGTGCTGGCCGCCCTCAAGGATGCCGGAGTGCCGTCGACGGACGTGGATTTCGTCCTGCTGAGCCACCTCCACGGCGACCACTTCGGCGGCCTTCCATTCATGATCATCGAGTACCTCTATGAGCGCCCGCGCGACCGCGAGCTCGTGATCGCGGGTCCCACCGGTACCGAAGAGCGGGTGCGCGACCTCTACCGGACGATGTACCTCGAGACCTCGAAGAAACCGCTCACCTACCCCCTCCGCTTCGTCACGCTGGAGGCGGATCATCCCGTCCAGTTCGGCGCCGTCACGGTCGAGCCGTTCGCGGTGCCGCACCAGGAGCGCGAGGTGTCACTCGGACTGAAGGTCCAGGTGGACGGAAAGGCGATCCTCTACTCGGGCGACTCGGGCTGGACGGAGGAGTTCGTCGCACGCGCCAAGGGCGTCGACCTCTTCCTCTGCGAGTGTTGCTACTGGGAGACCGACGTCTCCTTCCACATCAATTACCCGCTCCTCGAACGGAATCGCGAACGCCTCGCCGCGCGGCGGCTCGTGCTCTCGCATCTCGGCCGCGAGGTGCTCGAGAAGATCGACCGGGTGAAGGTCGAGTGCGCCCACGACGGCATGGTGATCGAGCTCTGAGAGTGACGGCCAACCTCAGCGGCGGATCAGCCGCTGAGGCGTCGGCGCGGCCGCCCGGGCGCGAGCCTGTTGCTGGCGGAGCTCGTCCGGGGTGAGCAGCACGGAGCCGGCTTTCTGCTCCCGCTCCCGCTCGGCCTCGCGTGCGACGAAGAAGTCGAACGAGCGGCGGACGAGCTCCTCGAGAAAGGGAATGCCCCTGCCCCCGGACGTGCTCTCCGCCAGCGCCAACGCCGCGGCATATGCCCGCCGTGCGTCCTCGCGGAGGTCGGTTTTCCAGAGGACGTAGGCGAGCTCCTCGAGGCGCCGCCGCCACGCGGCGGCATGCTCGCCCGAAAAGATCTCCACGGTGCCGGCTTCGAGCGCCTCGGCGATCCGATGCTGCTGGCTCACGCGGTCGAGAACGATCGGGCTGTCGCGGAGCTCGTGGTAGCGGTCGAGGACGGGCCGGAATTCCGCCTCCGGCAGGAACCACCACGCGAGCTCCTCCGCCTCGAAGAGGTCTGCCGAGCTGGCGAGCGCGGAGGCGTCGGCACGCACCGCCGCGGCATCGAGCACGGACTCGATCGGCGGTGGCTGCGGCGCCGCCGAGGTCGCGAAGAGTTGCAGGCGGAGCGTCGGATACGCGGCCACGGATTCCGCGAGCGCGCCGCGGGTGCGCGCGCGGTCGTAGCCCTCGTGCGCGATCCAGTCGACGTACCGCCAGTCGACGTCGACGAGCCGCAACCGGTGGCGCCGCTCGAGATCGCTGCGCAGCTCGCGAAGCTGTTTGCGATTCACCTCGCCGACGACGATCTCGCGGAGACCTGCGGGCTCGTTGACGATCGCGTTCAGGTGAAAGAGACCGCCGCCGGACCGCGGCTTGACGATCCACATCAGCCGATCGCCCGCGGCATCCGCGAGCGAGAGGAAGCCTTCGGCGCGCGGATCGGCGGCAGCCGGTCGCGGCGCCTTCTCTGCCGGAGGATCGGCAGCCGCGTCGATGCCCTTCCGTGCCAGCCGGTAGAGCGCGCGCCTGACCTCGCGCCGGAGCGCCTTGTCGGAATGCCCGCGAGCCTCGTTCTCGAGCCGGCGAAGCGCGGCGGCGCTCGCGTCGGACGGTCTCGAGGCGAGCGCTTCCGCGACCGCGAAGGCCGCATCGCCGCCCGCCGCGGCGGCTCCTTCGAGCTCGGTGATCTCGGCCGTCTCGGGATCGATGCCGCGCGCCCGCAGCGCCGCCAGGCCGGCCCGCGCCCGAGCGTCGGGCGTCACTTCGGGAAGCCTGCGATCTTGTCGAACACGTGGTCGGCCATCCACTTCGGATCCCACCACTCGACCGGATCGACGTGGACCCCGTAGAGGGCGATGCTGAAGTGCAGATGGTCACCGCCGGCGAGCCCGGTGTCCCCCGTCTGTCCCACGGCTTCGCCGCGCTTCACGAGCTGTCCCGGCTGAACCGAGACGCCGCTCAGGTGGCCGTAGATCGTGAAGATCCCGAGGCCGTGATCGATGACGACGGTATTGCCGTAGATCCCGAGGTTGTCGCCGAAGACCACCTTGCCGTCGTTCGCCGCCGCGACCGGGCTCTGCCTGAGCGACGCGAGGTCGTAGCCGAGGTGCACCTGCGTGTCGATCGCCTCGCCTTTGTACGTGTACGTCCGGCGGTCGGCGAAGTTCGACAGCGGCGCGGAGTTCGGCTGGCGCAGGAAGACGGTCGAGAAGAGGAGCCTCGGCTCCGATTGGCTGCAGAGCTCGTGAAGCTTCGCCTCACTCGCGCGGCGGAGCCCGCGGTTGATCGCGAGATAACCGGCGACGAGGTTCTGATCGGAGGGCGGAAGGCCGTTCACGCGCAGCAGGTCCGGCACCTTGTTCTGCAAGAAATCGTCATCGATCTCGAGCGTGCGTTCGCGGAACTTCTGCGGGCGGATCGCGACGAAGAACTTGAGCTCGCGACGGTTGCCGGCGCGATCCTCGGCGACCAGCTTCGGCGCCGCCTTCACGCTCAGGTCCTGTGGCACCGCGAACATCGCCGCGGTGATCCCCTTGTCCGCGAAGAGGCCGGCGGTGCCGGGAAAGTAATACGACCCGACCTCGACGCCGCTGCGAATCGTGTCGGGAGTCGGCTTGTAGATCACCAGATCGCTGCCACCGAGCCGCATGTAGTGTTGCGTGGTCAGCACCTGAACCCCCGGTGGGCTCAGGTCGACGTCCACCGGTTGCGAGATCGAGGGCTTCCGGCTGACGAGCGCGTTCAACCACGAGCCGTCCCGCGCCTCGACGAGCAGCGTCGCGGCGCCTTCCGGCACCTTCGCGCGGCGGAGATCGAACTCGAGATCGAAGGACTTCTCGTGGATGCCGGTGCCGCGCCAATCGTCGGTCGGGTACTGCTCGTTCAGGACTTCGTAGCGCGTCCCCGCGGCCTCGACCGCGACCACGATCGAGGCGAGGCCGCTGCCGGCGTCCGTGACGTCGAGCCGGACACGGCTCTTCTCACCGAGGTGGGTGACCGGCCGGCGGAGCGTGGCGATCGGCGCCCACCACTCGAACTTGACGTAGATCCCGTAGGCGACGAGCAGGACGATCGCGAGGCCGAGCCAGCGCCCGATCCTCCGGAGCCATCCTCCGCTCCGGGCTTCTCTACGACCGAGAACGATACGCTGCTGCATCGACGAAGGGCGGGAACGGCGGGGGAGCGTGACGCACCATAGGAACCGTTCCCCAACGTGTCAACATCGCACGGCGGGCTCGCGGCGTCGCTCCGGCGTCGCGCGGCAGAGCCACTCGTCATACAGTCGGCGGCGCATGCCGACGATCGTCGCCCGTTACCACGAGATCGCTCTCAAGCGCGGCAACCGCGCGCGCTTCGCGGCTGCGCTCGCCACGAACGTGCGCCGCGCCTGCGCCGGTCTCGCCGTCGTCGGCGTCGAGGACGTGCACGGTCGGTTGGTCGCGGAGCTCACCGACGAGAGCGACTGGCCCGAGGCGCGCCTCCGGATCGAGCGGGTCTTCGGGATCGCGAACTTCTCGCTGGCGAGCTCGCTCGCTCGTTCGGAGGTCGAGCGCGGTGGCGGCGTGGACGTCGCGCCGCTCGCGGAGGCCGTGGCGGAGGCCGCCAGCACGCTCCGGTTCGCATCCTTTCGCATCCACACCCGCCGCGCGGACAAGCGGTTTCCGCTTCCGTCGCCGGAGGTGAATGCCGCCGTCGGTGCGGTGGTGAAGCAGCGGAGTGGCGCCCGCGTGGACCTGGATCACGCGGAGCTGACCGCGACGATCGAGATCCTGCTCGACCGCATCCTCTATTCCGTGGAGAAGATCCCCGGGGCGGGCGGGCTCCCCGTGGGCTCGAGCGGGCACGTGCTCGCGCTCCTCTCCGGAGGCATCGACTCGCCCGTGGCCGCGGTGCGGATGATGCGGCGCGGATGCCGGGTGTCGCTGGTTCACTTCACCGGCGCTCCGTACCTGGATCGCTCCAGCACCGACAAGGCGCGCGAGCTCGCCCGGCGGCTCGCGGCGTGGGGCCTCGGTACGCAGCTGGTGGTGGTGCCGTTCGGGGAGGTGCAGCGCGCGATCGTCCTCCGCGTGCCGCCGGCCCCGCGCGTCCTCCTCTACCGCCGCATGATGCTGCGGATCGCCTCCGAGATCGCTCGCGTCCTCGGCGCGGAGGCGCTGGTCACGGGCGACATGCTCGGACAGGTGGCGTCGCAGACGCTCGCGAACCTCGCCGTCGTGGAGGAGGCGGCGGAGCTGCCGCTCTTCCGGCCGCTCGTCGCGATGGACAAGCTCGAGGTCACGAACGAGGCGGTGCGGGTCGGCACCTTCGACGTCTCGATCGAGCCGGATCAGGATTGCTGCTCGCTCTTCTTGCCGAGGCATCCATCGACACGTTCCACGCCGCAGGCGATCGCCGCGGCCGAGTCCCCGCTCGACCTTGCGGCTCTGGCCGCGAGCGCCGTTGCCGGGGCGTCGGTCGAGCGCTATCGCTTTCCTCCAGCGGAACGCGACGGGGCGCCGTTGCCCCTGTCGTCCATCGGAGGTGCGGGCGAATGACCGCGGAGAAGCCGCCCGAGATCGGCGGTATCGGGCATCTCGGCCGGGAATATCTGGCGGGACGCCTGCGTCAGCAGTCGCTCCAGGGCGAGTTCCGTCCGAGCCGCCGGGGAGACGTTCCCGAGGTCGCCTCGCTCGAGCCCGGCCACAGGCGGGCGCTCGCCGCCGCCGCGCTGGCGGCGCTCCGGCGGGGCGAGGTCGCGTACGGCATTCTCGCCGCCGGAGCGAGCACGCGCATGGACCTGTCGCAGGTTCCGGCTTCGGCGCGAACGCTCCTCGAGCGCTCCGGCAGACCACAGCCGAAGAGCAAGGCGCTCGTGCCGGTGGTCGAGATCGACGGCCGCGTGTTCTCGTTTCTCGACCTCTTCTTCCACGACGTGGCACGGTTCTCCGCCGAGACTCGCACCGCGAACCCGGTGCTGCTCTTCACCAGCGAGGCGAATCGGGACGAGATTCTCTCCTTCCTCGAATCGGCGCGCTGGCTCGGCGTCGAGCGCGGCCGCGTGCTCGACTTTCAGCAGACGCTCGACGACCAGATCGTGGCCACCGCCGAGGACGTCGAACGGACTCGCGAGAACTTCGGCTCGGACGCGGACGTCGCTTCGGCGCTCGCGCTCTCGCGGGCCTTCGCGGGCCACAACCTGCACGTGCCGAAGCCCGCGGGCCACGGAGAGTTCCTGCACCAGCTGGTGTCGTCCGGCACCCTCGTGCGGCTGCTCGCGCGCGGCGTCCGCTATGTCAGCGTGCGCAACATCGACAACACGGGGGCGCTCCTCGATCAGGCCTGGCTGGAGATCTTCGGAGTGATGCTCGAGGCGGACCGGCGATTCCTCGTCGAGGTATCGCGCCGTCCGGACGGCCCCGCGGGAAAGGGCGGAGCGCTGATCGCGCGGCCGAAGGGCGAGCTCCAGCTCGCCGAAGATCCGTCCTTCGCCGGCACCGGCGTCGATCCGCGCGACTCGTACTACATCAACAACGCGGTCGCGATCCTGCACGTCGACTACCTCTTCCGGATCTACGAAACCTCGGAAGACGAGCTCGCCCGGGCGGGAGCGGAGGAGCTCGCCGAGATCGCGGAGCGCGGCCGGCGAAAGTTTCCGCCGTTGATCGACGTGAAGCCGGTGCGCCTCGGCTCCGGCGCCGTGGCCGGCGCATTCGTGCGCGAGACGAACCTCTGGGAATCGACGGGGGTGGAGCCGGGGCTCGGCGTAGGGGCGATCGGCGTGCTGTCCGTCAAGGACGTCGAGGACGGGTTCGAGCGCCTTCCCCCGGCGGAGCAGCGCGAACGCGCCATCCGGGTCCGCTTCGTCGCGACCAAGAAGTGGGAGGACTACGAAGGAGTCAACGCGCGGCTCGTGCCGCACGTCGCCCGACGCGTGCTCGAAGGTCCGCTGGTCGACCCGTCGCCGTGACACGATCCTCGCCGCCGATCCGGCCTGCGTTTGGCGCGCGCGTGGCGATCGGGTACACGGGCCGCGGGGGAAGCATCGCATGAGACCGCGTACCGCCGCCATCGTGCTCGCGCCGCTGCTCGCTTTGCTCGCAGGCGCTTCGGCCGCCGAGGAGTTTCAGGACGCGCGGCGCGGCATCGCGTTCGACGTGCCGGCCGGATGGCGCGAGATCCCGGACGCCACGCTGGGCGAGCTCTCCGCGGTTGCGGCCAAGAAGGCAGGAATCCGTACTCCCCAGTACGTCGCGGGGTTCGCACGGGGAGCCGGTCCCGGGCTCGCGTACCCGTACGTGCTCGTCCAAGACCATCCCATTCGCCATGCCGGGCTGGACCAGCTCGCGAAGGCCTTCACCGGCCTCGACCGGGTCGAGGCGGTGGAGAAGATCAGCCGATCGGACCTGGTGCAGAAAACGCGGCTCGGGACACCGGTCCTCGACCCCGACCGGAAAGCGGTGATGATCCCGCTGACGTTCGAGATCAAGGAGGTCGGCAAAGTCCAGGGGCTGACCGCGCTCTTCCCGCTGCGCGACAGCGTCCTCCAGCTGAACTTCTACGCGGTCGAGCCGCAGTACGAGCGTGACCTCGCCGACTTCGCGGTGATGCTCGACAGCGTGCACGAGATCGGCAGCGGCGCGCCGCCGGGCCGGCTGCGCATGGGCTCCGTGTTCCTGCTGGTGGCGGTGCTCGTCATGCTGGCGGCGACTGCGTTGCTCGCCTGGCG
>JAXDLK010000007.1:0-9373 GCA_034666665.1 Candidatus Binatota bacterium
CCGGGTCGCCGGTGACGGTGAACTGGACCGATCCACAGAAGCAGCTTCCCGAATACGAAGATTCCTGGCTCATGAATCACCTCCTACGAACGGTTTCCGCTGAGTTGGCAGGTTGGTTCCGGGAAGACAACAGCGGCAATCGCGTCGCGGCTGGCGATGGCCCGACATTCGAGGCCGCGTGACGGGGGCCCTTCAGACCGCGGCGAGCGCTCGGTCGAAGCGGACCTGTTCCCGGCCGACCGCGACCGCGAGGCGTAGCATGCGGCCGAAGCCGGAGAAGGAATCGAGCCGCCCCCGACAGGCGTCGGCGAGGAGCCAGGCGACGAGCCGCCAGGGAGGAAGCATCTCCTGCGGCCGGCACTCGCGGTCGATCACGGCGAGAAGGCGAGCGCGCATCCGAGCGCTCGCCTGGCTCCGGCGGTAGATCATCCGGGTGAAGGGGTTGTTGTAGACCCCGGAACCCATGTCCATCGCCATCCGGTAGAGGCCGATCGAATCGGCATCGCGGCGGCGCCAGTAAGTGGCGAATGCCCGCTCACTGCCGTCGACGATCGTCTCCGCGAGCGCAATCGCGTCGCGGAAGGCGTCGCTGATGCCCATGCCGGGAGTCGGATCCAGATGGAGGCCCGAGTCGCCGACCAGTGCCCATCCCGGACCCACCGGCTGCTTCATGTAGAAGTGGAGGCCGATGAGACCGATGGCCGGTGCGGCCTGGCGCGCGTCTTCGATGAGCGGCGCGGTGATCGATCCCGCCCGGAGGTAGGCGGCGAGCGCGGCGTCGGGATCACGACGCCACGGCTCGAGCGCCTCGCGCTTCGCGAAGCCCGCCATCAGCAGCAGCCCCGAGTCGGTCTGGAAGACCGCGCGGCCGCCGTCTCCTCGCATGTGGATGCACATGCTCCAGTCGTAACCAGAGAACGCGGGCGTCTCCTCGAAGTAGGCCCAGTACGCGCCGTGCGGGCTCGTGTCCTCGACGTACGCAGGCGCGCCGACGAGCCGCGCGATCGTCGAGTTGCGGCCGTCGGCGCCGACGACCAGCGGGGCGCGGATCTCGTACTCGCCGGCGGCGTGGCGGACGCGGACTCCGCAGACGCGATCCCCGTCGCGGAGAAGGCCGGTCACGGTGGACCGCGGGCGGACCTCCACGCCCGCCTGGATCGCCGCTCGCTGGAGCGCCGGATCGAGCTTCGTCCGCCGCGGGCATCGCGCGTCGCGCGTGTGGTCGAGCTCCATCTGGATGTAGTCGTCCTCGACCTGCATGCGAAGAGCTCGGGCTCGCGGCGCCAGCGGACGGACCACGTCACCGAGGCCGAGACGGTCGAGAAGCCGCATCCCGAACGGCTGGATCGCATGCGTGGAGAACGGCTGGTCCGACTCGAGCTCGTCCCGCTCGAGCGCCACGACCTTCACGCCGGCACGCTGGAGCGCGAGTGACAGCGGCGCGCCCGCACAGCGAAAGCCGACGACGATGCAGTCGGTATCCACGACGAGCATCATCATATAGCAGCGATCGACCGCGGGAGCGCGGCTGACGGACGCCGGTCGGCGGCGGGGCCAGCGGACCCTCCTCCGTCGCGGCGGTCCTGCGGGCGCCGGTCTCCTCGTTGCCCCTCCCGCCCGGCGAGAGCTTCGCGTGCGACGCCCCGGGCTCCTTCACCGTTTGACATCCGTCGGCGGAGCGCTTCTACCCGCGCCGGTGACGCTGCCCCTCAGCCCTCGTGATGCGGCGACGTTTGCCGACAGGAAACGCGTGGGCATGACGTTCGTGCTCCTCGCGCTTCTCCTCGCGGCGCAGGTGAGCCCGTGGTGGATGCCGACTCCCGATGCGGCGATGTTCCTCTCCGTCGCGCGGAGCGTCGCCGGTGGTGATGGATTGCGGGCCTTCGGCGAGGCCCGCCTCGGACATCCGCCGGGGTATGCGCTGCTGATCGCGCCCGCATTCTGGCTCGGCGAGCGGCCGTTCCTGGCGATCGCGATCCTCCACTGGATCCTCGCCGTGCTGCTGATGATCGGAGTCCACCGCTGGGCACGGCGATTCGCGCCCGAGGGCGCACTGCTGCTGGCGGCTCTGGTGATGGTCAACGTGTCGCTGTGGATCCACTTCCGCCGCACGCTCGCCGAGCTGGCCTTCATGACGGGCTCGGTCTGGACGGTGGAGGCGATGAACCGCGTCTTCTCGGCACGGGGCAGGCCGGAGGCCGCGCGAAGCGGAGTCGCGGCTGCGCTGCTTCTCGCCGTGACCACTCTCGTGCGCGAGACCGGCGTGCTCCTCGCCGTCGGCTTCGTGATCGCCGCCGCGGTGCGGGCGACACGAAGCGGCGCGACGAACCGATGGAGGGTGCCGGCGGCCGCGATCGTCCTGCTGGCGGTCGGAAGCGCCGTCGCGGTGACGTTCACGATGCGGGAGCGTGCCACCGGCGTCGGGCTCCAAGGCGTCGTCGGTACGCATCTCGACGGTCTTCTCGATCCGCGGATCCCTCTCGGACCCCGCGTCGCCGAGGGCCTGCGTCTGCGGACGAGCGAGGTCGGTCGGCTGCTCGTGCCGGGCATGTTCAAGGCGTACGGCGACCGCTGGTTCGACTGGAATACCGCGCTCTACGTGCCGCTGGCGATGCTGATCGCGGCCGGGTGGTGGCGCCTGGTGCGGTGCTGGCCGGATCCTTGGGCATTCGCACTACCGTTTCATTTCGCTGCGTACTCCGTCTGGGGTTTCGATGCGGGCACGCGGTATCTGCTGCCGGTGCTTCCCGTCCTGTGGGCGGCCGTGTGGTTCCTGTTGCCCCGGCGCCCCAGGGTGCCGATCCTGTCCGCCCTCCTGACCGCTCACGTCGCGGTCTCCATCGGCTACACGCTGACGCGGGAGATCCCGCGCGCGCGAGCTTGCGATCGCGACTGGCCGGCGGTGGATCGCCTCGCCGAAGGCCTCCGAGGAGCGGAAGGACGGATCGTGCTCTCGGACCTGCCGGAATGCACGGGCCTGATGCTGGTATTCGCGCTCGACCGGCACGTACCGGCGACCAGCCCGGACCGGAGGCGAGATGCGGACTGGATCGTCGACCGCCCGGAGGCTCCGATTCCACCCGGATTCGTGATGCGCGAGCGCGCAGGGGCGTACCGGCTGCTCGCGCGCCAGTCGTTCTGAGACGAGGTCAGAGGTCGCGGAACGTCGCGACGACGGGCGCGTGGTCGCTGGTGCCGATCTCGCGAAATGCGGGACACGACTCCGCCCGCTCCGCGACCGCCGTGCTCGCGAGCACGTAGTCGAGGCGCCAGCCGATGTTCCGCTGCCGGAGGTTTCGCCACGGCGCCCACCAGGTGAAGAGGTTCTGGTTGTCCGGATCGAGTGCCCGCCCCACGTCGACGAGACCCCGCCCGAGGATGCGGTCGAAGATCTCGCGCTCCTCGGGAAGCTGGCCGATCGCGTTCGCCTTTCGCTCCTTCGGGTGAACGTCGCGGTCGGTGTGCGCCACGTTCAGGTCACCGCAGACGATCAGCGTGCGGCCGGCGGCGTGGACGCCCGCCGCGTACTCTTCCATCGCGCGGAGAAAGTCGACCTTGGCGAAATAGTCTTTGCCGCCGTTCGGGACGTACACGGAGGCGACGACGAGGTCGCCGAGCGTCACCTCGACGATGCGCGTCTCGTGATCGAACGCCGGGTGACGGAACTCGGGAGCGTCGCTCATCCGCGCGCGGCTGACGTGCAGGCCGACACCCGAATACGCGCCCGCACCGTGCCAGTAGCACCAGTAGCCGGCGAGATTGCAGAGCGTCTCGGGCACCTGGTCCCGCCGCGCCTTGAGCTCCTGCAAACAGACGACGTCCGGCCGCTCCCGGTCGATCAGTGCGAGCACCTCCCCGTGACGCGCGCGGATGCCGTTCACGTTCCAGGTGACGATCTTCATCGTTCAGACGTTGTACTCGAACGGAAGAAGGTGCGCACCGGGTGTTTGGGCGCCGAGCGCGGCACGTGTTTCCGCGCGGAAACAAGCCGCGTTTCTCGGGTTGCCTTGATCGCGTTCGCGGCGTTCCCCATGATCGCGTCCCGCCGGTGAGGTGACCATGGCGCACGCGGACTCGATGCTGATCGTCGGTACCATGAAGGGGCTCTTCCTGCTGCGGTGCGAGCGCGGGGCGTGGACGGCGGACGGACCTCACTTTCCGGGACAGGTGGTATACGCCGCCGCCTTCGACGGCCGCGCCGGCCGCCGCCGGTTGTGGGCGGCGCCCGTCAGCCCGCACTGGGGTCCGATGCTGTGCTCGAGCGACGATCTCGGCGCCCGCTGGTCCGAGCCCGAGGCAGCGCCGATCCGTTTTCCGGAGGGTAGCGACCTGGCGCTGAAGAACGTCTGGCAGATCGCGCTCGACCCCCACGAAGCGGACACCCTGTGGTGCGGAGTCGAGCCGGCGGCGCTGTTCGTCTCGCGCGACGCCGGCGGCACCTGGTCGCTCGTGCGGGGGCTTCACGATCATCCGCATCGGCCGCAGTGGCAGCCGGGAGGCGGCGGGCTCTGCCTGCACACCGTCGTGCCCGATACGATCGACCGCCATCGTATCTGGGTCGGGATCTCGACCGCGGGCGTCTATCGATCGGACGACGGCGGCGAGACCTGGACGGCGAAGAACCGGAACATCCGGGCGCCGTTCCTCCCCGAGCCGTACCCCGAGTTCGGCCAGTGCGTGCACAAGCTGGTGCAGCACCCCGCCCGGCCGTCGACGCTCTACCTGCAGCACCACTGGGGCGTCTACCGGAGCGACGACGCCGGCGATTCGTGGCGAGACGTCGGCCGGTCGCTCCCGACGGACTTCGGCTTTCCCGTGGTCGCACACCCGGGCGAGGCCGAGACGGTATACGTGCTGCCGCTGACCTCCGACGAGTTCCGCTGCACGCCCGAAGGCAAGCTTCGCGTCTGGCGCACACGCGATGGCGGCGAGAGCTGGGAGCCGCTCGCGCGCGGGCTGCCGCAGGAGCACGCGTTCGAGACGGTGCTGCGCGATTCCATGACGGCGCTCGCCGGCGAGCCGCCGGGGATCTTCTTCGGCACCCGGAGCGGCAAGGTCTTCGGCACGCGCGACGGCGGCGACTCCTGGAGCGCGCTGATCGACGGACTGCCGCCGGTCGTCTGCGTCCGCGCGGTCGCCACTCCATGACCGTCACGTTCCGCGTGCCGACCTACCTCCGGCGGTTCACCGCCGGGGAGAGCTCGGTGTCGGTCGAGCCCTATGCCGCCACCGTGGGCGAGGCGCTGACCCTTCTCTACGAACGGTACCCAGGCGTCCGCGACCGCGTTCACGACGAGCGCGGCGCGGTGCGGCTCCACGTCAACGTCTTCGTCGACGGCGAGAGCATCCGTCACACGGGAGGGCTCGCCACGCCGGTCGCGGATGGAGCGGAGATCGCGATCATCCCGGCGGTGAGCGGTGGAAATCGGAAATCGGGGACGTTTCACACATTGAGCACTTTTGACGTCAACGCGGCGTTGGGGCAGCGCCAAAATGAAAAGTGCTCAATGTGTGAAACGTCCCCACAGATCACCGACGCTTCCAGAAATTCTGCGAGCCGATCCTGAGCGCGCGGTTGAACTTGCTGGACGCGTTCTCCCACGCAATCGTCTCGGTGAGCTCGACGATCGTGTCCTCGTCGTAGAACCGGCGCACGCGCTCGAAGAGCTCGTCCGGTACCTCGCGGCCGGTGATCGTGATCGAGTCCGCGTACTCGAGCGCGGTGCGCTCCGCCTCCGTGAAGAGGTCGCTGGTCGCGTACTCGGGAAGCGCGAGGATCTTCTCTTCGGAGATGCCGAGCTGGCTGCTCACGGCAGCATTGATGTCCTGTCAGAAGACGCAGCCGTTGAGCGACGCGACCCGGCGGTTCAGGAGCGAGACCAGCCCGCGGTCGAGGAGGCCCGACTGCGCGAGGCCTGCCCACATGCCGTTGACGGCGCGGAAGATCGAGGGGCGCCGGCCATAGATGGGATACGGCGCGAGCACGACGCCCCACTGCCGCTTCTGCGCGTCGAATACTCTGCGGACCGACGGGTCCGCTCGTTCGGGATCTACTTCCGTGATTCGCGACATGGCTCGAGCTCCTGCATGTGCTCTAGCGAGTGGAATGGCCGTCGCGCAAACGGAGAAAGCCGCCGCGACCGTGCGCGAGTCGTCACGCGCCGGCGGGCGAGATATGACCGCGGGACGTGGGCTCGTCGCGGCGGCGTCGCGCGACTCGCGCACCACCACGAAGACGAAGGAGGTGCCGGCGATGAATCTGGAAGAGCTCGAGAAGCGAGTCAGGAGACTCGAAGACATCGAGGCGATCCGCGATCTCAAGGCTCGCTACTGCCGTTACTGCGACGATGGCTACGACCCGGACGGGATCGCGGGCCTCTTCGTCGAGGACGGGGTATGGGACGGCGGGCCGCTCGGGCGCTGCGAGGGCAGGGAAGCGATCCGCAAGTTCTTCCGCGGCGCCTCGCGCCGTGTCAGCTTCGCCATCCATCACGTGATGAATCCGCGGATCACGGTCGACGGCGACCGTGCGACGGGCGCCTGGTATCTCTTCCAGCCGTGCACGTTCGTCGAAGGCGACCGCGCGATGTGGATGGCCGCGCGCTACGCGGACGAGTACGTGCGCGTCGGCGGCGAGTGGAAGTTCGAGAAGGTGTCGGTCGATCTCTCGTTCGTCACGCCGTACGACGAGGGCTGGGCGAAGACGCGGTTCGCCCAGCCGTGAGGATCGCGGCGCCGCGCGATCCCGAGCTCGCAGAGTGCGCCCGCCTCGAACGTCGCGCCTGACGCTTCCGCTGCACGCCGTCACCACGCTCTTTCTGCGGCGGCAGCACCTCGTCCGGCCGCGGTCGTCGCCGCTCGGCGCCGCTCGTCTCCGCCGTTTCGCGGAGGACGTGGGCGGGATCCAGATGGATTCGATCAACGTTCTCGAGCGGGCCCACTACCTCACGGTATGGAGCCGCTTCGGGCCGTACGACCGCGCGAAGCTCGATCGCCTCGTTCACCGCCGCCGGCTGCTCTTCGAATACTGGGCGCACGCGGCGTGCCTGGTGCCGACGTCGATGCTTCCCTGGTGGCGGCGGGCGATGCTCGACTACCGCCTGCGGCATACGGGCTGGTCGAAGTGGCTCCGCCGAAACGTGAACGTGCTGAACCGCGTTCGTGCCGCCGTCGTCGCCGGCGGGCCGATGGGGAACGCGGACTTCGAGGCGCGGCGTCAGGCGGGCCGCGGCGGCTGGTGGCACTGGAAACCGGCGCAGCACGCGCTTCACTACCTCTGGATGACCGGTGCGCTGACGGTCGATTCACGCCGTCATTTCCAGAAGCGCTTCGACCTCTTCGAGCGCGCGATTCCCGCAGTGCGGGAAATCGAGCCGGTTTCCGCCGACGCCTTCGCCCGCTGGCACGTCGAGCGCTCGCTCCACGCCATGGGAGCGGCGACGGAGAGCGATCTCACGCGCTATCTGACGTTCCCGCGGTTCGCGCCGGCGGTGCGACGTGGGGCCGTGCGTGCGCTGATCGACGCCGGAGAGGTTCTCGAAGTCGCCGTCGAAGGTTCTCCGGCGCGCTGGCTGGCGCTCGCGCGAGACCTGCCGGCGTTGAAGCGTGCGGCACGCGCGACCGCGCTTCCGCGAGGTACGACGTTGCTCGCGCCGTTCGACTCGCTCCTGTGGAATCGCCAGCGGGTTGCGCGGCTCTTCGGCTTCCAGTACCGGATCGAGGTGTACACGCCCGGACCGAAACGCGTGCACGGCTACTACTCGTTACCGATCCTTCACGACGGCCACCTCATCGGCCGGGTCGATGCGAAGTCGCACCGCGCCGAGCGCAGCCTCGAGGTCCGACACCTCCACTTCGAGCCGTGGTTCGCCGAGGGGCGCCCGTCTCCGACCAGCGGCGCCACGCTCGATCGCGCCGCGACGCTCGCCAGCGTCGACGAGGTGCTCGATTCGCTCGCGCGTTTCGTCGGCGCAGACGAGGTCACCGTCCGCCGCGTGACGCCCGAATCGCTTGCGGCGCGAGCGAGCGGGAGGAAGATCACAGGCGGCTGAACGGCAGGTGGTCGTTCGCACCGAAGTACGGAGAGCTCCAATGCCACGAATGAAGACCGAGGACCTCGACTGGTTCCTGCAGCAGCCGATCATCGGCGTGCTGGCGACGCTTCGCCGCGACGGGCGCCCGTACACCGTGCCCGTCTGGTGGCTCTGGCACGAAGGGAGCCTCTGGCTGAGCGGCACCTACGAGCGCGTGTGGTGCAAGCAGCTCGCTCGCGATCCGCGTGCTTCCCTGTGCATCGAGACCATGCCTGCGTTGCTCGGCACGACAGCGCCCGGTGATGGCGCGCGAAGCTCCACACCCTCTCCCGTCCCGGGCGAGGGTGGCGCGCAAGCGCCGGGTGAGGGTTCCGGGCGGGTGAGGGTCGTGCCGGGTGAGGGCTTCGCCGGGCACGCCGAATTCGACGGGCCGGTTACGCGGCGGGAGCTCCCCGCGTTCGACATCTGGCCGATCTCCCGGCTGCTGGTCGAGAAGTACGTGGGTCTCGGCGACCCGGGGCGAGCGCCGGCGGTCGAGTCGTTCTTCGCGAACATGCAGACGGAGCACCGCTTGCTGCTCGAGCTCGTCCCGGAGGTGCGCCGCGCGATCGACATGCGGGTGTATCGCGGCAAGCGAGCGGACCGCGAGTACCAGGCCGAGCGCTCGGACGGGAAGAACGACACGATGAAGTGACCGCTCCGGCGCGGGCAGCTGAATCGCGTTCGTGCCGCGGTCGGGTCACTCCCACCGCGCGGGTGCCGGCTCGATCCGCCACACCGGCCCGCCGAGGTACATCGGGCCTTCGAACTTGAGGAATCCCGGCGCCGGGTCGGCGAACCAGTAGTAGACCTCAGGCGGTGACTTGCCGATCAGCTTGGCGATCAGCCCGGTGATCCCGCCGATCTCGAACTTCATCAGATACCGGTCCGCCTCGCGCCGAGTACGGCCGACGGAGAAGTGGTCCGTTCCGGCGGGCGCGATCTTCATGGTCAGCAGATGCGGCTTCGGTGTGAAGGCGAGCTGGTAACCGGATGCCCGTCCATCGGTGTTGCGCATCAGCACCCCGCCCATTCCGTTGTAGACGTCCTCGGGAATCTCGGCCTCGCCGTCCGCCGTTTCATCCTCGTCATCGCCCGATTCGCGCGACCGCGCACGATAGCGGCCGGTCTTGCGGTCGAACGAGACGTCGAGCGAAGACGCGAACGACGGACCCTTCTGCACCAGCGAGTACGAGAGCACCCGGAAGACCCGGTCCTGCGAGAAGACGACGATCTCGTCGTACGAGGACCCGTCTTCGAAGTGGAAGAGGAGCCGGCTCTCGACGTTGCCGTCGCGGACG
>JAXDLK010000008.1:0-15921 GCA_034666665.1 Candidatus Binatota bacterium
ATTCCGGAGATCCCGCTCGGGTGAGGGCCCCGGTGGAAATGCGCTCAATGTGTGAAACGTCCCCGCATCCCCCGACGAAAGCACTGCCCTTGGTTCTTCTCGTGCACGGCGGACCGTGGATGCGGGACGAGCGGGGGTATGATCCGGAGGTGCAGTGGCTTGATCGTCGCCGCCGTACGGGCGAAGAAAAACCAGTGATGTTCGTCGTCTACCCGGACGAGGGTCACTGGATCATCCGCAACGCGAACCGTCTCGGACCTCTACGGTCGCGCGGAGGAGTTCCTCGCCAAGTGCCTCGGTGGTCGCGCGGAGCCACGGCGGCCGGTGTGGAGGGCTCGAGCGTCGAGGTCCGTTGAGGTTTCTCGCCGCATCCGTCACCTGCCGTGGTAGCCCGCTTCGCGCTGATGACGGATCGCCAGCACGCGAACCAGCCCTTCCGGCTCCGAATGCTCGTAGAGCGCGACGTAACCGGAACGACCATGGGAGATGACCAACTCGCGCAACGGCGATCCACGCTGCGCGAGTCGCCCGATCTCGGGATGCCGTTCGAGGATCAGGACCGCTTCGCGGATCTTTCGGATGTCATTGATGGTGGTTGCCGGGTCTCGCTGGAGATGGAATTCGACGATGCGTTCGAGATCCTCGAGCGCTTCCTCGTCGAAGACGATCACGGAATTCGACGGGCCTTGGGACGACGTCGCGGCGATTTGCCGAGCGCGCGCCGTTCGAGGTAGTCGAAGACCTCGCGCGCTGGGATAGCCAGACCGGATTTTCTCATCCTGGCGAGCCGGCGCTTCGCCTCGGCATAGAACGCGGCCCGCGCCTCCTCGGCTTCCACTTTCTCACGGATCGCATCGACCATGAACGCATGCGCCGTGGTGTCCTGCGAGTCAGCAAGCTTCTCCGCCCGCCGCTTGACGTCATCGGGGACTCTCAGCGAAACAGCCACGTGCCAGTATGTATCACAAATGCGATACACTGGGCCATCGCACGATTGGAGGTTACGGCAACTCGAGCCATCCATGCCGCGGCGGAGCGGGATGCGCGAGACGACGGAAGAATCGCAGCGAAGTCGAGTCGAGCACTCGAGCTCGAGCAATCGATCTCGTAAACCGGAATGGAACTGGCGGCTCGTCAACCGTTGTCGGAGCCCCCGCGCGAGAATCGCGGCATGGACGTTCTCCCGTTCGCGGTCATCCTCGTGCTCGGCGTCGTCGGTGGAGCGCTTCTCGGCTGGGCGTTCGGGCGGCGGCCCGAGGTTCTGACGGAGCTTCGCACCCGCCTCGAAGAGCGGTCGGTCCGGGTCGACCGCCTCGAAGCCGAGGTGGCGACCCTCCGGCATCGTGTCGCCGAGCTCGACGGTGAAAGCGCCGGTCTCGCCGCCGAGCTCGCGCACGAGCGGCGGTCGAGCGCGGAGAAGCTCGCCGTACTCGAACGGGCGGAGCAACAGCTCCGTGACGCCTTCCAGACGCTCTCGGCCGAGGCTCTCCGTCAGAACAACCAATCGTTCCTCGAGCTCGCCCGCACGTCGCTCTCCGAGCACCAGATGGTCGCGACGATGGAGCTCGAGGGCCGCCAGCGCGCGATCGCCGACCTGGTGGCGCCGGTGCGCGAGTCTCTGGAGAAGGTCGGGTCTCACCTCCGCGAGGTCGAGCAGGCTCGTATCGGCCACTACTCGTCGCTGACCGAGCAAGTGCATTCGCTCGCGCGTACGCAGCAGCAGCTTCACGCCGAAACCGGCAACCTGGTGAAGGCGCTGCGCGCGCCGACGGTGCGGGGCCGATGGGGAGAGATTCAGCTGAAGCGCGTCGTCGAGCTCGCCGGCATGGTCGACCACTGCGACTTCCACGAGCAGCAGACGGCGCAGACGGAGAATGGGCGCGTGCGGCCCGACATGATCGTCCGCCTGCCCGGCGGCAAGAACGTCGTGGTCGACGCGAAGGTGCCGCTGGTCGCCTACCTGGAGGCGCTCGAGGCGCCCGACGACGCCGCCCGCGAAGCGAAGCTCCGCGACCACGCGCGTCAAGTGCGCGATCACGTGACGAAGCTCGCGAGCAAGGCGTACTGGAGCCAGTTCCCGGCGACGCCGGAGTTCGTGCTGATGTTCCTGCCGGGCGAGGCGTTCTTCAGCGTCGCGCTGCAGCACGATCCCGCGCTTCTCGAGTTCGCCGTCGAGGCCAAGGTGATCGTCGCGAGCCCGACGACGCTGATCGCGCTGCTCCGTGCCGTGGCGCATGGCTGGACGCAGGAGAAGCTCGCGGAGAACGCCGCGCGGATCAGCGAGCTCGGCCGCGCGCTCTACGATCGCGTCGGCTCGCTCGCCGAGCACTTCGAGAAGCTCGGCCGTTGCCTCGAGCGCGCCGTCGGATCGTACAACGAGGCCGTCGGCTCGCTCGAGGGACGCGTGCTCGTGACGGCGCGGCGGTTCCGAGAGCTCGCCGCGCCGTCGGCGGGGCCGCTCGTCGAGGTGGAGGTCGTCGATCGCGCGGTGCGTCCGCTCGCTGCACCGGAGCTCACCGCGGGCGATCTGCGCACACGCAACGTCGCGTAGTCGCCGGAAGTCGCCTTTCGTCGGTGGGCGTGTTTCGCTAGCCTCATCGCGAAATGCTTTCGGAAGTTCGCGAGTTCATCGCCGCGCCGGACGCAGCGGCATTCGACGAGCTCGCTCTTCAGGTGTTCCGCTTCCAGTACGAGCGGAACGAGCCGTACCGCCGCTACTGCGAGCGCCGCGGCCGAGATCCGGGGAACGTGCGCAGCTGGCCGGAGATCCCTGCGGTCCCGGTAGCAGCGTTCAAGGAAGTCGATCTCGTCGTGGCGGGGCTCGGCGAGGGAGCAGTCTACCGGACGAGCGGGACCACCCGGGGTGCCGATCGCCGCGGCCGCCACCACGTTCCGGAGCCGGCGATCTACCGCCAGGCGGCGATCGCGTCGTTCCGCCGATGGGTGGTTCCGGACGGCGTGCGGCTGCGTTTCCTCGTGCTCGCACCGCCGCTCGCCGAGGAGGCGCAGTCGTCGCTCTGCCAGATGATCGACTGGCTGGCGGAGGACATCGGCCACTCGCCGCCGGAGCACTTCGTGAGTGGTGGCACCCTCGCCGCGGAGGAGCTCGTCGGCCGTCTTCGCGAGCTTCAGTCCTCTCGCGAGGCGTTGCTGCTGATCGGCGTGACCTACGCCTTCGTGCGTTTCATCGATTTCTGTCAGCCGCGCGACCTTCGCCTCCGGCTGCCGTACGGCTCGCGCGTCGTCGACACCGGCGGAACCAAGGGACGGAGCCGCTCCCTGTCGCGCAACGGGCTCCTGCGCGCCTACTGGGAGCGCTTCGGCATCGCCGGCTACTTCGTCGCCAACGAGTACGGCATGACCGAGATGTGCTCGCAGTTCTACGACGGTTCGATCCGCGATCACGTACAGGGCGTGAAGCGCGACCGCGCGAAGATCCCGCCGGCATGGGTACGGACGACGGTGGTCTCGCCGGAGACTCTCGAGCCCGTGCCGCCGGGCGAGCGGGGCCTGCTCCGCCATCTCGACCTCGCCAACGTCGGCTCCGTCGCCGCGCTCCAGACGGAGGATGTCGGCTACGCGATCGGCGACGGCTTCGAGATTCTCGGTCGAGCCGAGGGGGCCGAGGTGCGCGGCTGCTCTCTCCTCCTCGAGGACGTGGCCGGGTGAACGCCACGCCGGCGTCGCCTCGAGATCTGCGAGATCGCCTTCGCGAGCTTCGCTCCGCGCCTCGCGCGGAAGGCCTCGAACGCCGTGCCGAAGCCATCGCTGCGGCAGCGGCGCGATTCCTCGATCCGACCGACCCGCTTCGCCGTCGCACCGAGGAGGATCTGCCGCGCGCGACCGGTTTCTCGCCGCGGATGATCCGCGAGGCGCTGTGGCGGATCTTCGCGCCGATCACGGCTTCCGAGCTCAGCGCCCTGGCCGCGGAGCTCCAAGGCGAGCCCGTCCGCGTCCTCGCGATCGTCTCGGCCGGGAACGTGCCGGGAGTCGCGCTGCCGAAGACCGTGCTCGCGCTCACCGCGGGCGCCGCCTGTCTGGTGAAAGCCGCCAGCCGCGAGCCCGTGCTACCGGTGCTCTTCGCCGAGGCGCTCGCGGACGTGGACCCCGTGCTCGCTCGATCGCTCGCGGTCCTCTGGTGGCCCGGCGGGACCGCGGCGGTCGAGCGCGAGCTCGCGGCCGCGGACTCGCTCGTCGCCTACGGTTCGGACGATGCGCTCGGAGCGCTGGCGGCGTTCGCGCCGCCGCGATTCGTCGGTCATGGACACCGGCTGAGCATCGCGTGCGTGCGTCTCGGAGACGATGCCCCCGTCGACGAGCTCGCGCGTGCGGCCGCGCTCGACGTGGCGCTCTACGATCAGCTCGGCTGCCTCTCGCCGCAATGCCTGTACGTCGAAGGCCGGCCCGCGGATCGGGAGCAGCTCGTCGCACGTCTCGCGGCGGCGCTGCAGGAGCTCTCGGAGACCTTGCCACGCGGGAGCATACCGGCGGAGGCTTCGACCGCGATCCGCCGCCTCCGCGACGAGTACGAATGGCGCGAGATCTCCGGGGAAGCCGTCCGCGGACGACGGAGCGCCCACGGAACCGACTGGACGATCCTCGTCGATCCCGACCCGCATTTCCGCTCGACCCCTCTCTACCGCACCGTCTTCGTGCGGCCGCTCGAGAGCATCGCCGCGCTGCGCGAGTCGCTCGGCCGTGCGGACGCGCTCGTCGAGTCGATCGGCATCGGACCCTGGTCGGAGGATGCGGCACGCAGGATCGCGTCGGCGATGCACGCACCGCGCATCGCCCCGCTCGGTGCCATGCAGTCGCCGGATCTCCGCTGGCGCCAGGGCGGACGCCATCCTCTCGCGGGAATCGCCGCCACCGATCGCCGATGAGCGAGCTCACCGACCTCTTCCGCCGCCATGTGGCGCAGACCTCGCCTGCTCCACTCGGGATCGAGATCGTCCGCGCGCGGGGAGCTCGTATCTGGGACCGGGACGGGCGTGAGTACCTGGACCTCCTCGCCGGCATGGGCGTCGCCAACGTCGGACACTCTCACCCGGAGGTGGTGGCGGCGGTGCGCGATCAGGCCGAGCGATACCTGCACGCGATGGTCTACGGCGAGTACGTCGAGGAGCCGCAGGTGCGGTTGGCGGCGCGGCTCGCCTCGGTGCTCCCCCCGTCGCTGTCGGCCGTGTATTTCACGAACAGCGGCACGGAGGCGATCGAAGGAGCGCTCAAGACGGCGCGCAAGCACACCGGGCGGAAGGCCGTCGTCGCATTCGAGGGGAGCTTCCACGGCGACACCATGGGCGCGCTCTCGCTCGGCGGGAACGCTCTCTATCGCGCTCCCTTCGAGCCGCTGCTGCCGGGGGTCCGGCTGCTCCCGTTCGGAGACGATTCCGCGCTGAGCGCGATCGACGAAGCCACCGCGGCGGTGTTCGTCGAGCCGATCCAGGCGGAAGGCGGCGTGCGCTTGCCGCCGCACGGGTTCCTCGAACGGCTCCGCCGGCGCACGCGCGACGTCGGAGCTCTCCTCGTCTACGACGAGGTCGTGACCGGATTCGGGCGGACCGGACGCCTCTTCGCATTCGAGCACGACGGCGTGGTTCCCGACGTGCTCGTCCTCGCGAAGGCGCTCGGCGGCGGCATGCCGCTCGGCGCCTTCGTCTCCTCCGCCGAGATCCTCTCGACCCTCGCGAGCGATCCGCCGCTCGCGCACGTGACGACCTTCGGTGGCCATCCGGTGTGCTGTGCGGCGGGGCTCGCCGCGCTCGAGGTGCTGCTGCGCGAGCGGCTGTGGGAGCGCGCCGAGCGAGTCGGCCGGGCCATGCGCGACCGCCTGGCGTCCCTACCGTGGAAGGGGCGGCTGCGGGACGTACGCGGTGGGGGGTTGCTGGTCGGGATCGAGCTCGGCGACGCGGAAGCGGTGCGCAGCTTCACCGCGCGGGCGTTCGAGCGCGGGCTCGTCCTCAACTGGACGCTCCATCGCGATCGCGTGATCCGGCTCGCGCCGCCGCTGACGATCTCCGAGGAGGAGATCGAGCGGAGCCTCGCGGCGATGAGCGACGCGCTCGCGGCTCCGCCGCACTGAAGGATCAGCCCGACGGTAGCGAGCAATCGCGGCGTCTGTCCGGGACCCGGCTCGCTACTTCGTCTCCGACGGCTCGGCGATGTCCTTCAGGAATTCGGCGATCACCTTCTTCGCCGCCTCCACTTCGCCCTCGGGCACGACCAGTCGGATCGTCGTGTCGGGATTCGGCCCGAACATCGAGGAGGAGGCTTCGTTGATCAGCGAGCAGGGGATACCCGCCGCATCGAGCTGCTCCTTCAGCGCGTGCGCTTCGACCGGGTCGAATGTCTGATGAACGGTCTCGAGATCCATGAGCACCTCTGAGTGGATGGTTGCGTCGGGCAAATCGAACATCCGTGGGAACACGCCGCGCGATCCGCAGTCGATTCCCCCCGGTGCTTTCTTATAGCCTTGAGCGGTGGAGCTCGCGAGGCGGCGGCTCGGGCCGCCGCGGCGGATGACGGGCCGTGAACGCCGGCACGTCAACCCGGACGGAGGGATCTTCAAGCTGGCGGAGCGGTCGATCGATCGCTTCGCATCTCGATACGTCTACCCGCGGATCGGCGGGATCGCGACGCCGTACAGCTGGCTGCTGCCCCGCCGCTTCGCGGTGGCGGACGGCCGTGTCTTCCCCCCGCGCTGGCCGCGCGGGCTCCCCCCGTTGCGCGTCCTCTTGCTGAGCGACATCCACACCGGGCCCTTCATCGACCCCCGCGCTCTGGCCCCTCTCGTGGACCAGCTGATGCAGCTCGCGCCCGATCTCGTGGCGATCGCCGGCGATGCCGTGAGCGGGGAGCCGAGCGACCTCGACGATTTTCTTCCCGTACTGGCGCCGCTCGCCCGAGCGCCGCTCGGTGCGTGGTACTGCTTCGGGAATCACGACTACTTCAGCGGCGAGCCCGAGGGAGTCTCCGAACGCTGGACCTCGATCGGCATCCGCACGCTGAAAAACGAATCGACCGACGTCGCCTGCGGCGCCGCGAGCTTCCGCATCGGCGGCATCGACGATCGCCTCCTCGGTACGCCGGACTGGGAGGCGCTCGCCGCTGGCGGAGCGGCACCCGACCTGTTGCTCGCGCACAATCCCGACGACTTCTACGAAGCGGAATCGCGCGGCGCCGCGCTGGTCCTCTCCGGCCACACGCATGGCGGCCAGATCCGCCTTCCTGGCTGGCCGCCGATCGTCCGTCACAGTCGGTTCTGCCTCGACGAAGGTGCGTACGCCTACGGCGACGCGCTGCTCGTGGTCACACGCGGCGTCGGCGCCTCGGGTCTCCCGTGGCGTGTCGGCGCGCACCCCGAGGCGGTGATGCTCACGATCCGGAGCGCGACTCCTTGATCGTGACGCCGCGTCCGCCGCCGTTGAATCCTCGCGAGAATCCCGACAAACCGAACGCTGAGGAAACGCCCATGCCGGACCGCCCGAGCCCGATCCGCCCGTGGGAGGCGGTCGAGGCTGCGATCAAGTACGACTGCCGCCTGTTCTCGATCCGCGAGCGGCGTGCTCGCTCGCCGCGTACGGGGGAGCTGCACGACTTCTGGGTGATCGAGTCGTGCGACTGGGTCAACGTCATCCCGATCACGCCGGACGGCGACGTGGTGATGGTGCGGCAATACCGCCATGGAATCTCGGAGAGCACGCTCGAGGTCCCGGGAGGCATGGTGGATCCCGAGGACGAATCGCCGCTCGAGGCGGCACGGCGCGAGCTCCAGGAAGAGACCGGCTACGCGAGCGATGAGGTGACGCCGCTCGGTTGGATTCACCCGAACCCGGCGACGCAGAACAACCGCTGCTACACGTTCCTCGCTCGCGGCGCCGAGCGGCGCTACGACGTGCGGTTCGAGGGTACCGAGGAGACGGAGGTGGTGCTCGTACCGCTCGCCGAGATCCCGGAGCTCATCCAGAATGGCCGCATCTCCCACGCCCTCGTCGTGGTGGCGTTCCACCGGCTGCTGCTCGCGGAGGGCGACGTGCGGTCGCTCTGGAGCGGCGCGCGGGGAAAGAGCTAGGGCGCGGTCCGAGCTGTGCAGGCCCGCTCCGAGCCGGCGGCGCCAGAAGCTCCTCGCCAGCTCGGAGCGGCGCCATCTTGGGCCCGCGAGCTCTTCTGCGAGGGCTGGACCAGCCTGCGCCCGCGAGCTCTTCTGCGAGCGCGTTCGGGGTGGCGGGGGTTGGCTAGGAGGTCGGATCGACGGGAGCGGCCGGCGCTTCGACGATTGCTTCCGACGCCGCCTCGACGATCGCTTCCGCGGGCATCTCGACGATCGCTTCCGCCGGCACCGGCGGCGGCTGACGAGCCGGTGCCGGCTTGGGTGCGGGCGGGCTGGCGTTCCCGCCGCGACGGCGCCGCCGGCGCTTCTTCTTCCGGTGCTCCGGTGGAGCGATCGGCTCCCAGAAGCTCGACGGCCGCTCGGGGCGGTTCGTGCAGACGTCGCAGAGGCCGCAGGCGACGCCGTCCTGCTCGCCGAAGTAGCGGCGCAGGAAGACGGCGCGGCACTCGTCCTCGTGGGTGTACTCGGCGAGTGTATCGAGACGGCGGCTGTCCTGCGTGCGCAGCGTCTCGAACTGTCCGGCGAGCGTCCGCGACTGCTGCTCGACCTCGTCGGCCGGTATGGTCACACGGATGCCGTCGTCGCCGATCTCCACGAGCTCGGCTTCCTCGAGGACCGCGAGCAGGGCGGAGGCGATGCGCGGGCCGAGCCCGGCGGAGAGCGCGAGCGCCTCGAGGGTCGGCGTACGGCCCTCGCCCGCCCAGGCGGCCAGCGCCTTGCCGACCTTGTAGAGCTGGTCGGGCCGCACGCGGCTCGTCTGCAGCAGCGCTTCGTGGATCGTCCGGTCGGCGGGGTCGTAGAGCAGGATGCAGTTCGCCTTGCGACCGTCGCGGCCGGCGCGCCCCGCTTCCTGCACGTATTGCTCGAGCGAGGCAGGCGATTGGTAGTGGACGATGTAACGGATGTCGGGCTTGTCGATGCCGAGGCCGAATGCGCTCGTCGCCACCATCACGGTGCGGCGGCCGGACTTCATGTACATCTCCTGCTCCTGGTTACGCTCCCCGGCCGACATCTTGCCGTGGTAGCGATGCGCAGGGATGCGCAACATCTTCAGGGCCATGAAGACGTTGTCGACCTCTTTCGTCGTCGAGCAGTAGATGATCCCCGGACGGCGGAGACGACGGGCGAAGCGCACGAGCGCGCGCAGCCGGGCGTCTCCCTTGCTCTCGAGCACCTCGAACGCGAGGTTCGCGCGGTGCGGCGAGCTCGACACCACCTCCGGGTCGCGAAGCCCGAGGTAGCGGAGGATGTCCTCACGCACGTGCTCCGTGACGGTCGCGGTCAGGCCCATCAGTGGCGGTGCGCCGAGGTCCTTCAGGCGCTCGCCGAGCTGGAGATACGCCGGACGGAAATCGTGGCCCCAGGCGGAAATGCAATGCGCTTCGTCGACGGCGGCGAGGCTCACGCCACACTGGCGAATCGCCTCCGAGGCTTCCGCGGAGCCGAGCGTTTCCGGCGTCGTCATCACCAGCAGCGGGCCGCCCGCGCGGACGCGCTCGAGTGCTTCTTTCCGCGCCTTCCCCCGGACGGTGCCGTCGATGCGTACGCAGGGGATGTTCCGCTTCAGAAGCTTCTCGTGCTGATCGCGGAGGAGCGCGAGCAGGGGAGAGATCAGCACCACGGGCTTCGGCAGGATCATCGACGGGATCTGGTAGCACGCCGATTTGCCGAAGCCGGTCGGCAGGACCACGAGCACGTCGCGGCCTCCGAGCGCCGCACCGATCACGCGCTGCTGCTCGGGGTAGAGCTGCGCGATCCCGAGCCGCCTGGCCGCGTTCTCGACCTCGCCGAGCGGCCGATCGGCGGCGGCCGGCGCCTGCGAGTTGCCGCCCCCGCCACCGTGATGGCGGCGCCGCCTGCGACGTCGGCTCATGCCGAGGGACCCCTTCCTGAGGGTCGAAACTGCTTCATACCTTGTCGGTCGGCGGCACCACCTCGGGGCTGCCGCAATGCCGTCGCGAGTCGCTTCTCATCCGACGATCGGACTCGTGACGCTGCTCTCGCCGCCCGGACCACCTGACGGTCAGCCTCCCCGATGAAGACGATCGGTTCAGCCTTCGGGAACGATGCGGGACCTCACGTCCGGCAGCAGAGCCGTAGCCAAGCTACCATCCGCCCGCGCCCCCTCCAAGAACCCCCGGGTGGCCCCTCCGGCCACACGCCCCTCTATCGCGAACCGCCAGCGCCGAGCAAGCGTTCAGGCTCCGGGAGCCTCGGCCGGTGTGTGACGAACCTCGGGCGGAACCAGCGGACGAGCGCGGGCAGAAGCATGAGCGCGGTCGCCGAGCAGACGAACATCGTCACCGGTACGAAGAAGCCGACGCGCCGGAAGGCCGAGAAGCCGGAGAAGAGGTACACGGCGAAGCCGGCGCTGATGGCGAGCGCCACGAAGAGAACGGCGCGCCCGGAAGTATCCACGGCAGCGCGCAGCGCCTCGTCGACGTCGGGCGTGTGCTCGACCTCCTCCCGCAGCCGGTAGAGAAAATAGATCGCGTAATCGGCGCCGATGCCGACGCCGATCGCCGCGATCGACGCGCCGCCGAGATCGAACGGCACACCGAGCCACGAGAAGAGGCCGAGATCCACCGTCAGCGCCATCGCCAAGGGCGCCGCGACGTACGCTCCGCCGACGACGCTCCTCAGGAGCACGCCGGCGATCGCGAAGATCACCGCCAGCAGGATGGCCACGTTCAGCACCTTGCCGTGGACGGTGTGCTCGTTCAGCGCGAGGAGCGTCGGACCGACCCCGCCCGCGAGGAAGACCCGGATGCCCGCGGGCGGGCGGGAGGCGACGGGCTCGAGGCGCGCGATCACGCGCCGCGTGAGGCCGGAATCTTCGCGGTCGAGAAAGCCGGTCACGACGGAGCGGCTATAGGAGCGGTCGACGTAGCGCTCGAATGCCGGCGACTCCGAGAGGAAGAACAGCTGTGCGATCAGGTCCGAGCGCAGCGGCAACGCGCGTCCCGCATCCTCGGGGACGAACACCTCGTAGGTGCGGCGGATCACGTCCGCGAGCGAAGACGTACGTCCGACCTCCGGGTCGCTCGCCATCGCTTCCTGGAGGCGCGTCATCAGCCCGATCGCTTCCGGAGATTTCATCGAGCCGGGCGGCCCCTCGAGGAGGACAGTGAGCGAGGTCGTGCTCGGGAAATGCTGCCGGAAGACCCGGAGGTCGCGGCCGACGGGACTGTCGGCCGACCAGTAGCTGCCCGCATCGATGTCCGTCGTCAGGCGCGGCAGCCCGGCAACGGCGGCGAGTGCCACGAGCGCGAAGGCGGCGACCACGGCGCGCGGCGATCTCTCCGCGACGCGGTCGAGCGGCCGGAGCACGGCGCCGAGCGCGCGGGACAGCGCGCCTTCGCCTCGGCTGTCCCTGCCGATCGGCCAGAGCGCCCGGAGTGCCAGCATGAAGCTCATCTCCAGCAGGACCGCCGCGACGATCCCGCAGGCGACGCCGAGGCCGAAATGCATGAGAGTAGGTACGCCCACGAGCGACAGCGCGGCGAACCCGGAGCCGGCGGTTGCGCCCGCGGCGAGCATGACGACTCCGATCCGCCGTGTGGATTCGACCAGCGCCCGGGTTCGGTCCCCGAGCCGCCGGTGCTCCTCGTAGAATCGCTTCAGCATCTGCGCCGAATGACCCGCGGCGACGGTCACGACCATCAGGGGCACGGACGCCGTCCACGAGCTCAGCGGGATTCCGGCATGACCCATGAAGCCCGTCGCCCATGCGGTCGCGAGCAGCGCCGTCAGCGTCGGCAGCACCACTCCTTGGAGTTGACCGAAGGCGAGGAAGAGAACGATCAGGATCGCCGCGACCGTCCCGGCGAAGAAGATCCCCTGCTGCCGAATCAGGATGCTCTCCGTGTTCTGCAGGATCGGCGCTCCGGTGATCGCGATCGCTCGTCCGGGCGAACGCCAGGGCGCGATCGCTCTCTCGACGCTGGCCGCGATGTCCGCGGGCCCGACGTCGTCGTAGAAGTCCGCCAGGACGAGCGCCGCTCGCTCGTCGCCGCTGACGACGGTTCCGCGGAGCAACGGCTCGCCGAGCGTGCGTGCGCGGAGCGCCGCGATGGCCGCGGCGTCCGCAGGGACCTCGCGCATCAGGTACTCGACCACGAGCGTGCCGCCCCGGTCCGCAGGCACGCGGACGTAGGGCGAGGAGAGCGACACCACGTTCTGTCGGATCACGCCGGGCGCATCGAGGAGCGCGAGCGTGATCGCGTGCACGGCATCGAGCACGTCCTTCCGCCAGACGTTCCCCGATTGCGGCACGACCGCGATCGCGACGAAGTTCTTGCCACCGAACTCTTCGCGGATCCGGCGGTCGACGGTCACGTACGGATGGTCCGCCGGCAGCTGTTTCTCGGGCGAGAGGTCGACCTGGAGCCTCAGGGCGCCGGCGGCCATCACCAAGCTGACGGCGAGCGAGGCGACGAGGACCGTCCACGGACGGCGCGCCACCAGCTCCGCCCAGCGTGCGAGCGCTTCGCTCATCGCTCGTCCTCCGCGCGGTCGAGGCCGAGAGTCCGGAGGACGATCTGCACGACGTGCTCCCGCGTCCGGCGCGCGAGTTCCTCTTCGCCGCGACCGTCGAGCAGCTCGCGGTACGCCTGGCCCGCGATCGCGTGGTGCATGATCATGGCGCCGGCGGAGATCAGGAAGAGCGCCGGGTCGACGTCTTTGATCTCTCCCTTCGTCGCGCGCGGCCGCAGCAGCGCATCCATCATGCCGAGCCAGCGGACGTCGTACGGCCGGGTCAGTCCGTCGCCGAGCAGGGCGCGGAGACCGAGCTTCGCGAGGTGCGGATTCGCGCGGTGATGATCGACCGCCATGCCGACGGCCCGGCCGACCTGCTCCGTGAAATCGGTCTCTTCCGCGAACGCCGTGTTCATCATGTCGCGAAGCTTCGCCTGCTCGCGATCGAGCACCTCGCGGTAGAGCTCCTCCTTCGAGCGGAAGTGATGGTAGAGCGTCGCGACCCGGAGGCGTGCCGCGCGGGCGATGTCGCGCATCGCGGTCAGGCCGTAGCCGCGCTCCGCGAAGATCTCCGCCGCCACGGCGAGCACGCGATCGCGCGTCGATCGCGGCGGCTTCTTGCGGAGTCCACTTCCCATGGCGTCAATCGAACGACCGTTCGGGAAAATACGGACGCCGCTTCACCGAGTCAATCGTGGATCGATTTGCTCGTTCGGGCTGACCGTCCTAACTCAGGGGAGAGAAATTGATGGGTATTTCTTCGAGCTGGCGCTCGCTCGGGCAAGCGGTCGAGCGCCGCGAGAGCCTGGTCCTGGCCTCGACGCTGGCGATCGTCGTCGGGCTCTGGGCCTTCGTCCTGATCGCAGGCCTCGTCTCCTACGGGAGCACGCAGGCGATCGACGAGGCGATGCTGCGTTGGTTCCGGCAGGTCGACGACCCGCAGGCGTTGATCGGCGGTCCCTGGCTCGAGCATGCCACCCGGGACCTGACCGCCCTCGGTAGCGCCACGGTGCTCAACCTGCTGATCCTCGTGGTCGCCGGCTACCTCGCCCTCGAGCGCCGATGGTCGATGGTCGCGATGGTGCTGATCGCGAGCTACGGCGGGATGACGCTGAGCTCCACCCTGAAGGCTTTGTTCATGCGCGCCCGCCCGCACGCCGTGCCGCACCTCGTCGACGTCTCCTCTCCGAGCTTTCCGAGCGGCCACTCGATGCAGTCGGCGGTCGTGTACCTGACGCTCGGGGCGCTGTTCGCTACGTTCGTCCGGGAGCGGTCGCGGCGCATCTACTTCCTCGCCGTGGCGATGCTGCTCACGTTCCTGGTAGGGCTCTCGCGAGTGATCGCCGGCGTTCACTATCCGACCGACGTGCTCGGCGGGTGGGCGGCAGGTCTCGCGTGGGCGCTCGTCTGCGTGCTCGTCGAGCGCCAGCTCGAGCGGAAGCGCGTGCTGCGCTCGAAGCTCTGAATCAGGGTCTTGGAGGGACGACGCAGAGGAAGCCGAACGGCTCGTCCCCGTGATTCTGGAACTGGTGAATCTCGCGTGGCGACACGTACACCACGTCGCCGAAGGCAAGCTCCTGCCGCGTCTCCCCGAGTCGAACGATGCCGCGGCCGCGCAGGACGACGACCCCGTGGTCGTGCTCGTGGACGTCGAGCGACGAGCATGCGCCGGGCTCGAGCTCGAAGTAGCGGACGGCGAAATTCCCCGCGCCGTCGCGCGGTCCGATCAGCACCTGCTTCGTCACACCCGCGAGACCGGACCGCTCGTACGCCTCCCGCGCGATGCCGGTCCAAACGAACGCGCCCTCGTGTCGCCGGACGGCACCCATCAGGGACACTCCATACCAGAAGACGGTGCCGGCTACGCCAGAACCTTCTCGAACATCAGGTACGTCTTCGTGTGCTCGCCGCCGAAGCGCTGCGCGATCCGCTGGGACGGCACGTTGTCTTCGAGGACGAGGCAGTACTCCATCTCGGTGAGGCCGCGCTCGATCATGCGGCGCATCGCTCGCGCGGCGAGGTACTCGCCGAGACCGCGGCGGCGCGCCCCCGGGAGCACCGCGATCGTCATCAACGCGCCTCGCCGGACACTGCGCCGGAAGAGGAGGAGCGCGAGCGCGCCGCGCACGCTCGCCGGTTTCGAGCGCACTCGGCGGAACGCCTGGTTCAGGTCCGGCATCGCGAGCACCAGGCCGACCGGCCGTCCGTCGATCTCCGCGATCGAGAACATCTCCGGGTCGATCGTGTGCCGCGCGAGACCCATCAGCTCCCACATCTCGTCGTGAGACAGCGGCGTGTCGCCCCAGTTCCGCTCGAACGCGGCATTGTGGACGTCGATGAAGATCCCGACCTCGCGCTGCCACGAAGCGGGTGACGCGGGGCGGACGTGGATCGCGGGACGGCTCTCGTCCGCCGGCGTCGCGTTCGAGGTCGCAGCGCGATCGATGGCTTCCCTGGCGGCGCGCGATGCCAGATCGATGCGATACGAGTAGAAGCTCGGAGCCTTGCGGAATCCTGCTCCCCACCAGTGTACGGGGTAGTCGGGAAGGTTGTACGCGGTCCCCACGACCGGGGTCTCGCCGTAGCGGTTCTCCAGACAGCCGAAGCCGTACATCACGTGACCGTTGATGGGTCCCCAGATGCGACCGGCGCCCCGCTCGCGCGCCCAGCTCTCCGCCTCCGCGAACAGCCGCGCGACCGCGCGCTCGTGTCCGCGAAGCGCTTCGAAGAAGCCGATGGTCGCGATCTTCTGCCGGAGCTTCTCCTCGAAGCTCCGGTGGAGGAAGACCGTCATACAGGCGACGGGGCGGCCATCCTCTTCCGCGAGTAGCGATCGATGGTCCGATCGTGCGGCGAGGAGCGACCGGCCGCGGAGCAGGCGCTCGAGGATGCGCGTATCCGGGTGGGCCCACTGCGGGCTCTGCTCGTAAGGCGCCCGGATCAGCGAGAGGTACGCGCGGCGGGCGGCGCCGCCCGAGACGGAGCGGACCCGCGGCTCCTCGGTCACTCCACCCACGGGTTCATGGCAAGGACACGCGCCTTCTTCACGAGCGTGACGTTGCGGATCGCCTCGCGGCAGCGCCGCTGGACGCTGGCGGTGCCCGCGACCTTGCGGAACAGCTGCTCGGCCTGCTCGCCGTGGTCCGCCTCGGCGTACGCGTGCGTCTTGAAGTTCCGCACCTCGAGCCCGTAGTGGTCGCGCAGCCCCTCGTAGAGCGTCTTCGCGTACCCGCTCCGTGCCGCCAGCCGCTCCCCGGCGAAGCCGAGCGTCGCCAGACCTTCCTCGTACGACCGGCGGATGTAGTAGTTGTGCGTGAACACCATGCCGATCG
>JAXDLK010000009.1:0-10964 GCA_034666665.1 Candidatus Binatota bacterium
GCACCGCCGCGACCGCGCCGAGGACCGACGGCAGGCGGTACGGCCAGATCACCGGGCGGTCGCTCTGGCCGGTCGCCAGCACGGCCAGCGCCTGCAGCCAGTAGATGCCGATCGGCTTCTTCGCCCGCGGCTCGTCCTGGAACCGCGGAGCCACCCAGTCGCCGCTCGCGATCATCTGGCGGCTCGCCTGGGCGAATCGCGATTCGTCGCGATCGGTGGGCGGCAGCGCGGCCAGCCCGGGAAGATAGAGGACGAGGCAGAGAAGCGTCAGGACGAGCCGGTCGCGCACGAGGTTCGTCAGGTTGACACCCCCGAAAGGGGCGGGCAAGCGACGAGGGGCGACGTAGCGGCCGGGGCCACTCGGCCGCTACGTCCCCGAGCCATGGAGGCGACGTCCCCGAAGCTGCCGATGACCGACTGCCGTTCGCCGCTCGATGGCAAGGTCGCCCTCGTCACCGGCGCGTCGCGCGGCATCGGACGCGCCATCGCGCGGAAGCTCGCGGCCTCGGGCGCCGACGTCGCGATCAACTACTTCTCGAGCCACGAGCAGGCGGATGCCGCCTGCGAGGAGGTGCGCGCCTTCGGCCGGCGGAGCGTCGCCGTGCAGGCGAACGTCGCGAGCCCCGAGAGCATGGACGAGCTCTTCGTCGAGCTCGCACGGCACTTCGGCCGGCTCGACGTGGTGATCAGCAACGCCGCGAGCGGCGTCCTCCGGCCGGTCGCGGAGATGACGCTCAAGCACTGGCGCTGGTGTCTCGAGACCAACGCGTTCGCGCTCGCGCTGCTCGCGCGCCGCGCCGCGCCGATGATGATCGCCGGCGGCCGGATCGTCGCGCTGTCGAGCCTCGGCGCGGAGCGGGCGCTTCCCGACTACGGCTTCGTCGGCGCCTCGAAGGCCGCGCTCGAGTCGCTGGTTCGGACGCTCGCGCAGGAGCTCGGGGGACGCGGCATCCGCGTGAACGCGGTCGTTCCCGGCGTCGTCGACACCGACGCGCTGCGCGCGTTCCCGGCCCGTGAAGCGCTGCTCGCGGAGTACGCCCGCCGCGCGCCCGCGGGGCCGTCGCTTTCTCCCGAGGACGTGGCGGACGCAGTCTACCTCCTCTGCCTCCCGGAGGCCGAGCGCATCACCGGTCACACGCTGGTCGTCGACGGCGGCTTCTCGATCTCCGCATGAGGCACCGCCGATGAGCGCGGACGCGACCGGCGGCACGCGGCCGATGCTCGTCGATTCGGATCTCACCGGCCGGCCGGTGATCGTCACCGGCGGCAGCCGGGGGATCGGCCGGGCGATCGTCGAGCGGCTGGCGGCGGAGGGTGCCCGCGTGACCTTCTTCTTCCACGAGAGCGCGGATGCCGCGGAGCGCCTGGTTCGCGGCCTCGCGGAAGCGGGCAGCCCGGTGACGTCGGAGCGCGTCGACGTGCGCGACCCCGGTGCCTGCGCCGCCGCGGTCGAGCGCGTCGCGGAGCGCGAAGGCGGGATCGAGGTATTGGTCAACGGCGCCGGCATCGTCCGCGACGAGATCCTCGGCTTCCTCTCCGACGAGGACCTTCGCGCGGCCGTCGACACGAACCTCCTCGGCGTCTTCCACGTGACCCGGGCGGTGGTGCCGCACATGGTCTCCCGTCGCCGCGGACGCATCGTCAACGTCAGCTCGGTCGCCGGAGCGAAAGGCGGGCGCGGTCAGACGAGCTACGCGGCGACCAAGGGAGGAATCGACGCCTTCACGCGTGCGCTCGCGGTCGAGCTCGCCCCGCGAGGCATCCTGGTGAACGCCGTCGCCCCGGGCGTCATCGAGACCGACCTCTCGCGCGACGTCCGCGAGCGCGCGGGCGAGCGTGTGCTCGACCGCATCCTCCTCCGGCGCTACGGTCGGCCCGAGGAGGTCGCGTACCTGGTCGCGTTTCTCGCCTCGCGCTATGCGGAGTACGTCACCGGCCAGGTTCTCCAGGTCGACGGCGGCTTCAAGATGGAGTGAGCAGGGGATGGTGCGATGCGTGCGGTGACCAGGGAGGAAGTCGACGAGGTGTATCCGATCGTCGCATCGACGATCGCGGACGCGCTCGGACGCGACGCGGGCGAGGTCCGCCGCGAGAGCCTGCTGATCGAGGACCTCGGAGCCGAGTCGATCGACTTCCTCGACATCGTCTTTCGCCTCGAGCGCGCGTTCCACATCAAGATCCCGCGCGGACAGATCGAGAAGGAGGCGCGGGGCGGGCTCGCCGATGCGGAGTTCGAGCAGAAGGGCGTGCTCACGGGCGAGGCGCTGGCGCGCCTTCGCGAGTATCTCTGCGAGGTGCCGGCGGACCGCTTCCGCCCCGGGCTCAAGCTGACCGAGCTGCCGCTGCTCTTCACGGTCGAGACCTTCTGCAAGGTGGTCGTGCGCGCGCGCGGCGACGGTCGTCCGCCGGCCGCGCGCGACTGATGCGCTTCCATCTCGTCGACCGCATCACGGCGATCGATCCCGGCCGCGGAGCTCGCGGCCGGCTCGCGCTCCCTGCGACCGGCTCCTCGCCGTCGTGGATCGCCGAAGCCGTCGGGCAGCTCGCGGCGTGGGTCGCGATGGCCGACAGCGGGTTCCGACGGCGGCCGGTCGCCGGGATGACGCGGGTGGCGAGGATCTCCGGCGACGCTCGCGCCGGTGCGACTCTCGACCTCGAGGTTGCGCTCGACGGCTGTGACGACGACGCCGTGTGCTACTCGGGATCGGCGCGGCAGGGCGGAGTGGCGGTGCTGGAGCTCGCGGACTGCGTCGGACCGATGCTGCCGCTCGAGGAGTTCGACGCCCCGGCGGCCGTCGCCGATCGGTTCCAGCGTCTCTGCGGCGACGGCCTGGGTCCGGACGAGCGGGCGACGTTCGTGACCCTGCCGTTCGAGCGCCGCGACTCGTTCCGCGGAACCGTGGATGCGCCCACGGAGCCGAGCTTCTTCGTCGATCACTTTCCGCGGAAGCCCGTGCTGCCGGCGACGCTGCTTCTCGACGCCGGCCTCCGGCTCGCGGCTTCTGCCGCGGCGGAAGAGTTCGCGCTCGCCGCCGAGGAGTGTCATCACCCGCGGGTCGTCGAAGATCTCAAGCTCCGCTCCTTCGTCTCTCCCGGAGAGCGGGTCGACCTGTGGGTCGAGGTGTCCGGTACCCGCGCGCGTCCGGAGGTGCGCCTCTCCGCGTCGGTCGCCTCTCGCCGCGTCGCTTCGGCGCGAGCGGAGCTCGTGCTGGTGGCGGGGACGTGAGCGCGGCGCGGAGACGGGTGGCGATCACGGGAATCGGCCTGGTGACGCCGGTCGGCCTCGACGTGGCCTCGACGTGGGACGCCGTGATCGCGGGTCGCGGCGGCATCCGACCGATCGAGAGCTTCGATGCCGGCGGCTTTCCGGTGCGGATCGCCGGCGAAGTGAGAGGCCTCGCCGAGGATCGCCTGCCATTGCCCCGGCGGGTCGCGAAGCTCGCCGGCCGCTATCATCGATTCGCTCTCGCGGCCGCGGCCGAGGCCCTCGCCGACGCGGCGATCGTTCCGTCCACGAGCGATCCCGAGCGCTGGGGCTGCGTCGTCGGCAGCGGCATGCTCGGCGTCGCGTACGACGATCTCGCGGATTTCCAGCGGCGTCACGCGCCTGCCGGGGAGCTCGTCACCGGCGGCCTCCTCTCCGAAGGCGCCGCGTCGGCGGATCCGGTCGCGTTCTGCCGCAGCCATGCGCTCGGCGGCCTCGCGCTCCTGCTTCGCGCCTTCGGCATCCGCGGTCCGTCGTCCTCGGTGCACACCGCGTGCGCCTCCGGAGGGCAGGCGCTGGGGACGGCTCTTCGCCTGGTGCGCTCGGGCCGCGCCGATCGCGCGCTTGCCGGCGGATTCGATTCGATGGTGACCCCGGTCGGGCTCGCCGGCTTCTGCCTGCTCGGCGCGCTGTCGACCGACAACGACGAGCCCGATCGGGCGAGCCGGCCCTTCGATCGCACCCGGAACGGCTTCGTGCTCGGCGAGGGCGCGGGCTTCCTGGTGCTCGAGGAGTGGGAACGCGCCTGCGCACGCGGCGCGCGGATCCATGCCGAGCTCGCGGGCGACGGCAGCTCGCTGTCGAGCTATCGCATCACCGATTCCCACCCGTCGGGCGACGGCCCCATCCAGGCGATGCGCGCGGCGCTCCGGGACGCCGGCGTGGCCGCGGCAGAGGTCGGCTACGTGAACGCGCACGGCACCTCGACGCCGATGAACGACCGGAGCGAGTGCGCGGCGATCCGCGCGGTCTTCGGTCCTCCGCCCGACGGCCCATGGGTGAGCTCGACGAAGGCGCTCCTCGGCCACGCGATCGCGGCCGCCGGTGCGATCGAGGCGGCGATCACCGCGCTCGCGCTTCACCACGGGGTCCTGCCGGCGAATGCGAACCTGTCGGAGCGCGATCCCGACTGCGACGTGCGGCTGGTGCTCGGAGAGTCGCGGCGCGAGCCGGTGCGGGTCGCGCTCTCGAACTCGTTCGGGTTCGGCGGCTCGAACAGCTCGCTCGTGCTGCGCGCCGTGGAGAACGCCGCATGACGCCGCGCCGGGTCGCCGTCACGGGGATCGGCGCGATCACGGCGTGCGGGATCTCGGTGGATGCGGCGTGGGCCGGCGTCACGAGCCGCACCTCCGCGCTCGGCCCGATCACGCGCTGGGACGTCACCGGCTGGCCTCGTCGAATCGCCGGAGAGGTCGTGCCGTTCGACGCTCGGGCGCTGGTCGCCGATCGGAAGCTCCACAAGTACCTCCGGCGGCGTGACTTCTTCGGGCTCTACGCGGCGGATCAGGCGATCGACGACTCGGCGGTGCTCGCGCCGCGGCAGGCGCTCGATGCCGCCGCTCGCGAGCGCTTCTCCGACCGCTCCGCCGTCTGGGTCGGCTCCGGAGGCGGCAGCTACGCCGATCAGTACGATTTCCTGCCGGCGCTCGCCGGGTCCGCCGGCGATGCCGCCGCGTTCGCGCGCGCCGTCGAGAGCAGCGTGACGCCGATGTGGCTGCTGCAGTCGCTGCCGAACAACGTCCTCTGTCACGTCGGCATCCGCCACGACCTGAAGGGGCCGAACGGCTGCTTCACCAGCCACAGCGTGAGCGGCATCGGCGCGATCGCGGCGGGAGCGGCGTCGATCACCGACGGCGACGCCGACCGCGCGGTCGTGGTCGCCCACGATGCCCCGGTCGAGCCGGAGGTGATCGCCCGCTACCACGCGCTCGGTCTGCTTTCCGCCGAGCAGGTGCGGCCCTTCGACACCAGACGCGACGGGACGGTCCTGGGTGAGGGGGCCGGCGCGCTGGTCCTGGAGCACGCCGAGGAGGCACGCGCGCGCGGTGCCCGCGTGCTCGGCGAGATCCTCGGCAGCGGACAGGCCGCGGAGGACGGCGGCCTGCTCGACGTCCGCGAAGACGGCGATGCGGTGGCCCGCGCGATCGGTGCCGCGCTCGAGGACGCGGCGCTGACGCCGGACGACGTCGGCATGATCGTCGCGCACGCGAACGGCACGCGGGCTTCCGATGCCTCGGAGGCGCGGGCGCTCGCGCGGGTCTTCGGCGCCGACGGCCCGCCGATCACCGGTTTCAAGTGGGCGTTCGGACATCTGCTCGCGGGCTCGGGGGCGGTCGAATCGGCGCTCGCCCTGTGCGCGCTCCGCGCGCGCGTCGTGCCGGCGATCCCGACGCTGCGCGAGCCGGACGAGGCGGCGGCGGGGCTCGCGATCTGCCGCCGTGCCGTGGAGCCGCGGACCGACGTGGCGCTGGTCGTATCGCGCGGGTTCGCGGGCACGGCGGCGGCGCTCTTGCTGCGCGCGCCGGCCAGATGGTGACCGGGTCCCGCGTGCCGCTCTCCGGCAAGCTGGTCTACCGCTGGCTGCCGATCCGCCGCCGCGTGGTCCTCGACAACCTCCGCCGCGCGTTCGGCCGGGAGCTCGGCGACGACGAGATCATCCGCCTGGCGGAAGCCTTCTACGGCCATCTCGCGCGCTTCGCCGGCGAGTTCCTGCGCTTCCCGTTCCTCGGCGAGCAAGCGCGGCGTGACCTCGTGCGCATCGAGAACGAGGATGCGATGCTGCGCGCGGCATCTGGCGGCAAGGGCGTGCTGGTGCTGACCGGTCACTTCGGCAACTGGGAGGTGGCGACGCTCGCCGGGATCGCCCGCTTCCCGCGCTACCGCGGCCGCTTCCACGTGCTGCGTCGGCCGGTCCGCCCGCGCTGGATCGAGCGCCTACTGAACCGTCGCTTCCGTCGCGCCGGCCTTCACGTGCTGCCGAAGCTCGGCTCGCTCGATGCGATCCTCGACCGTCTCGCCGAGAACGACGCCGTGGTCTTCGTGCTCGACCAGCATGCCGGCGGCCGCGACGGCGTGGCGGTGGATTTCCTCGGCTCGCCGGCGAGCACGTTCCGTAGCCTCGCCGTGATCGCACTCGCCACCGGCGCTCCGGTGGTCCCGCTCGGCGCCTGGCGGGAGCCCGACGGCCGGCACGTGATCCGCTTCGACGAGCCGCTCCCGCTGCTCGACGACGAGGACCCGGTCGAGGCGATCCGCGCGAACACGCGCGCCTACAACGCCGCGCTCGAGCGCATCCTCCGCCGGCACCCGGAGCAATGGTTCTGGATGCACCGTCGCTGGAAAGACGCGTGAGCCGCGGGTCCCGCGCCCGCACTCTCGCGGGAGACCGGGGGCGCGTCGGTGACCGTACGGAGATCGGCGCGGTCGCGTTCGGGCCGAAGCGGTGAGTCGCGCGGCGCCCTGGGTCGTGGCGGCGGCGATTCTCTCTTCGGCGTGGTGCGCGTCGGCGGCGTTCCGTCTCGGCGCCACGTTCGACGAGCCGTTCTACGTCCGGGAAGGGCTGCGCTTCTGGCGGACCGGGTCGCACGGCATGCTGGTATCGAAGGGGACGATGCCGCTGGTGATGGATGCGGCAACCCTGCCCATCCATCTGTGGGAGCGCGCCCGCGGGCGAGTCGTCGATCCCTCGGCGGAGCTCCCCGAGGTTTTGCCGTGGGTACGAGTGGCGGCGCTCGTCTTCTGGTGGATGCTGCTGCTCGTCCTTGCCCGCGAGGCGATGGCTCTCGGCGGGACCGAAGCCGCGGTCGTCGCGGTGACCTTGCTCGCCGTCGAGCCGGTGCTGCTCGGTCATGCGGCGCTCGCCACCGCCGACGTGGCGGTCGTGGCGCCACTCGTCGGCCTCGCGGGCGCGTTTCGGCGCGGGCGCGACCGCGACACCTTCCACCGGATCGGACTTCCGGGCGCCTGGTTCGGCTTGGCTCTGGTCGCCAAGGCATCGGCGCTCGCGCTCGGGCCGGTGATCCTGCTCGGGATCGAGGCGGCCGGAAGAGCGACCGGGGACCGTCAGGAGATCCTCGGCAGACTTCGCGGCTTCGCGCGCGACCTCTCCAAGATCGTGGGAATCGCGCTGGTGATCACGTTCGTCGCCTGCGGCAGCGATTGGCAACGCGAGGGGTCCTTCGTCGCCTGGGCACGGACCCTCCACCCGGGTCCTCTCCGCGACGTGATGCGCGGCTTGGCGGAGGGCCTGTGGATCTTCCCGAACGCGGGCAACGCGATCGCACGTCAGGTGAGACACAACATCGCGGGCCATCACGGGGGCGCGTACCTGCTCGGCGAGGTGGCGGCGGGCTTCCCGCTCTACTTTCCGATCGCGCTCGCGCTGAAGCTCGCACCAGGGCTTCCACTCCTGGCGCTCGCGCTGGCCGTGCTACGCCCGCGTTCGCTGCTCAATCCCGCGGCGGGGCTGACCGCGCTGCTCCTCGCCGCGAGCGTCGGAGCGCGCGTGCAGATCGGCGTCCGCTACGTCCTGCCGCTCGTCGCCTTCGCGGCGATCGCCGTGGCAGTCGCCTTCGCACGCGCGCGGCAGGGTGCCGGCCCCGCCGTACGGCGAGCGCTCGCCGCCGTCGCCGTGGCGGCGGTCGGATGGAACGCGCTCGCCGCGGTGCGCGTGTGGCCGCAGGGCATCGCCTACACGAACGCGCTCTGCGGCGGCACGGAGGACGGGTATCGCTGCCTCAGCGACTCCAACTACGATTGGGGTCAGGGCCTGCCGGAGCTCGCCGAATGGTTCGAGGCCGCGGGCGGGCCGCCGCTCGCGATCTGGTACTTCGGTACCGATCCGTTGCTCGCGCGCCTGCCGTTCCGGAGCTTGCCGCTCCACGTCTTTGCGCTCGCCGACGGGGCCGAGGTCGCGCACCATGCGCGCGGCCACTATCTCGCGGCGAGCACGACGCTTCTCTACGGGACGCGCCTCACCGAGGCGCATCGCCGGGCCGCCGAGTTCCTGATGCGCCGGACGCCCGTAGCCCGCACCACCACGTTCCTGATCTACGACTTCCGAGGGGAACGGTGATCGCGGATCTCGACCGTACGCTCTTCGCTCTGATCCACGATCACTGGCGGGCGCCGCTGCTCGATCGGGTGATGCCGGTCGTCACCGATCGCTGGTTCTGGGCGCTTCCCTTGCTCGCGCTCGTCGCGCACTCGGCGCTCCGCCGCCGCGAGCGCGTGCTGCGTCTGGTGATCGCGAGCGCGGTGCTGCTGGTGCTCTCCGACTGGTGCGCGAACACGCTGAAGGGCATGGTTCGCCGGCCGCGGCCGGGCACGACGGTCGCGTCGATGGGCGAGAGCGCCGGCCGTGCGGCGTCGTACTCGCTGCCGTCGGGCCACGCGACGAACTCGTTCGCGCTCGCGACCTTCTGGTCGCTCGCTCACCCGGAGCTCGCGGTGCCGCTCCTCGGCTGCGCGTCGCTGGTCGCGTATTCGCGAGTCTACCTCGGAGACCATCATCCGGTGGACGTGCTCGCGGGAGCGCTGCTCGGCGCAACCCTGGGCCTGATCGCGGTGATCGTCGCCGGCGCTCGCGGAACGCGCGGGCGCCGCGCGGGACCGCGGCCAGGATCCCCGGTCCCGTGACGAGCCGGCGCGGCCGCGCGCTCCGGCTGGCGGCGGCGACCGCGGTGATCGTCGCGCTCTACCTGCCGACGCTCGGCGCGCCGTTCGATTTCGCCGATGACGGGAACCTGGTCTACCCCGCGCCGCCGATGCCGCTCGCGGACCGCTTCCATCTCTACTGGCAGAAGGTGGCGGCGAACTACGAGGATCTCGGCCCGTTCCGGCCGGTACTCTGGGCGCACTGGGAGATCCAGGCCGATGCGCTGGCAGCGTCGCGGGTCGCCTGGCGGGTGGTGCGGCTCGTCTGGCTGGCGCTCTCGACGCTGGCATCGTTGCTCCTGCTCGAGGAGCTCCGCATTCGCCCCGCGGCCGCCTTCTTCACGGCGGCGCTCGCCGCCTGGAACCCGTATCGGAGCGAGATCTGGACGAGCCTGACGCTCTCGGAGGGGGTGGCGCTGCCGTACGCGCTCGGCGCGTTGCTGGCGGCTCTGCGCGCCGGGCGGAGCGCTCGTCCGTTCGCTTGGGAGCTTGCCGCGATCGCCGGCACGTCGCTCGCGCTCGGGTGCAAGAACACCTTCGCGGCCCTCGTGCCGGCCGAATGGATCCTCAGGCTCGATCCGGACGCGTCCGGCCGGCGTCCCGGCAGCGCCGTACGTGCCGCGCTGCTCGCCGTGCCGCTGCTGTTCGCGGCGGCTCACCTGGCGGTGTTCTTGCGTGGCTGGCATCCGGGACAGTACGCGATCCGTCTCCCCGGCGTCGCCGAGCTCGCCGCCTTCGCGAAGGCTCTCCGCGGAGCGGCGAGCCTCGATTTCGTCGGCGCCGGGCTGGTGCTCGCAGTGGTCGCCGTCGCCCGGAACGGACGGCTCGCGCGGGTCCTCCGGGACCACCGCGGCGCTTCGCTCGCCGGCGCGGCGCTGCTCGCCGCGGGAACCGGGGTCTATCTGCCGCTCGGCACGGTCGCCGGGCGCTACACGATCCCCGCCGTCTGGGGCGTGGACCTCTGGATCGCGGCGCTGGTGAGCACGCTGGTGACGATCGAGGCGAACCGTGCGAAGCGCTTGGCGATCGCTGCGCTCGGCATCGGGCTCGTTCTGGTCGCGGCCGCGAACCTCGGCCGTCAGGAGAAGCTCGCTTCGCGGCATCGCATGCTATGGGAGGCTCTCCATGCGATCGAGCGCAGCGCGCCGAAGGACGCGACGATCGCCTGGGTTGCGGGTGTGGTCGGCGCCGAGGAGGGCGTCCACTTCGGCTGGCATCTACGTGGTCGCGGGCGCGGCAACCTCTCGATCGCCGTCTACGACGCCGCCGGCAACCTGCTTCCCCGCCGAGAGCTCGGAGACGCGCGCGGCGCTCCGATTCTCGCGATCACGGGACGGACGTCGCCGCCCTTGGCGGGCCGGTGGCGGAAGGCACAGGACTTCTCGACCGGATATCGGCTCGGTTTTCGCAGCCATGCATGCAGCCTGTGGGAGCGCACACCGTGAATTCGCGCCGCCGCATTGACCCCGACGCGGTGAGACAGACAGAGGAGATTCGAGCATGACGATGAGCACACCCGGGGCACTCGACGGCGTTCGCGTGATCGAGTGCGGCGACCTGGTGGCGGCGCCCTACGCGGCGAAGCTCCTCGGGCACCTCGGTGCGGACGTGGTCAAGGTGGAGCCGCCGGAGGGCGATTCCGCCCGCCGGAGAGGTCCGTTCCCGCGTGGACGAGTTCACCCCGAGACGTCGGGTCTGCACCTCTACGTGAACCAGGCGAAACGGAGCCTGACGGTAGACTGGTCACGGCGCGAAGATCGTGCGCGCTTCGCGGAGCTCGCCGCCGCCGCGGATGCGGTGCTGGTGAGCGCTACGCCGCGGAGGATCGAGGAGCGCGGGCTCACCTACGCAGAGCTCCGCCGCGTGAATCCGCGTCTGGTGGTGACGACGATCACGCCCTTCGGCATGACCGGGCCCCGGCGTGACTGGGCGGCGACCGAGCTGATCGAGGTGGCGGCGGGTGGCTGGCTGGCGATCAGCCCGGGAGCCCTCCGCGACCCGTCGCTGCCGCCGCTCAAGGCGTTCGGCCAGCAGGCCGACTTCC
>JAXDLK010000010.1:0-10710 GCA_034666665.1 Candidatus Binatota bacterium
TCGCCGCGACTGAGGGTGCCGCTCCAGTTCGAGGCGAAGGGTCGAAGGAGACAGAGGATCCGCTCGGTCGTGCTCTTCTCGGCGGACATCGCGTTCGTCCCTTCGATCGTGTCGGATGGTAACGCAGCCCCTGGTGCCTTTCAACCGAAGTCGCGCGCCGACCCGGAGCAGCGTGCGCGCGCGGCCGTTGACCCGCTTCCGCCGCTTCCTTATGGGAAGAAGGTAGCTCGATGGCCGACGCCAAGCCTCCCTTCCGCCCGCGGTCGCTCGAAGGCGAGGGCCGAAGCGCCGACGACGTCCTCGGACAGCTCGCGCGCCTTCGCCGGCGCGTGAACGTGGTCGCCGCCCAGGAGGCGCTCTACTCGACCGCGGCCTTCGCGCTGCTCGCCGTATCGACCGTCGTCGTGCTGGCGTTCGCGCTCTCGCCCGGCTGGTACGGGGTCGCCGTCTGGGTCGTCACGGCACTCCTGCTGCTGACCGCCGCCGCCAAGGCGCGCGCGCTCCGACACGAGTGGCTGCCCCGGCGTGGCGCCGCCGTCGCCGTCGACCGCCGCGCGCACCTCGAGGAGCGCCTCGCCACGCTCGTCGCGCTGGCGCCGGCGCCGGGCGGCAGCCGCCTCTGGAGCGTGCTGGTGAAGGACAACCTGCGGCGGCTTCCCGAGTGGTCGCCGCAGCGGATGGCGCCGCGGCTCTTGCCGGGGAGCTTCTGGCTCGCGCTCCTCCTGCTCCTCGGCACCGTGGCGTTGCTGCAGCTGTCGAGCATCCTTCCCGGAGAAGGCGGTGTCTTCCCGCGGCTCGTGCCGCGCGATGCTCCCGCCGACCTGGCGCTCTTGCCGCCGCCGGAGGGCGTTCCTCCTCCCGAGGAGAGCCGCGAGATGCAGAACGGGACCGGGCTGATGGATCTCTCCTCGATCCTGAACTCGCTCCCGGCAAAGCTCCGCGACGAGATCCTCCGGCGAGCGAAGCGCATGCCTCCGGGCATGAAGCCGCCACCCGGCGCGAAGCCGATCGCCGGCGGCGGTGCGCGGGGGTCGTCCGCGAGCGGCTCGCCGCCGGACGGCCGCGGCGAGAAGAGTCCGTCCGATCGCCAGCCGCTCGCCGCCTCGCCGGACGGCGCGGCCGGCGACAAGGCGCTCGAGGCTCCGGAGCTCGCCGAGCGCGGCCGGCAAGGGCGCGACAAGGCGGACGGCAAGCTCCTGCCGCCCGTCCGTGGCGAGGGACTGAAGACGCTGCCCCGTGCGGGAACGCCCTCGAAGGAGGACCGCGGCAAGGCGGCGTCGCAGCTCGCGGGTTCCGGAGCCGGGGCGGGCGCCGGCAGCGGACCGGCGCAAGGCGAGCTCTACGGCGCGAAGGAGCCCGGCGGCGACGCCGACGGCTCGTTCCAGCTCGACCTCGACGGCAAGGCGGAGCCGAGCGGCGATCAGGGCGGCAGCGAGGGCGATCCGTCGCGCCCGGCCGGCGCGCTCGCCAAGGACCAAGAGATCGACGACGCCGTCCGACGGGCGCAGGTGCCGCCGGAGTACGAGGCGATCGTCAAGCGGATCTTCCGGCGGGACGAGAGCCCCGCCGCGGCGGGCAACTGAATGACCAGCGCAGGACGAGAGAGGAGCGCCGTGGAACCGACCGGGGAGAAGCTGATCGACGACTTCCGCCAGACCTTCCGCAAGATCTTCGACCAGGTCGGGCGGGTGGTCGTCGGCCATCAGGACATCATCGAGCAGATCCTCGTCGCCTTCTTCGCGGGCGGCCACGTGCTCATCGAAGGCGTTCCGGGCACCGGCAAGACGCTGATCGCCCGCTGCCTCGGGGAGGCGCTGAACCTGAGCTTCAGCCGCATCCAGTTCACCGTCGACCTGATGCCGGCGGACGTGACCGGGACCCGCGTGATCCTCGACCGCGAGGACGGCCGTCGCGACATGGTCTTCGTGCAGGGACCGCTCTTCAGCCACGTGCTGCTCGCCGACGAGATCAATCGCGCGACGCCGAAGACGCAGTCCGCCCTTCTCGAGGCGATGGCCGAGCTGCAGGTGACCGTCGCGGGGACCACGCACCGCCTGGCGCCGCCCTTCTTCGTGATCGCCACCCTGAACCCGATCGAGATGGAGGGGACCTATCCTTTGCCCGAGGCGCAGCTCGACCGCTTCTTCTTCAAGGTTCGCCTGCCGTATCCGGCGCACGAGGACATGAAGCGTATCCTCGACACGACTACCGGCGCCGAGCTGCCGCAGATCTCGCCGGTGTTCTCGCCCGAGGAGGCCCCGGTGAGGATCGAGGCGCTGAAGCGCGTCGTCCGCGAGGTGATGGTGGCGCCGCATCTCCAGGACTACGCCGCGACCATCATCCAGGCGACGGTTCCGGAGCACTCGCCGTTCGCCGGCGGCTCGTCGTCGTCGAAGGTCGTCCGCGACGAGTACGTGAAGAAGTACGTGAACTTCGGCTCGAGCCCCCGGGGCGGACAGACGCTGATCCTCGGCGGCAAGGTCTACGCGCTGCTCGCCGGTCGGGTGAACGTCTCGGCGGAGGACATCGAGCGTGCCGCCGTGCCCGGTCTCAATCACCGGCTGGTGCTCAACTTCTCCGCCGAGGCCGAGCGCGTGGATCCGCGCCAGATCATCGAGCGCACGGTGCAGGCCCTGAAGAAGTCCGCCCGGCGCTGAGACGACATTCGTTTAGGCAACGGCGGCGCGCTTCGGCTACACTCGAAGCGACATGCCGATCGGGGCGCGCGTGCGGCGATGGCTGGTCGAGCGCATCGTCGGGATCCTGACTCAGCCCCTCGCCGCGTACGAGCAGCGGGTCCCGAACGATCTCATCAAGCTCGCGCGTCACCTCCGGAAGGGCGACGTCATCCTCGTCGAGGGGGACCAGCGCGTCAGCGTCGTGATCAAGTACCTGACGCAAAGCTCCTGGTCGCACTCCGCCTTGTACATCGGAGACGAGCTCCTGCGGCGGTCGCCGGAGCGGCAGGACGAGCTTCGCGAGCGCTTCGGTGACGAGGCGGGACGTCTCGTCGTGGAAGCGCTGATGGAAGGCGTCGTCGTCTCGCCGCTCTCCAAGTACGCCGCGTTCAACCTGCGCGTCTGCCGGCCTTACAACATCCGGCGCGAGGACCTCGGACGCGTCGTCGATGCCGTGATGGCGCGGATCGGGCAGAAGTACGACCTCCGGAACGTCGTCGACCTCGCGCGCTACTTCTTTCCCGTGAGCCTGATCCCGAGGCGCTTCCGCCGCCGCGCGCTGCTCTTCGGCAGCGGCCTCCCGACCGAGGTGATCTGCTCGAGCATGATCGCGCTGGCCTTCCAGGACGTCGGTTTTCCGATCCTGCCGCGCGTCGTCGCATCGGATACGCCGCTGCCTCCGCGTACCGCTCTCGAGCGCCTGCTCGGCCGTTACCCGGCGCCGACGCGGCGGTACTTCCGCCAGTCGCCGACGCTGGTCACGCCTCGCGAGTTCGACCTCTCGCCGTACTTCGAGATCATCAAGTTCAATTTCATCGAGGACACGAAGTTCGACTACCGGAAGATCCTCTGGACGGAGGAGGACAAGGCCTCCGCCGGCTGATCTCCGCGGGAGGCCGACTTGCCTCCCGCACGCGAATCCTCTAGCCCTGCCGGTCGCGTCGATGCTGTCGGAGCGACGATCCGTCTGGGCGCTCGCGCTGCTCGCCTTCTGTCTCTTCCTCTACGTCTGGCGGCTCGGCGAGATCCCCTTCTACACCAAGGGTGAGCCGCGCGAGGCGGTTCAGGTGTGGGAGGAAGTTCACTCGGGCGAATGGGTGCTGCCGCTCCGGAACGGCCGCGAGCTGCCCTCGAAGCCGCCCCTCTTTCACTGGATCGGCGGCGTGACGGCGCTGATCACCGGCACCGTCGACGAGTTCGCGGTGCGCTTTCCCTCGGCGCTGCTGGCGACGCTCGCCGTGCTGCTGACGTTCTGGCTCGGCAGCGAGAAGTGGGGAGTCCTCGCCGGGGTCTACGCCGGTTTCATCGTGGCGACGAACTTCGAGTGGTTCCGCGCTGCGACCACGGCCCGCGTGGACATGACGCTCACCGCGTTCCTGACCGCGGCGTTCGTGGCGCTCGACCGCGTGGTCTCCGCCCCGTTCTCGCCGCCGCCGGGCGCGCTCCTCGGCTTCTACGTGTCGATGGGCCTCGCCGCGCTCGCCAAAGGCCCGGTCGGCATCGTCCTGCCCATGTTGACGGCCGTCGTCTACCTGGCGATCACGCGCGATCTCGCGCGCCTCCGCCGCATGCACCTCTTCGCCGGCGGCGCGATCGCCGGAGGCATCGCCGTCGCGTGGTACGTCCTCGCGTACCTGCAGGGCGGCGAGAGCTTCGTCTACAAGCATCTCTGGGTCGAGAACGTCGGCCGCTTCTTCGCCGCCGGCGAATCGGGCGCGGGTCACGAGCACCCGTTCTACTATCTGGTTCCGGCGTTCGTGCTGAACTTCGCCCCGTGGAGCTTCTTCCTGGTTCCGCTCGGGATCTTCCTGAACCGCATCCGCGACCGTCTGGTGACCGGGGGCTACGCCTACGAGCTCGTCTGGTTCGCGACCGTCCTGGTGTTCTACTCGGTTTCGCAGAGCAAGCGCTCCGTCTACCTGCTGCCGGCGTACCCCGCCGCGGCGCTCCTCCTCGGCGCGTGGTGGCAGCATCTGACGAACGAGGCGTTCGCCATGCCGCGGACGGTGATCGAGGCGCTCCACTGGACCGGCGTCTTCCTCGCCGCCGCAACGGTGGTGCTGATCGGCGTGCTTCTCGCCGAGGGCTACGGCGCGGAGCCGCTCGCGATCCTGCGCCCGCTGCTCTCGCCGAAGGACCAGGCGAACCTGCCGTTCGTGCACGAGATCATCCAGTCGCGCTTCTCCGTGGTGTCGCTCTGGATCCTCGCGCTCGTGCCGGTGCTGCTGCTCTTCCTCCTCTCGGTTCGGCGGCGCCGCTGGACGCTCGTGTTCGCATCCTTGGTCGCGTTCTTCGCCAGCATCACTTCGGTGGTGAACGGCGTCTTCCACCCGGCGCTCGCATGGCGCCTCACCTACAAGCCTTTTTTCGAGGTGGTCCGCGGCACCGTCCAGCCGGACGACCAGATCTACTTCTACAAGACGTTCGACTACGGCGCGGTCTTCTATTCTCGCCGCCACATTCCCCCGATCAAGGACCCGACGGAGCCCGCCTCGTCGGCGGAGCGTCGCACCTACGTGCTGATGCGCAGCCGGACCTGGGAGAGACTGCCGGAGGAGCGCCGCGCGCGTCTCCGCTATCTTCACGAGAGCGACGGCGGCGGGCCGAAGGGCGATTCCCGGCTGGTGTTCGCGCTGGTCAAGAGCGAGGAGCCGGCGCCGGCTTCGAGCGCCGGCTCCGAACTCGACGACGATCAGAACGGATAGTCGAGGCCGGTGAAGACCGCCGGACCGTCGGTGCCGAAGCCGAGATCGACGAAGCCGACGACCTGCGGCCGGACCACGCCGCGGAACCCGACCCCGGCCACCGGGTGGAGGTCGTCGAAGGGCACCGACGCCGCATCGGAGAACACCTGGCCGACGTCGGCGAAGGGCGCCACCTCGAGCTCCGGCACGACGCCGAAGAGCTCGCGGCGAAACGCCATCGTGCGGAGCTCGACGCTGCTGAAGAACCGGTGCGCGTCGACGAAGCGGTCGGTGCCGAATCCGCGCAGGCTCTTCTTCCCACCGATCGAGTTCAGCTCGTAGAACGGAGCACGGTCCGCGCCGCCGGTGTAGTCGAGCACACCATGCAGGGCGAGCACGACACGTTCGTGCAGCGGGACGAACTCGCGTACCTCGAACCCGTACTTCACGAACGACGTCGAGCTGCCGAGCGCCTCGTCCACGAGCTCGAAGTAGCCCGCGCCGTAGGTGCCCCGGGTGGTGATCGTCGGCGAGTCGCGGTCGTCGTAGGCGAAGATCACGCGCTCGCCGTGGATGCGGCTGCCCTCGAGGCCTTTCGTCATCGGAAAGAGCTCGGCGGTGAACGGCAGCTTGTCGACTCCGCCGTCGGCGATGCCCACGTCCTCGACGCGCGCTTGCCAGGCGATCTGCCACTCCGGCAGGAATCGATAGGCCAGCCGGAGGAGAAACGAGAACTTCCGCTGCGTGTAGTTCGTCTCGGTCTCGTCGTCGGTGTCGTTGCCGAAACCGTAGAAGCGAAGGCGCGAGTCCCGGAAGAAGGTCACGTTCGAGAGCACGTCGACCAGGCCGCCGAAGAGGTTCCGGTGCTCGTACTCGCCGATGTAGTCCTCGTCGATGTTCTGCGACTTCCTGAGCGTCAGGTAGTACTTGAGGTCGATGGTCGGGTAGCCGAACAAGCGGAAGGCCGGGTAGACGCCGGTGATCTCGTTGTAGCGAACGTCGCTGGCGATGATGTGCTCGATCCGCCCCTGCGGGTCGAGCAACAGCACCACGGGCAGAAACCCGTACGTGTTGCCCTCGTTGGGGTCCGTCAGGATCTCGGGGAGCGGGATCACGCTGATCCCCGCGAGAGCCGGGATCGCCGCCGAGAGCGCCGCTCCCAGGAGCACCGCCGCCAGCTTGTGCACGTCGGGAAGCTATACCGTCCGACCCGCAGGTCGTAAAGCGAGTTTTGCCGGGGACGTGGACCTCCCGGCGAGATCGCGCCCGCTCCAGACGTAGATCGCGGCGAAGAGCACCGCGACCGCGAGGAAGTGGAAGGACCAGATCTGGAACTGGAGCGCCGCTCCGCGTCCGAAGAGCTTCGTCCCGGGCACGAGGTTCAAGAAGAGGACGGCGAGGAGCACCGCGGCTGCCTGATTTCGTCGCTCGCTCCAGAGGCGGCGAAGCACGGCCGCGAACGGCAGCATGAGATCGACGAAGTAGTACTTCCACGAATACGGGGAGGCGACGGTGGCGTAGAGAAGCGCCAGCGCCAGCGCGTCGCCGCGCGGCCCAGCCGCCTCGGGTCGCCGGTCGCGGCCGAGCTGCAGCGCGCGGTGCGCGAGCGGCAGGAGGAAGAGCGCGTGCACGACCGCCGTCGCCGCGCGCTGGCGTTCGCCGAACGACCGATGGACGAAGGCGGAGATCGACTGGTTGATCTTGTTCCCGACGTCGTAGTGGCCGACTTGATCCCGGAGCGCGGCCAGCCAGTGCGCCACGACGTCGGCGTACTCGCTTCCCCACCAGAGGTACGGCGCCACCACGAGACCCGCGATCGCGAGCAGGGTCGCCGCGGCGAAGCGCCACTGGCGGCGGAGCACGAGCTCGCCGACGAGCACGATCGGAAAGAGCTTGGTGACGACGGCGGTCGCCAGCGCGCAGCCGGCGAGCGCACGGCGATTCCGCTCCGCGAGCACGTACGCCAGCACGATCCACCAGTAGAGGACGAGGTTGATCTGACCGTGGCCGAGGTTGTTGTCGACGAACCGCGCCGTCAACAGGAAGAGGAGGACGCCGAACCCCGGCGGCGGTCGCGCGCCGGCGAACACCAGGCTGCTGGAAAGGCGGATCGCCGAGATCGTCAGGGCCACGTTCACCGCGTACCAGGCGACCTTTGCGGCACCGAGCGGCAGCCAGGCGAACGGCACGAACAGGAAGGTGACCACCGGCGCGTAGAGGTAGCGGTGCGGGTCCTCCAGCCGGTAGATCCTCTCGCCGGCGATCAGGCGCGTGGCCGCCTGGTGGTACAGGCGGAAGTCGCCCATCCGCCGCGTGGCGACGTTCGCGCAGTGGAGCCCGAGGACGACCGCGAGGATGACCCACGTCCGCGGGCGCTTGAGCGACGCCTCGACCCGTGCGGCGAGATCGAGAAGTCGCTGCAAGGGGAAGCGTGTCGGGAGTCCGGGGGAGCCGCGGGTTACGCGACTCCCCCGGTGACCGTCAGACCACCTTGCCCTGGAGCAAGATCGCGATCACGAACATGTAGAGCGACACGGCCTCCATGAGCGCGAGGCCGAGAATCAACGGCAGGAAGATCCGGTCGGCCGAGTTCGGATTCCTGCCGATGCTTTCCATCGCCGCCGCGGTGGCGCGCCCTTGACCGAGCGCGGTCCCGAAGGCGGCGATCCCCATGCCCAGTCCCGCGGCGAGAGCGATCATGCCGGAGCTCGCCATCCCGCCTCCCGCGGCCTCCTGCGCGAACGCCGGCGCGGCGATCACCAGGATCGCCGCCACCATCCATGCCAACTTCCCTAGCTTCTGCACTTGCTGCATCACGATTCTCCTTTTCCGGCAGATCCCACCGCGCCGCGTTCTCTCCTCATCCTCACCGTTGCGGCGGTTCGCTCTGCCCCCGTTCACGCCCGAGCTAGTGGTCGTGACTCACCGCCAGAGCGACGTACACCATGCTCAGCACCGTGAAGACGAACGCCTGCACGACGCACACGAGCGCGCCCAGCATGTAGAAGGCGACCGGTGCCACGAGCTTCGTCAGATCCGTGAAGATCCCGAGCACGAGATGATCCGCGAACATGTTGCCGAAGAGCCGGATCGCGAGCGAGATCGGTCGGAACGCGTGGCTGAAGAGCTCGACGACGATCATCAGCGGCGCGAGCCACACGACCGGGCCCATGAAGTGCTTCAGGTACTTCGCACCGTGCTCCTGGAAGCCGTAGTAGTTGTAGACGAAGAACGAGACGACGCCGAGCGCGAACGTCGTATGGAAGCTGTCGGTCGGCGGCGTAAACCCCGGCACGAGGCCGATCAGGTTCGCGAACAGGATGAACAGAAAGATGGTCGCGAAGAAGGGGACGTAGCGCCGGGCGCCGTGGCCGATCATTCCTTCGGCCAGATCGGCGAGCCACCCGGTGATCACCTCGAAGAAATCGCGCGCCGTCAGCCGGCCGTCGGGCACCAGCGGCGTCGGATCGGTATCGAGCCGGTGCCTCGCCGAGCGCGCGAGGAACAGCAACAGCGCGGCGATCAAAAGCGCGGTCGCGGTGTTCGCCGGAAGCGCGCTCAGGCCGGGGATCGCCTGCACCCACGTGAAGCCGTGCTGATTCACGACGTCGGCGCCCCGATCTCGTGCCGGCGCGGAATCAATGGCCCGCCGCCGGTCGCGGGCCCGGCGCCACCGCCAGCAGCGAGCCGGCGATCGCCGCCACGACGAAGCAGGTGACGCCGCTCGCGAACGCCGCGCCGTCGAGCCGCACGCCGCGGAAGAGCGCGACCGCGAGAGCGGCGTAGAAGAGCGTCTTCAACGTGCCGAAGGCGACGATCGCCACGCGGTTCCGGGTCCGCACGAGCGCGTGCGCGAGGCCCCAGAGAAGCGCGAACGAGACTCCGGCCGCGGCGCCGCCTGCGAGCACGCCGCCCACCGGCAGCCCGGCCCACGGTGCGGCGATCACCGCGATCGCCAGTAACGCCAGATGGATCGCGACGACCGCCCCGAGAACGCGGTGGTCGCTCACGACTGGCTCCGTTGGAAATGCCTGAGCATCTGGATCATGCGAAAAAACCCGGCTCCCGTACCGAACAACGTACCGCCAATCAAGAGCCACGGCTCGGTGCCGAGCCAGCGGTCCGCAAAGTAGCCGCCCGCCGCCCCTGCGGCGATGCCGCCGGTGAACTCGAAGGCGACGGCGGTGAGCTCACCGATCGCGACCCACGGATTGCGACGTCGATGGGGGTCCTCCGGAGGATCGGTCACGCCGCGCTCAGCGCGTCGGACGCTGCGCGGACGAACGCATCGACGTCGTCGTCCGCGTGCGCGAGCGAAAGGAACGCCGCCTCGAACTGCGCCGGGGGCAGGTAGAAGCCCCGCTCGAGCATGGCGTGGAAGAAGCGGCCGAAGGCGCCGACGTCGCTGGCGCGCGCCCCGGCGTAGTCGCGAACCTCGTCGACGCCGAAGAAGAGCGTCCACATCGAGCCCTGCCGGTTGATCGCGCCGCGGACGCCGCGGTCGCGGAGAGCTCGGCGAAGGCCTTCCTCGAGACGAGCGCCGAGGCGCTCGAGCGTCTCGTACGACTCGGCCGACAGCCGGTCGATCGTCGCGATTCCCGCCGCCACGGCGATGGGATTTCCCGAGAGCGTTCCGGCTTGGTAGACGCCGCCCGACGGCGACAACCGATCGAGCACGTCGGCTCGTCCTCCCACCGCGCCGACGGGAAGACCGCCGCCGACGATCTTGCCGAGACACGTGAGGTCGGCGCGAATCCCGGTGAGCTCCTGGACGCCGCCGCGCGCGACCCGGAAGCCGGTGATCACCTCGTCGAAGATCAGCAGCACACCCGCGGCGGACGTGAGCTCGCGCAGCCGCTGAAGGAATCCGGGCCGGGGCGCGACGACCCCCATGTTGCCCGCGATCGGCTCGACGATCACCGCGGCGATCTCGCGCCCTTCGGCACGGAAGTACGCCTCGACCTGATCCGCGTGGTTGAACTCGGCGACGCGCGTGAGCGAGACGACTCCCTCGGGTACGCCTTCGCTGTCCGGCGTACCGTGCGTGGTGGCGCCCGAGCCGGCGCGCACGAGCAAGGCATCGACGTGTCCGTGATAGCAGCCGGCGAACTTGAGAATGCGCGGCCGGCCGGTGAAGCCGCGCGCCAGCCGGATCGCGGTCATCGTCGCCTCGGTGCCGGAGCTCACGAGACGAACCTTTTCGATCGAGGGGAATGTCGCCACGATCCGGCGGGCGAGCTCGACCTCGCCCGCCGTCGGCGCGCCGTACGCGGTTCCGCGCGCCGCTGCTTCCTGGATTGCGCGGACCACGTCGGGATGCGCGTGGCCAAGGATCATCGGGCCCCATG
>JAXDLK010000011.1:0-4760 GCA_034666665.1 Candidatus Binatota bacterium
TCGAGACGCGCACAGGGAATGTGCTCAATGTGTGAAACGTCCCCTCGTATCAGAACTCGACCTTGGGCACCGCCTTCGCGCTCTCCGGCACCTCGAAGTACTCGGCGGGCTTGAACCCGAAGGTTCCCGCGTAGAAACGCTGCGGGATCCCCTTGATGTAGGTGTTGTAGGTCCGGACGGTCTCGTTGTAGCGGCGGCGCTCGGTGGCGATCCGGTTCTCGGTGCCGGCGAGCTCGTCCGACAAGCGCGCGAACTCGGTGTTCGCCTTGAGGTCCGGGTACCGCTCGGCGATCACCAGCAAGCGCGACAGCGCCGAGGACAGCTCGTTCGCGGATTCGATCTTCTGCTCGCGCGTGCCCGCGCCTGCGAGTCGCGCGCGCGCCTCGGCGATCTGGGTGAAGATTTCCTTCTCGTGCTTCGCGTATCCCTTGGTCACCTCGACGAGGTTCGGGATCAAGTCGTTGCGGCGCTGCAGCTGGTTCTCGACCTGCGCCCACTGCGCATCGATCTCCTCCTTCAGCTGCACCATGCGGTTGTAGCCGCACCCCGACAGGGACAGCGCGAGGAGCGCGATCGCCAGGAATGCAGGAATGCCGTCGGTCCGTCGCTTCATGCTCACCAGCTCCTTCCGGCGCCACCGCCGCCGAACCCGCCGCCGCCGAATCCCCCGAAGCCGCCGCCGCCGAAGCCGCCGCCGAAGCGACGGCCGCGGTGACCACCGAGAAGCATGATCGCGAGCATCGGGTTCTGCACGAAGAGAAAAGCGGCGACGCCGAGCAAAAGCAAGGCGACGAGCCACTCGGCTCCGGTCATGCGCACCCGCGCAGGCGAGGTCGCCGCGGGCGGCGCTCGTTCGGAGAGAGCGACGCCGTGCTCGCGGGCGAGCACGGCGGCAATCGCCCGTGCACCGTTCTCGATGCCTCGCGCGAGATCGCCGCGGCGGAACTCCGGGACTACCCAGCCGTCGAGGATCTCGCCGACCTTGCCGTCGGGGAGCGCCCCTTCGGCGCCGTAGCCGGTGACGATCTGCGTCTTGTGGTCGCGCACCGCCACGAGGAAGAGGACGCCCTCGTCCTTGGCCGGGTTTCCCGGCTTCCACGCCTCGGCGAGCCGCATCGCGTAGTCGAACGGCGCCTCGTCACCGGTCGAGTCGACGGTGACGACGGCGACCTCCGCCCCGGTCTTGGCGCGGAGCTCCTCGAGGAGTCGAGTGATCCGCTCCTCGGTAGCGGCGTCGACCACCCCGGCGAAGTCGGAGACGAGGCCGATCGGCTTCGGCAGCGGCGCATCCGCGGCGCCGACGACGCATGCGGCGATCAGCAGCGCGAACGCGAAGGCGGCGCGGCCGCCGCGTCGCAGCTTCATTCGCTGCGCGTCGGCCGGTCGACGAGCCCGACCAGCCCGGCGACCTCGTCGAGATAGTCGGCGAAGGCCTCGTCGGCGGTCACGTCGTCCCAGCTCTCCTCGCCGCGGCGGATCGCCGCCAGGCGGCGCATCACCGGGAAGGATGCGCCGCGATGGCTCTCGAGGTCGGCGACCGCCCGTCCGGTTTCGAGCGGCGGCGCGATGCCGTCGAGCCGCAGGCACGCGCGCACGATCACGCGGAACGTGTTCATCGATTCGAGCATCAGCGCGCGGAGCTCGCGCGAGCGACCTGCGGACTCGAGGTAGCGCTCGCGAAGGCGAAGCAGCTTGGCGCGCGCCTCGTGCTCGCATTGCGCACGGAGGTTCCGGTCGTCGAGCTCGAGCGTCGCGAGCCAGTCCTCGCCGGCGAGAACGCGGTGGCGATCGCGGAGCTCGTGGAACTCGATCGGGAACACGTCCCGTGCGCGCGCGACGTAGTCGCGGTCGAAGACCAGCGGCGTCGAGAAGCGGCGCGCCCGCCAGCGCCGCACCTCGCTCGAGAGCGCACGCAGGTGTGCCGCGCGCAGCCGGTCGACGACGATCAAGGTGTTCAGATCCGAGGTGCCCGGGTCGTACTCGTCGCCGGCGCCGCTGCCGTAGAGCACGACGCTCACCAGGTCCGGCGCGAGCAGTCCGCGCACCGTCTCCACGTACATCGTGAGCAGGTTCTCGGTGCGCGCGTCGAGCATGGCCGCGTCATCGTACTGGCAACGCCGCAAGAGACAAGGTTCTCGTTGACAGCCGGCGCCGGCCGCCGTACGCGGGAAGCATGTGGAGCCGCGGGTGGATTGCCGGGGCCGCGCTCGCGATGGCGGGGGCGGCGAACGCCGGCGTCGGTCTCGAGCCGGTCGCCTCCGGATTCAAGTTGCCTCTCTACGTGACGCATGCCGGGGACGGCTCGGGCCGCATCTTCGTCGTCGAGAAGGCGGGCGTCGTTCGCATCGTGTCCGCTGGAGCGGTGCGCCCGACACCATTCGTGGATCTCCGTGCGATCGTGGGATCCACCGGCGGTGAACAGGGCCTCCTCGGCATGGCGTTCCATCCCGATTACCCTCACAACGGCGCGGTGTTCGTGAGCTACACGGACAAGAACGGCGACTCCGCGATCGCGCGCTACCGAGTCCGCGGTGACGATCCAAACGCCCTGGACGTATCGAGCGCGCAGGTGATTCTGACGCTCGACCAGCCGTACTCGAACCACAACGGCGGCGGCATCGCGTTCGGCCCGGACGGCTATCTCTACGTCGGCTTCGGCGACGGCGGTTCCGGAGGAGACCCGCATGGGAACGGGCAGAACACCCTGACGCTGCTCGGCGATCTCCTCCGCATCGACGTGAACGTCCCCACCGGCTACGCGATCCCGCTGACCAACCCTCACCGGGCAAACCCGTTCGCGAAGCCGGAGATCTGGGCGAGCGGGCTCAGGAACCCGTGGCGGTTCAGCTTCGACCGCGAGACCGGCGACCTGTGGATTGGCGACGTTGGGCAATACTCCTGGGAAGAGATCGACTTTCAGCCCGCCGCCAGCCCGGGCGGTGAAAACTACGGCTGGGACTTCTTCGAGGGAGATCATCCCTACCAGCTGATGCCCCCGGAAACTCCACCGGACACCGTTCCGCCGGAGACGGTTCCGCCGTTGCGCTTCGTCTTTCCCGTCGCCGAGTACGATCACTCGGAGGGTTGCTCGGTGATCGGCGGTTACGTCTACCGCGGCGCGGCCGTGCCCTCGCTTTCGGGGGCGTACGTGTTCAGCGACGTGTGCAGCGGGACGATGTGGACGCTGCGTCCGGGGACGGCCGGTCCGTGGACGCGTAGCGAGGTGCTGCAGACGAAGATCAGGACCTCGTCGTTCGGAGAGGACGAGGCGGGCGAGCTCTACGTCACCGACTTCTACGCCGGGACCGTCTCGCGCTTCGTCGAGCGCTGATCCGCGTGCTCTCCGGCCGCTCGGGGGAATTTCCACGAGGTCTTCCGACTCCCGTAGCCAGACGCGCGGCGACTACTGCTCCCTCCGATAGGAGATCGCATGCCATCGCAAGCCATCGGACTCCAGCTGCGCTCCACCGTCAAGAAGGAAGGCGTCGTCGAGCTCTCGCTCCTGCGCGCGCCGATCCCGGAGCCCAAGCCCGACGAGGTGGTCGTCCGCATCGACGCCTCTCCGATCAATCCTTCCGACCTGGGACTGATGTTCGCCGGCGCCGACGTGTCGGCCGCAAGAGTCTCCGGCACCCCGGAGGATCCCGTCGTCACGGCGACCGTCCCGCCGGCGCTGATGAAGGGACTCGGCGGTCGCGTGGATCAGTCCTTGCCGGTCGGCAACGAAGGCGCAGGCGTAGTGGTGCGCGCGGGTTCCTCCGACGACGCACGAGCACTTCTCGGCAAGACGGTGGCGATGCTCGGCGGCGCCATGTACGCGCAGTTCCGCTGCATCAAGGCGCGCCAGTGTCTCGTCTTGCCGGCGGGAACCACGCCGGCGGAGGGCGCCTCCTGCTTCGTCAATCCGCTCTCCGTTCTCGGCATGGTCGAGACCATGCGGATGGAAGGCCACTCCGCGCTCGTGCACACGGCGGCCGCCTCGAACCTGGGGCAGATGCTGAACAAGGTCTGCCTCCGGGATGGTATCGGACTGGTGAACATCGTCCGCAGGCAGGAACACGTGGGCCTCCTGAAGACGATCGGTGCCGCATACGTCGTGAGCTCCAGCGCCCCGAGCTTCATGGACGATCTCACGGAGGCTCTCGTCGCCACCGGCGCGACCTTGGCCTTCGATGCGATCGGCGGCGGTCGACTGGCGAGTCAGATCCTGTCCTGCATGGAGGCGGCCGCGACCCGAACGGCGAAGGAGTACAGCCGCTACGGCTCGACGGTGCAGAAGCAGGTGTACATCTACGGCGGCCTGGATCGCGCTCCGACCGAGCTCACCCGCAACTTCGGCATGGCGTGGGGCATCGGCGGCTGGCTGCTCACCGCGTTTCTGCAGAAGATCGGCGCCGAGGCTGCGCAAGAGCTGCGAGAGCAGGTCGCCCGCGAGATCAAGACCACCTTCGCGAGCCACTACGACAAGGAGGTCTCGCTCGCCGAGGCGCTGCGATCGGAAGAGATCGCCGTCTACGGCAAACAAGCGACCGGCCAGAAGTACCTGATCGATCCGAACAAAGGTCTCAGGCACTGACGATCACGCCGCAGGCGAGCACGCGACCTGCCTACCGTCCTCGAATCGACTGCCCCGGAAGAAGAGCCGGAACGCGTCGGGACATCTCAGGAGACACACATGCCGAAACACGATCCGAACGATCGCCGCCTCCGCCTTCGTCTACTCGCCACCCTCGCCGCTGGTTGGACCGCGATCATCCCGT
>JAXDLK010000012.1:0-17091 GCA_034666665.1 Candidatus Binatota bacterium
TCCACGTTCATCGTCGCCCCCGGCGACTGCTCGCCGTCACGCAGGGTCGTGTCGAAGATCCGTACTCGATTTCGGTCGCTGTCGCTGTCCATGGGTTCTGCCCTCCGGGTTGTGGTGCGTGAAACGAAAAAGGCTACGGGGGAGAGCCGCCCGTAGCCTCGATATCGTCCGGTCACGGGCGGCGAATCGCGCCCGTGACGTCCTTCCTCTTGGTTCTCAGCCGAACCGGCGGTCGGACGTCCCGGGCGCGGGGGTAAGGAGCCCCGCGAGAGGAAGAGCCAGGAGAAGCCCGTTTCCAGTTCGGTTCATCGATTCGGTCCTGATCGAGCCTTACTGAGGGTGCTCCGTCGTGTCAAGCCGACAACCCGCCGGTGCTCAACGCGCCGTCTTCGAGCGACGGTCGCTCCGAGCCGTTGCCTCGGCGGTCGCCGCAGGCGCCACGGCCACCGGCCGGTGGAGCTTTCTCCACAGCCACCACACCGGCCCCGAAAGGATGTACAGGAAGACCCCGGTGAAGAGCATGAGCTGCGGCTGCCCGATCGTCAGCATGATCACGACGATCAGCGCGATCAGCAGCCCGAAGGGCTGCCGCCGCCGCCAGCGAAGGTCCTTGAAGCTGTAGAAGGGCACCGAGCTCACCATCAGCGTGGCGAGGGCGTAGATCAGCCCGAGCAGGATCACGTGCTTGTGCGTCTCTCCCTCGCCGCCGAGGAAGTAGTAGAGGAGCACCGTCGCGGCGACCATGTCGGCCGCCGCCGGGATCGGCAGTCCGACGAAAGCGCGTTTCTCGACGGACTCCACCTGCACGTTGAAGCGCGCCAGCCGGAGCGCGCCACAGGTGACGTACAGCGACGCGGCGAGCCAGCCCCAGGTCCCCCACGGCGCGAGCGCCCATTGATAGACGAGGATGCCCGGCGCCACGCCGAAGGCGATCAGGTCGGCGAGCGAGTCGTACTCGACGCCGAACTTGCTGGTCGTCCGCGTCAGCCGCGCGATCCGGCCGTCGAGCCCGTCGAACATGTGCGCGACGAGGATCATCACGGCAGCGAGCTCGTAGTGCTCCCCGAGCGTCTGGATGACCGAGTAGAAGCCGGCGAAGAGACCGCCGGTCGTGAAGAGATTCGGCAAGATGTAGACGCCGCGCCGGAGCGGGGAATCTCCACTGCCGTTCCCGGTGAGAACTCGCAGGTTGTGGTTCATAGAATCGCCACCACGTCCGATCCGCCTCGCACCCGATCGCCGATCGCCACACGGATCGTGGCGGACTCGGGCACGTAGACGTCCATGCGTGACCCGAAGAGGATCATGCCGAAGCGCGCGCCGCGCTCGACGAACTCACCGGGCCGGAGACGGCACACGATCCGGCGCGCCATCCAGCCGGCGATCTGCACGAACGCGAGCGGGTGCCCGTGCGCGTCCCGGACCGCGATCTCGTTGCGCTCGTTGTCGGAGGAAGCCGCGGAAAGGTATGCGGCGCGGAACCTTCCCGGGGAGTGGCACACGGAAACCACTTCGCCGCTCGCCGGCACGCGGTTCACGTGCACGTCGAGAGGCGACATGAAGATGCTGACCCTCTGAAACACCACTCCCGGCCAGGACGGCGCCGAGTGCCGCGGCTCGATCGCCACGACCCGGCCGTCGGCCGGCGCGACGATCGCACCCTCCTCTTCCGGAACGAGACGATCCGGATCCCGGAAGAACCAGGCGAAGAAGAGCGTCAGCCCGAGGGCGGCGAACCCGACCCACCACCAGTCCATCATGCCGATCAGCAACGTGATGCCGCCGCTGGCAAAGACGAACGGTATGCCTTCGTGCGCGAACTTCACCGAGATTCCCGACGACCGCCCGTGCGGTCAGTTCTTCGAGCGATCCACGAGCCGCTGGCTTGCGAGCCACGGCATCAGGCTCCGCAGTCGCTCGCCGACCTTCTCGACCGGATGGTTCTCGGCCTCTTTGCGAAGCTCATTGAAGTGCGGCATGCCGCAGCGGTACTCCGTCACCCACTCGTCGGCGAACTTGCCCGATTGGATGTCGGCGAGCGCCTTCTTCATCGCCTCGCGAACCTCGGGCCCGATGATCTTCTTCCCGCGCGTCATGTCGCCGTACTCGGCGGTGTTGGAGATCGAATAGCGCATGTTCTGGATGCCACCCTCGTAGATGAGGTCGACGATCAGCTTCACCTCGTGGAGACATTCGAAGTACGCCATCTCGGGCGCGTAGCCGGCCTCCACCAGGGTATCGTACCCCGCGCGGATGAGCTCCGTCAGACCGCCGCAGAGGACCGCCTGCTCGCCGAAGAGGTCGGTCTCGGTCTCTTCGCGGAACGACGTCTCGATCACCGCGGCGCGGGCACCCCCGATCGCCGCCGCGTAGGCGAGACCGACCGACTTCGTGTCGCCGCTCGAGTCCTGCTGCACGGCGATGAGGCACGGAACGCCGCGGCCCTTCTGGAATTCGCTGCGTACCAGGTGGCCCGGGCCCTTCGGAGCCACCATGAAGACGTTGACGTCCGCCGGGGGAACGATCTTCTTGAAGTGGATGTTGAAGCCGTGGCCGAAGGCCAGGTACTTCCCCTCGGTCAGGCCCGGCGCGATCTCGTCCGGGTAGGCGACGTTCGCGACCTCGTCCGGCAGCAACACCATGACGATGTCGCCCCAGCGGGCGGCGTCGAGCGTGTCGCGAACCTCCAGCCCGGCAGCCTCCGCCTTCGCGCGGGACGCGCTTCCCGGTCGCAGACCGACGACGACCGGAACTCCGCTGTCGCGGAGGTTCTGCGCGTGCGCATGGCCTTGGCTGCCGTAGCCGAGCACGGCGACCTTCTTGCCTTCGAGGAACTTCGCATCCGAATCTTTTTCCGTGTAGACGTTCAAGCGGCCCTCTCTCCCGTGGTGCGTGGCTCGGCCTTCTGCATTCCTCGCGCCATCGTGACCTTGCCGGTCCGGGCGACCTCCTCGATGCCGAGCGGCTTCAAGAGCGCGATCATCGCCTCGAGCTTGTCCTCGCTCCCCGTCAGTTCGACGATGAAGGACTTGGGGCTCACGTCGACGATCTTCGCGCGAAAGATGTCGACGATGCTCATGAGCTCGGCCCGCGTGCTTTCCTCGGTGGGAATCTTGATCAGCACGAGCTCGCGGTCGACCGTTGCCAGATCCTTGAAATCGGTCACTTCGATCACGTTGACGAGCTTGTTCAGCTGCTTGGTGATCTGCTCGAGGACCAGGTCGTCGCCCGTGGTGACGAGCGTGATGCGCGACATCGTCGGGTCGAGCGGATTCTCGGCGACGCAGAGACTCTCGATGTTGAAACCGCGCACGCTGAAGAGACCGGCGACGCGCGCGAGCACGCCGAACTCGTTCTCCACCAGGACGGAGATCGTGTGCTGTTGCTGCATCAGGATCGCGCAGCGACCGAAGGCTTCCCTTCCGGTGGCTGATGCTCGTGCAGGATCTCCATCATCCGATCCTTGCCGGCGAGCTTGAGCTTCTGCAGGCGCTTCTTCTCCACTTCCTCTTCGGGCGTCAGGTAGTGCTTGTGGTTGAATCGCTCGAGCTTCTTCTTGAGGTCGACGTGCTCGTCGTAGAGGCTGCGAAGCTCGGGAACCTGGTCGGTGAGGGACAGGATCGCCTCTTCTTCTTTTTTCTCCATTCGCCTTCTCCCTGGGCTGCTCGAGTGGAAACAGAGACGTCTATTCCAGCGTTTTGACCGATGTCAACGTGCGCTCGGCGGCCGCCATCTCGGCCGCCGAGGCGCGAACGTACCGTGGCAGGACCTCGCCGGGATCGGCGGCGGGAGTCCGGCCGGAGCCGAGCCGCGCGACGATCCCCCCTCGGGGATGGACGTCGCGAAAGGGCACGGCGCGGATCGCGAGCGCGTGGAACGCCTCGCCGTGAGTCTCCGCCGCGTCGCCGACGATCGCGACGTCGCCCTCGAGCAGCTCGATCCGGCAGACCGCGGCCTCCGGCGGCAATGCGAGGTCCGCCGTCACACGCTCGACACCGTCGTCGCTCCGGCGGAAGAGCGCGAGGTACACCTCGCCCTTGCGCGCGTCGAGGCAGACCGCGATCCAACCGCACGCCAGCGGTGCCGCGGCCGCCAATGCTTCGAGAGTCGACACTCCCACGAGCGGCGTCGCCGAGGCGAACGCCATCCCCTGCGCGAGCCCGATCGACACCCGCAACCCGGTGAACGACCCCGGGCCGACGGAGACCGCGACCCCGCTCAGGTCGCCGACGTCGAGCCCCGCATCCCGCAGCACACTGCTCACCAGGTCCGGCAAGCGGCCCGCATGGCGCCCGGGCACGAAGTCGCTCCGCTCGGACACCAGGCGCCCACCGGCGAAGACGCCCGCGGTGGCGACGGCCGTCGCCGTGTCGATGCCGAGTACGGCGTCAGTCAAGGAAGCTCAGCCCTGAATCCACCGATAGATGTCGTTGTACACCGCGAAGAGCATCAGGCTGACGAGCAGGAAGAGACCCACCTGCTGCGCCATCTCGCGATATCGGCTGGTGAGCGGCCGCCGGATCGCGGCTTCGATCGCGAAGAACAGCAGATGACCGCCGTCGAGAACGGGAATCGGCAGCAGGTTCAGGATGCCGAGGTTGACGCCGAGGAAGGCCATGAACTCGAGCAGACCTTTGAGGCCCGATTGCGCCCGCTGCCCGGCGACGCGGGCGATCGTGATCGGCCCGCCGATCTCGCGCGTCGAGATCTTGCCCTGCACCATCTTCACGAGCGAGAGCACGATCAGCTCCGAGTAGAACGCGACCTGCTGGGTCGCCACCCACGGCGCCTCGATCACCGGCACCTCGCGAGTGTTCATCGCGCGCTCGATTCCGATGCGGTAGGACTCGCCGACCTCCTCGCCGAAGATGTTGCGATTGACCGTCTTCTCCGGAGCGATCTCGATTTCCTTGCGCGACCCGCCCCTCTCGACGGTGAGCTCGAGCTTCTTGCCGCCGCTCGCGGTGATCCGATCCGCCAGCCCGTCCCAGGTGTCGACCGGCTGGCCGTCGAGGGCCAGGATCTTGTCGCCTTGCTCGAGGCCCGCCTGCGCCGCCGGAAGTCCCTTGATGAGCCCGCCCACCACCGGCTCGTCGGAAGGCGCCATCACGCCATAGGCCGCGGCGACGAACAGCAGACAAACCCAGGAGAACGCGAGATTGAAGAAGGGGCCGGCGAAGACGATCGCGAAGCGCTTCGCCAGGGGCTGGGTCGCGAACGATCGCCGCGGATCCGCGGCGGCCTCCGCCGTGCCCTCCTCGTCCGGCTCCTCCCCGAGCATCTTCACGTAGCCGCCGAGCGGCACGGCGCTGACCACGTATTCCGTCTCGCCGACCCTGCGGCCGAAGATCTTCGGCCCGAAGCCCAGGGAGAAGCGGAGCACCGAAACTCCGGAGGCCTTCGCGACCACGAAGTGACCGAGCTCGTGGACGAAGATGAGGAGCCCGAGGACGAGAACGGCGGCGAGCGTGTAGACGACTACGGTTTCCATCGGTCAGAGTTGTCGACGGTTCCCCCGCCCTCTGGCGCTCGCGACGGGATCCCTCGGCTCAGCCGTGCCCATGGAGGAAGCTCACGTAATAGTAGACGAAAACCGTGGGGAACACGAGGCTGTCGGTCCGGTCGAGGATGCCGCCGTGGCCGGGGAAGAAGTGGCCCGAGTCCTTGGCCCCGAATGCCCGCTTCAAAAGGGACTCGCAGAGGTCGCCGGTCTGCGCAAGCACGCCCGCGATCAGCGAGATCGACAAGATCTCGCCCCACCCGACGCCCGGCAGCAGCAGCATCTTGACGACTGAGCCCGCGACGACGTTGCCGGCGAGCGCGCCGATCGCACCTTCGACGGTCTTCTTCGGGCTGACGGTGGGCATCAACAGCCGCCGTCCGAACTGCCGACCGGCGAAGTACCCGGCGGTGTCGCCGAGCATGCCGACGGCGAGCACGAAGAACACCCAGGCGGCACCGTTGCCGGCGGGCCCCCAGCGAAGCCAGATGAAGTGCGGCAGGAAGGCCCCCGCGTAGAGGACGCCGAGCATCGAGTGGCCGACGCGGTCGACGCCGGTCGCCGGATCCTCGGCGAAGAAGAGGGCGAGCATCAGACCGGCGGCGACGACCGCCAGCAGCGGCCCCGAGAACGTGCCCGCGGCCGCGGAGATCGTCTGCGGCTCCGGCGTGGTGCTCGCCATCCCGAACGCGACCAGCGCTCCGCCGGCGACGCCGCAGGCCTGGATCGCCTTGGCATCGGGAAACGCCATCTGGAAGTACTCGAGGAGCGCGAGCACCGTGAGCGCGAGAACGACCGCGCGGTAGAGCCAGAACGGCGCCGCGAAGATCAGCAGAAGAAGGATCGGGATCGCGACCGCCGCGGTCGCGAGCCGCGCGCGCAGCACCTAGGCTCCTCTAGCGCGCCACACCGACGCGCTCCCGCTCCACCTGATCACCGGTACGGCCGAACCGCCGCTCTCTCTGCTGGTAGTGGGCGAGCGCCTCGACGAACTGCGCCTCGCCGAAGTCGGGCCACAACGTCGGCGTGATGAGCAGCTCCGAGTAGGCGATCTGCCAGAGGAGGAAGTTCGAGACACGCACCTCGCCGCTCGTGCGGATCAACAGATCGGGATCGGGAATCCCGGCGGTCGAAAGTCGGCGGGACACCGTCTCCTCGCAGATCGACTCCGGGTCCAGGTCGCCGCGCTTGACGGCGACGGCGATGTCGCGCACCGCTTCGGTGATCTCCTCCCGGCCGCCGTAGCTGACGGCGAGGATCACGGTCATCCTTCCGTTGTCGCGTGTGGTTTCGACCGCACGGCGAAGCGCGGCCTGCACCGACGAGGGCAGCCGCTTGAGATCGCCGATCGCCTGCAGGCGAATCTCGTGCTTCATCATCTTCTCGAGCTCGGTCTTGAGGTAGCGCTCGAGAAGACGCATCAGGCCGCTCACCTCTTCCCGCGGCCGGCTCCAGTTCTCCGTCGAGAACGCGTAGAGCGACAGGTAGGGAATGCCGAGCCGACGCGCGCTCTCGACCACCGCGCGCACCGATTCCTTGCCGCGCCGGTGCCCCTCGATGCGGGGAAGCCCTCGACGCGAAGCCCAACGGCCGTTGCCGTCCATGATGATGGCGACGTGCCGCGGCAGCCGTTCGGGATCGAGATCGACGAGCGACATCGGGGTGGGACCGGACGCGGCGGAAGCTGCTTCCGGGGGCCGTTTCAAACGGCGAGGACCTCCTCCTCCTTCTTCTTCAGCGCCTTCTCGATGCGGTCGAGGCATGCATGGGTGTCCGACTCGACCTTCTCCTTGTGGCGCCGCTCGTCGTCCTCGGTGAGGTCCTTCTCCTTGACCATCTCCTTCAGCAGCTCGAGCGCGTCGCGGCGATGAGCGCGGGCCGAGACGCGGAAGTCCTCGGCGATCTTCCTCACGTGACGAACCAGCTCTCGCCGGCGCTCCTCGGTGAGCTCGGGAATCGGGATGCGCAGGATCTTGCCATCGTTCAGCGGGTTCAGGCCGAGATCGGATTGCTGGATCGCCCGCTCGATCGCTTGCAGCCCGGCCTTGTCGTAGGGCTGTACCACCAGCAGTCGCGGCTCGGGCGCGGAGATCGTCGCCATCTGGTGGATCGGCGTCCTCGCGCCGTAGTAGTCGGCGTGAATTCCTTCGAGGAGCGCCGTCGAGGCGCGGCTCGTACGGATGCGCGCGAGATCACGGCTGAACGCGCCCACCGTCTTCTCGAGCTCTCTCTTGAGGTCGTCGAGCACTTCTTGAGCGGTCATGACTCCACCGTCGCCGCAGGTTCGTTCGCGTTCGGGAAGGACTTCGGACGCGTCATCCCGGGTGGACGAGCGTGCCGATCTCCTCTCCGGTCACCGCGCGCTTGATGTTCCCGGGCTCGAGCAGGTTGAAGACGAGGATCGGCAGGTTGTTGTCCATGCAGAGCGAGATCGCCGTCGAGTCCATCACCTTGAGGCCACGACTCAGGACCTCGAGGTACGTGAGCTTCCCGTACTTCTTTGCCTTGGCATTCTTCAAGGGGTCGTCGTCGTAGACGCCGTCCACCTTCGTCGCCTTGAAGATCACTTCGGCTCCGATCTCCATCGCGCGGAGACCTGCGGCGGTATCCGTCGAGAAGTACGGGTTCCCCGTGCCGCTGGCGAAGATCACGATCCGGCCCTTCTCCATGTGACGGGTGGCACGGCGCCGGATGTAGGGCTCGGCGACTTCGTGCATCTCGATCGCGGTCATCACGCGAGTACGCACCGAGAGCTTCTCGAGGGCATCCTGCAGGGCGAGGCTGTTGATCACCGTCGCCAGCATGCCCATGTAGTCGCCGGTCGCGCGATCGAGGCCGCGCGCGCTCGCGTCGATGCCACGCACGATGTTGCCTCCGCCGAGCACGATCGCGAGCTCACAGCCGAGGTCGTGAACGTCCTGGATCTCGCGGGCGAAGCTCGCGATGGTGTCGGGATCGAGGCCGAAGCCGCGGCGTCCGGCGAGGGCTTCGCCGGATAGCTTCAACAGGACTCGCTGATAGCGGAGCGAAGGAGCGGAAGGGGGTCGCGTCGCCGTCTGAGCGCTCTCCGGCACGTTCCGGCGACCTCGCTCAGCTGCCTTCGCCGAGTTGGAAACGTGCGAAGCGGCGGACGATGATGTTCTCGCCGAGCTTGGCGATCGCTTCGGCGACGATGTCGCGGACCGTCTTCTCGGGCTCGCGGATGAACGGCTGGTCGAGGAGACAGACCTCGCTCATGAACTTGTCGACCTTGCCGTCGACGATCTTCTCGATGACCTTCTCCGGTTTGCCGCTCGCCTGCGCCTGGACGCGGAAGATCGCGCGCTCGCTGTCGACGACGTCCACCGGTACCTGGCTGCGGTCGACGAAACGCGCGGGCGCAGGGGACGCGGCCGCCACCTGCATGGCCACGTCCTTCACCAGGTTCTGGAAGTCGGGGGTCTTGGCGACGAAGTCGGTCTCGCAATTCACCTCGACCAGCACCCCGATCCGACCGCCCGCGTGCAGGTAGGCGCCGATCTGCCCCTCCGACGCCGTGCGGCCCGCCTTCTTCGCGGCGGCCGCCAGACCCTTCTCCCGTAGCCACCGCGTGGCCCGGTCGAGATCGCCTTCCGACTCGGCGAGGGCCTTTTTGCAGTCCATGAAGCCAGCCCCGGTCTTTTCCCGGAGCTCCTTCACCTGCGTCGCGGCGATCTCCATCAGGCGGGGCTTCCTTCGGCCGCGGCCTCCTCGGCCTCGCTCTCGCCGGTCTCCGGCTCGTCCCGGCCACGGGAGCGCTCCTCGGCCAGCAGCTTGCCCTCGAGGATCGCGTCCGCGACCGCCGCGGCGAACAGGCGGATCGCGCGGATCGCGTCGTCGTTGCCGGGGATCTTCCAGTCGATCAGGTCGGGGTCGCAGTTCGTATCCACCACCGCGACCACGGGAATGCCGAGCTTGTTCGCTTCCTTGACCGCGATCTCTTCCTTCTTCGGATCGATCACGAAGAGAGCATCGGGCAGGCGCTTCATGTTCTTGATCCCGCCGAGCGAGATCATCAGCTTGTCGCGCTCGCGGCGCACGCCGAGCATCTCCTTCTTGGTGAGCGCGTCTCCCATCGCCGGGTCGTCGAGGATTTCCTCGAGCTTCTTCAGGCGCTCGATCGACGCCTTGATCGTCTGGAAGTTCGTCAGCATGCCGCCGAGCCAGCGCGTGTTCACGTAGTAGTGTCCCGCGCGGTCGGCTTCCTCGCGGATCGCGTCTTGGGCCTGCTTCTTGGTGCCGACGAACAGCACCATGCCGCCGTCGGCCGCGAGGTCCCGAAGGTACGCGTACGCCTCTCGAAAGAGGCGAACGGTCTGCTGCAGGTCGATGATGTAGATCCCGTTTCGGGCTCCGAAGATGAATTGCTTCATCTTCGGGTTCCAGCGCGCGGTCTGGTGACCGAAATGGACGCCGGCTTCGAGGAGCTGCTTCATGCTCACTTCCGCCATCAAGTCTCCTTCACGGTCGGGGAATGCATCACGGGAACCTCGTGGGTTACCAGAAAGGCCATTTTCGCGCAACGCGGCGTCATTGGCTCATCGCGGTCAGGAAGTCCTGGTTTCCCTTGGAGCCGTGCATCTTGTCGAGCAGGAATTCCATGGCCTCGACGGCGTTCAGCTGCGAGAGCAGCTTGCGGAGCACCCAAACCCGATTCAGCACGTCCTTGGACAGCAGCAGCTCCTCCTTGCGGGTGCCAGAGCGGTTGATGTCCATCGCCGGGAACACGCGCTTGTCCATCAGGCGCCGGTCGAGGTGGATCTCCATGTTTCCCGTGCCCTTGAACTCTTCGAAGATCACCTCGTCCATGCGGCTGCCGGTGTCGATCAGAGCGGTGCCGATGATCGTCAGCGAGCCGCCGTCCTCGATGTTGCGCGCGGCGCCGAAGAACTTCTTGGGCTTGTGGAGCGCGTTCGAATCGACACCGCCGGAGAGGATCTTGCCGCTCGGCGGCACCACCGAGTTGTAGGCGCGGGCGAGGCGGGTGATCGAATCGAGCAGGATGATCACGTCCTTGCCGTGCTCGACGAGCCGCTTGGCCTTCTCGATCACCATCTCGGCGACCTGTACGTGCCGCGTCGCCGGCTCATCGAACGTCGAGCTGATCACCTCCCCCTGGACCGACCGCTGCATGTCGGTCACCTCCTCGGGGCGCTCGTCGATCAAGAGGACGATCAGGACCGCGTCTTTGTGATTCGCGCTGATGCCGTTCGCGATCGCCTGCAGCATCATCGTCTTGCCGGTCCGCGGTGCGGCGACGATCAGTCCCCGCTGCCCTTTGCCGATCGGGGTGAAGAGATCGATGGTCCGCGTCGTGAACTCGTCGCCGCGGTGCTCGAGGTTCAGCGGCTGATCCGGATAGAGCGGCGTCAGGTTGTCGAACAGGATCTTGTCGCGCGCCCGCTCGGGCTCCTCGTAGTTGATCGCCTCGACCTTGAGCAGCGCGAAGTACCGCTCGCCCTCCTTCGGGGGGCGGATCTGACCGGAGACGATGTCGCCGGTCCGCAGGTTGAAGCGCCGGATCTGGCTCGGGGAGACGTAGATGTCGTCGGGACCGGGCAGGTAATTGTAATCGGGCGCGCGGAGGAACCCGAAGCCGTCGGGGAGGATCTCCAGCACGCCCTCGCCGTAGATGAAGCCCTTCTGCTCTGCCTGCGCCTGCAAGATCGCGAAGATCAGATCCTGCTTGCGAAAGCTCGAGATGTTGTCGATGTCGAAGTCGCGAGCGATCGAGGCGAGCTCGTTGATCTTCTTTTCCTTCAGGAGCTTCAGGTTCAGGCCGGCGCCGGTCGCCTGGTACTCTTCTCCTGGCTCGGTGTCGTTCCCCTCGGCCGCGTCGCCGGTTTCGTTCGCGGGGTTCGCGTTACGGGACCGCTGTCGTGACATGATCGCTCCTGAGTGATGCCGGGCCTGCGGAGCCCGTGCTCGGTTCAACGATTTCGGACCGACTGCTGAGTCTTGGGATGGATTGGCGGGGTTCCCCGACGCCCGGGAACCGGGAGCCGGAAGCTCTGTCTGGACGGAACGTGCGGGCGGGATCGATCCGGAAATCGCGATCGACTCGCCGGTACGAGGTGTGGCGTCAAGCTAGTGTAAGGGTTTCGGGGAGTCAACAACGACGGCCGCTCGTGGCCTCCCCCGCGATCTCGTTTTCCCGCAAGCGTTCGAGCAGCGCGGTCATGTCCGGCGCGAGCGGCGCCGCGATCGACAGCGATCGACCGGTCATCGGGTGCGGGAACGTGATCTCGCTCGCATGCAGCGCGTGACGGGTGAACTCCTTGGCCGGACCGCGCGCGGGAAGCGCTCGTCCGCCTCGACCGCCGTAGAGCGCGTCGCCGAGCACCGGGTGGCCCATCGCAGCGAGGTGTACGCGGATCTGATGCGTCCGTCCGGTCTCGGGCTCGACCCGGAGATGCGCGATTCCGAGGAAGCTCTCCGTCACCGTGTACCGGGTGATCGCCTCACGACCCGTGTGTGCGCGGATGGACATTCGCTTTCGCTCGCGCGGATGGCGGCCGATGTTCCAGCGAAGCGTGGCCTCCGCCCGCCGAGGGGTCCCGAGGACGATCGCCTGATAAACCTTCTTGACCGTCCGGCTCTTGAACGCCTCGGAGAGGGCGCGGTGCGCCGTCGCGGTCCGCGCTACGATCAGGACTCCCGAGGTCTCGCGATCGAGCCGATGGACGATCCCCGGCCGCTCCGAGAGCGCGTTCGTCGCCGGTGCACCGACGAGCCCGCGGTGAAGCAGCGCGTTCACCACGGTTCCGCGCCACGCGCCCGGGGCCGGGTGCACGACCATGCCGGCCGGTTTGTCGATCGCCGCCACGTGCTCGTCCTCGTAGAGAATGCGCAGTGGGAGGTCCTCGGGCTCCGGAAGATCCGGACGTGCCGGCAAGGGATCGACCTCGATCGACTCGCCGCCGCGGACGAGATGTCCTGCCTTCTCGACGCGATCGTCGACGCGAGCGCGTCCCGCGTCGATCAGCAGCTTCGCCTGCGAGCGAGTCGGCACGAGCGCCGCGTCCACGAGGAAGACGTCGAGCCGCTTCGGCTCGCTCAGCGGCGGGACGCGAACCACGGGACCGTGACTCTCAACCGAGGATCTCGCGTGCCTGACGTGCGTCTGCCGCGATCTGCTCGACCAGCGCCTCCGGCGACGCGAAGCGCACCTCGCCTCGGATGCGGGCGACGAGCGCGACCCGCAGTCGCTCGCCGTACAGATCCCCGTCGAAGTCGAAGAGATGCGCCTCTACGGTGCGCGGCGCGCCCTCCCCGAACGTGGGATTGCGGCCGATGTTCGCGACGCCGCCGAATCGCTCGCCTTCGTGCTCGACCAGTACGGCATAGACGCCGTCGGGAACGATCGGCGGTACGCGCGGACGGACGTTCGCCGTCGGAAATCCGAGCGCTCTCCCGCGGCGCTTGCCTACGGTGACGCGACCGACGATCGAGTAGGACCGCCCGAGGAGCCGCGTGGCTCCGGCGACGTCCCCTGCCGCGAGGCGCGTTCGCACCTCCGTGCTCGACACCTCGATGCCGTCGACCCGGACCGGGCCCACGATCTCGACCGTGAAGCCGTAGCGTTCGCCGGCGCGCCGCAGGAGCTCGGCGTTTCCTGCGCGGTCGCGTCCGAAGCTCACGTTGTGGCCGATCACGACGTGAACCGCACCGAGCGCCTCGACGAGGTAGCGCTCGACGAACTCCTCGGGCGCGAGGCGAGAGAAGGCGCGGGTGAAGTGCTGCGCGACGATCGTGCCGATGCCGAGCCCGCCGAGCGCTTCGAGACGCTCCCGGAGTGACGTGATCGGTGCCGGTGCGCGCGCCGGCGCAAGCACCCGAGCCGGGTGCGGAAAGAAGGTAATCGCAACGGGCTCGCCGCCGCGGTCGGCTGCGGCGTCGACGACGCGGGCGACGATCGCCTGATGGCCGGCGTGCACCCCGTCGAAATTTCCGAGCGTCACCACGGGAGAGACGACGCGAGGTCGCGTCCGTTGGAGATGACGGATGATGCGCATCGGAGGGAGAGTCGGCGGACGCCTCCGGGCGGCGCGCGCTTGGCGCTCTCCTACACCATTCGCGCAGTCATGTGCAGGAGTCTTTCAGACTCGGGGGGCCCGTGCGGTGGTCCATTCCTACGCGTCCTACGCGGGGGGCCCCGTCCAGTGCTCGCTCAAAACGAGCTCCGCGCTTCCGATACTCCCTGAACCCCTGCGCCGGCGCGGCGCATGTCCGCGCCGGCTTCGGCCCGGCAGCGCTACGACGCGAGCTCGGCGAGCTTCTGCTTGCCTCGTTCCGCCTCGGGCGAGCCCGCGTGCTCGCTCACGAGCTTCTGAAGCACGAGACGCGCATCCACCTTGTCGCCGAGCTCGGCGAACGCCAGCGCCTGGCGCAGCAAGGCTGCCGGGACGCGATCGCCCTTGGGATAGCGGAGCAGCACCTCGTTGAATTCCAGGATCGCCCGGTTGAAGTCCCGCAGCCGGTAGTACGCCTCGCCGATCAGGTATTGCGCGTCATCGGAGAGGTCCGATTTCGGAGAGCGCCGCAAATATTCGCGAAGCTTCTGGATGGCCGACTGCGGTTCTCCCCGCTGCAGGAGATCGACTCCTTCCCGGTACTCCGGCGGCGCATCGGCCGGCACGGTGACGAGGTCGTTCCCGGGCGGAGGCGCTGGTGTCGGCGCGACCACGCCGGGCGGAGGCGCAATGCTCCCCGGCGTGTTGCCGTACGTCGGACTCTCGACGCCGGGGGCGACCGGGCTCCGCATCGTCTGCTCGAGCACGGACAGTCGCGCTTCGAGCTGCGAGATCCGCGTCTGCAAGCGTTCCGCTTCCGGCGACGCCTGCCCGGCTTGAAACTTCAGCTGCTCCATCTCGCCGCGGAGCGTCTGCACCTGGTCGCGTAGCGACGTCACGGCCGCCTGGTTGTCGGCGGTCGCCTGGCGCATCCCGCTCACTTCCTGACGCAGCACCTGATAATCGTCCTGCGTCGCGCAGCCACCGACGAGGACGAGCACGAGCGCCGCCGCGCCGGCCGGCGAAGCGAGATGTCGGAGCGGCCGGGACATTGCTACCGGGGATCGCTGCGGGGGATTCGCTCCGGGATCATTGCCCGCGATCGGCGAATCGCTGCGACGACCGCCTACTGGAGGACGACGAAGTGGGCGCGACGGTTCTGCAGGAAGCAGTCTTCGGTCTGCTCGCGACAGGTCGGCAGCTCCTCGCCGTAGCTGATCGTCGACAGCCGCTCCGCGCCGATGCCGAGCGTCGCCAGGTAGTCCTTTGCGGCTTTCGCCCGCTTCGCGCCGAGCGCCAGGTTGTACTCGACGGTGCCGCGCTCGTCACAGTGGCCCTCGATCTCGACCCGCTTCTCGGAGTTCTCCTTCAGCCAGTTCGCATTCGTCTGCAGCGTCGAACGAGCATCCTGACGGAGCTCGTACGAGTCGTAGTCGAAGTGAACGTCCGCCAGCGGGCCGCCGGCGCCGGGTTCGAGTCCCTGCTTGAAACGCTCGAGGCTGCCGCCACCGAGATCGCCGCTGTTGGGACCCGAGCCTGCCTGGGGTCCTCCGAACTCGTCGGGCTTCGGCTTCTTGCTCGGACACCCGAGCAGCAGAAACGCCAAGGCCCCGACCGCCAACCCCATCGACGCCTTCCGCACTTCGATCATCGAAACTGTTCCCTTCTGCTCTACGGACCGACCTGCGCTACGGAAGCCGCGGCGACCAGGCCGGGCTGGTATCATCTCCCCCAGTCTTGGTCAATTGAACTTGGTGCGCTCCCGCGACGTCCGTGAGGAACAGCACCGGCTTGCCGAGGCGCGTCGAGCTGAACACCAGATATCTCCCGTCCGGTGAGAACGAGGGATCCTCGTTGTTCCCCTGTCCGGACGTGAGCTGCTTCGCCTGGCGCGAGCCGACGTCGACGGTGAAGATGTTGAAGCCACGATCGCGGCTCACGTAGGCGACGACGCCCCCCTTCGGTGACCACGACGGCGACGTGTTGTAGCTGCCCTCGAAGGTGAGTCGCTGCTGCCCGGACCCGTCGGCGCCCATCACGTAGATCTGCGGTCCGCCGGCACGCGAGGATACGAACGCGATCCTCGAACCGTCCGGCGACCACGACGGCGACACGTCGATCTCGGGTCCACTCGTCAGCTGCTTCACGACCTGGCCGCTCGTATCGAGGAGGAAGATGTCGGCGTTCCCATTGCGCTCGAGGCTGATCGCGATCCGGCGGCCGTCCGGAGACCACCGTCCGCCGAGATTCAGGCCGTGAATCGCCGAGAGCCGCTGCTCCGCGCGCGACACCAGGTCCAGGCGATAGAGGCTCGGGTTCCCGTCCTTGAACGAGGTGAAGAGGATCGAGGACGCCTCGGGGTGCCACGAGGGTGCCAGGTTGATCGTGCGATTGCTCGTGAGCTGCGCCATCTCGTACCCGTCGACGGACATCGCGAAGACTTCCTTCGCCCGTCCGGCGCGACGCGAGACGAAGCCGATGCGCGAGTCGAACGGGCCGGTCTCGCCGGTCACGTACTTCAGCACCGCATCGGCGAAGCGGCGGGCGACGCGCGGGAGGTCTTCCTCCGAGGCATGGTACCGCTGCCCGCCCACCTGACTCTGCTGGTAGACGTCGTACATCCGCGCCTCGACCTCGATGCCCGTGGCGCCGACCGCGATCGTTCCCTTGATCAATGCCGCGGCGCCGAGCGAGCGCCAGCTGCCGAAGTTGATCTGCTCGAGGGCGACCGGTGTGGACCCCTCGATGTACGCCTTCGGGTCGACCACCTGGAAGAAGCCCGAGAGGATCAGGTTCCGCGAGAGGATCTCGGAGAATCTCTGTCCCGCTCCGCGGTCGTCGCCCGCGAGCGGCGACACCGCGATCTGCATGCGCGTCGCGCCCGGTTGGACGATCCTTCCGGTCACCTGCGCTGCGGCGACCCCGGGGAGCCATGCCGCGAGCGCGACGACGGCAGCCGCCGCCCGCGCCTTCCGTCCGATCCACTCCGCACGCTTCAATTCCACGTCAGCCCTCCGCCCGCACGAACCCCTCGAGGGTAGCACCCGTCGCGCCTCGTCTCATCCACCTGCTGCGAGCTCGCCGGAAACGAAGTCGAGGAGATAGTTCGCGAACACCTCGCGATACTTCTCCGGCGGCGGCGGCAGGGGAGTCGATCCACGGATCGCGCGCAGCACCGAATCGTCGTACGTGCCATCGCGCGACCCTTGGACGAGATGGACGTCGAGAATGTTTCCGGCGTCGTCGATGCGGAACCCGACGCGAGCCGTGAGGTTCGGATCCGACCCGACCCAGGTCCAGTGCTGCTTGATCGTTCGCTCCACCTGGTTCTTGTAGATGATGAACTCGAGGCCCATGAGGATGCCACCACCGCCGCCGTCGCCCCCGGTGCCGAGCGCGGCGCCCTTGCCCGGCTCGGTGCCGCCGAGGCCCGCCGCCTCGTCGGCGGTACCGCGCCGGCCGAGCTTGCCGACCGCATCCTGAATCCGGCGGTCGCGCGCGAGCGAGGCGACTTGCTCGGCGTGCTGCTTTCTCTCCGCCCGTTCGGCTTCGGCGCGCGCC
>JAXDLK010000013.1:0-10445 GCA_034666665.1 Candidatus Binatota bacterium
CGAAAGCCGCGGTCGGCGAGCCGGACGGCCGCCGTCAGCCCGGCGACGCCCGCACCGACGACGACGACGTCGCTCATGCGCGGAAGAGCGCCTCGGCCCAGAAGGCGGCGGCGAGCCACGCCTTTCGCCGCCGCGGCACGCCCAGGCGGCGCCCGAAGACGTCGTAGTCCTCGGCGACGATCCGATCGAGCACCTCCTCGTACGTCCGCCGCATGAGCTCGGCGGAGCGCAATCTCGGTACGTCGACCGGCGCCAGCACCGCCTCGGCGCCCCGGTAGTAGCTCCGCGCCCGCTCGCACTCGAACTCCATGAGGGAGCGGAAGCGGCGGTTGTAGATGCCGAGGAAGAGGTCCCCCGCCGGGTAGTCGAAGCGCGCGAGATCCTCCTCCGGCAGGTAGACGCGGCCGCGCGCCGCATCTTCGGAGACGTCGCGCAGGATGTTCGTGAGCTGGAGCGCGATGCCGAGCCGCACCGCGTACTCGCGCGTGAGTGGGCTCCGGTAGCCGAAGATCTCGATCGCCGCCAGGCCGACTGCCGACGCCACCCGGCGGCAGTAGACCTCGAGCTCCGCGAACGTCTCGTAGCGCGCGCGGGTGAGGTCCATCTCGACGCCCTCGAGAATCGCGCCGAGCGCGGCGCGCGGGATCGGAAAGCGCTCGAGCGAAGCGGCGATCGCGCTGGTGATCGGATGCGTCGGCGCGCCGCGGTAGCAGCGCTCGAGCTCCTCCCTCCAGCCGGCGATCGCCCGCGGCGCATCGCACGGATCGGCATCGTCGACGGCATCGTCGACGGCGCGGCAAAAGGCGTAGACCGCATAGAGGGCGTCACGCCGTGCCGCGGGGAGCAAGCGGAAGGCGCTGTAGAAGCTGGTCGCGCTCCGGCGGGTGAGATCCCGGCAATAGCGGAAGTCGTTCTCGATCGAGACGTTCATCGGCGATCCATCAGAAGGCCCGAAGGCGAGCGCTCAGACCCCGACGAGCCCGAGGGCGAGCAGGCGGAGCTTGTCGGTGGGCGTCAGACGAGGGCGGCGGCGATAGGGGGCGTACCCTCCGGCCTCGATCCGGTCGAGGATGCGGAGACCGCCGCTCGCGAACATCCGCACCTCGCGGGCAAGGCCGGGGCGGAGGCGGCTCGCGAGCGGCAGGCCCTCCTGAAAGAGGGAACGCGTGCGCTCGACCTCGAAGCGGACGAGGCCCCGCATCCGCGGCGCATCCTCGCCCTGCTCGAGCGAGCGGCGAGAAACGCGGAAGCGCTCCAGGTCCTCGACCGGTACGTACAGGCGGCCGCGCGCGAGGTCGCGCGCGAGATCCTGCCAGAAGTTCGTCAGCTGGAGCGCCGTGCAGATGCGGTCGGACAGCCGCGCGAGCTCCTCGTCGCGAACGCCGAAGAGCGCGAGCACGATCCGACCGACCGGGTTCGCGGAGCAGCGGCAGTAGCCGAGAAGGTCGTCGAACGTCGCGAACGGGCGGAACTCCGCGTCGTAGCGAAAAGCGGCGAGGAGGTCCCGCAACGGCTCGACCGGCAGCGCGCACTCCCGGATGGTCTCTCCGAGCGCCAGGAAAACGGGATGGGTCGCGGTGCCGCGCAGGCACTCCTCGAGGCGCCGCTCCCAGAGCGCGAGCCCGTCGAGCTTCGCGGCGACCGGCAGCTCCCCGTCGGCGAGATCGTCGGCGAGGCGCGCGTACGCGTACACGGCCGCGAGATGCCGGCGGCGCTCCCGCGGCAGGAACAGCGATCCGACGAAGAAGTTCTCGGGATGCGCGCGGGCGAGTCGCACGCAGTAGCGGAAGGCCAGATCGCGGTCGGCCGACGCGGACATCGGGCTCAGCTCCGCTCCGCCAGCCGGCGCTCGAACTGGCCGAGCGCCATCAGCGGGAAGTAATCGGAGTACATCCAGTAGCGGAGATAGAAGTGTCGCGGGAAGCCGGTGCCGGTGAACGCGGTCTCGTTCCAGTTGCCGACGGGGGCCTGGTGGCGAAGCAGCCACTCGATCCCGTTCGTCACTTCCGGGCCGAGCTCGTCGTCGCCGGCGAGGAGCCCGAGGATCGCCCACGCCGTCTGCGACGGCGTGCTGTCGCCGGAGCCGGCGAGCGACGGATCGTCGTACGAGCCGCAGTCCTCCCCCCAGCCGCCGTCCGGGTTCTGACACGACTTCAGCCACTCGACTCCGCGCCGGACCGTGGCGCTCCGTCGGTCCTCGCCGATCGCGCGCAGCCCCGCGAGCACCGACCAGGTGCCGTACACGTAGTTCACCCCCCAGCGTCCCCACCAGGCGCCGGAGGGCTCCTGCAGCCGGCGCACGAACGCCAGGGCGCGCGCCACGCGGCGGTCGCTCGAGTCGAAGCGGAACGAGCCCATGAGCTCGAGGATCCGGCCGGTGACGTCCGCCGTCGGCGGATCGATCATCGCCTCCATGTCGGCGAAGGGGATGCGGTTCAGCAGGTCGAGCGTGTTGTCCGTGTCGAAGGCCGCCCAGCCGCCGTTCTTGGATTGCATGCCGAGCGTCCAGTCGAGCCCGCGCTTGATCGCGCGCGTCAGACGCTCGCCGTCGGGGTGGCGGATCCGGCGCAGCACCATCAGGATCACCGCACTGTCGTCGACGTCGGGATACCAGTCGTTGGCGAACTCGAACGCCCAGCCACCCGGCTCCAGGTGCGGGTTCTTGATGCTCCAGTCGCCGGGCTCGAGGATCTGCTGATCGACCAGCCAGCTCGCCGCCCGCACCAACGACGGATGATCGGCGGGCAAGCCCGAATCGAGCAGCGCCTTGGCGGCGAGCGCGGTATCCCAGACCGGCGACTCGCAGGGCTGGTAGACGAGGTTCCCGTCCGGGATCTCCATCAGGAAGGCGTCGACGGCTCCCACGCCGCGGACGATCGCCGGATGGTCCACGGCGAACCCCGCCGTCGCGAGCGCCATCGGGCCGTTGATCATCGGCGGCTGAATTCCGCCCCAGCCGCCGTTCGTGTCCTGGTGGCGGAGGATCCAATCGCAAGCGGCGCGGATCGCCGTGCCGCGAAACGGCTGCGGCACGCGAGACCACGCCTTGAGCGCGCGGTCGACGCCGAGGAACGCCGTATCGATCGACAGGAACGGGTGCGGCTTCGCGAAGCGCAGGCGGCCGGCGGCGCTCTGATCGCGGTAGAGCTCGGCGACGGTGAAGCCCGGCACGGTGATGCGCGGCTTCCGCGCCATCAACACGAGCAGCGGCACCACGGTGCCCCGCGCCCAGCTCGACATCTCGTAGATGCTGAAGCCCATCCACGGCCGGACGAACATCAGCTCGGCCGGCAAGGTCGGCACCGCGCTCCACGGCACCTCGCCGAAGTACGCGAGGAAGATCTTCGTGAAGACTCCGGCGCGTTCGAGGCCGCCGCGCTCGCGGATGAAGCGCCGCGCCGCCTCGAGGACGGCGTCGTTCGGCGGGTAACCCGCCATCCGCATCGCCGCGTAGGCCTCGACGGTCGTGCTCAGGTGTCCGGGCCCGCCCTCGAACAAGGGCCAGCTTCCGTCCGCCTGCTGCGTGTCGCGCACGTACTCGAGGATCCTTCCCTCCTCGAGGGGCCGTTCCCGTCCGAGGAAGCGGTTGAAGAAGACGTACTGCGCGCCCATCGTGACGTTCGCCTCGAGCGGCGCATGCCAGTAGCCCGCGGGATGCTGCGCGCGCAGGAAATAGTCGCGCGCGCGCTCGACCGCCCGCGTGACGCCGCGTGCGAGCTCGGACGATGCGCGCGAGGCGCGCGGCCGGAGCTCGATGACCTTCGCGCCCGCCGAGCTCTCAGCAGGCGATTGCATCGCACACCTCCTCGGTTACGGGAGCATCGATGCGCGTGACGAAGGATTCGAACCCTTCCTCCTGGAGAGCGGCGGCGACCTCGGGGGCGTTCTCCGGCGCGAGCGCGATCGCCGCACCGCCTCCCCCCGCTCCCGTGAGCTTCGCGCCCAGCGCTCCCGCACGGCGTGCGACCGCGACCAGGCGCTCGAGCGTCGGCGTCGAAACGCCGAGGCCGTTCAGCACGCCCTGCGCGCAGTCCATGAGATGCCCGAGCGTCTCGAAGTCTCCGGTGGCGAGCGCGCCGCGGCCGGCGTGAGAGAAGTTTCCCGCCAGCGCGAAGAGCTGCCGGTAGAGTCCGGGATGCGTCACGAAGCGCGCGCGCAGCCGGGCCACCGGTTCGGCGGTCGAGCGCTGCTCGCCCGAGAGGGCGACCACGAGGTCGAGCGGCGCCCCGACGGCGAGCGGGCGCACCGGCACCGCGGCGCCACGCTCGAACCAGATGACGGAGCCCGATGCCGACGTGGCGACGTCGATCCCCGACGAGGTGCCGTGGAAGACGTTCTCCACCTGCGTCGCGCGGGTGATGACGTCGGCCTCGTCGAGCTCCTCGCCGAAGGCGACCGCGCAGGCGCGAACCAGCGCGACGCTGAGCGCCGCCGAGCTTCCGAGGCCGCAGGCGATCGGGATCTCGGAATCGATCTCTGCCGTCCAATCACCGGCCGCCGCGCGAAACGGGCGGAGAGCCGCCTCGACGGCGGCGCGGAGCTGCGGATCCTCGAGCGGACCGTCGCCGGCGCGGCGTGGTCGCAGCGTCGCGTGGAGGTCGAGGTCGACGGCGGCGGCGATCGCCGGCTCGCCGTAGACGACGGTGTGCTCGCCGAGCAAGATCACCTTGGCCGACGCCGTCCCGCGCGCTCCGCTCATAACGGGCTCCTCGCGGCTTCGGCTCCGTGCGCCGCCGTTCGCTGATGCAGCGCCATGTGCCCCCGCTGGATCCCCTCGGTGGCGAGAGCGCGCAGCGCTCCCAGGTTCTGTGCCAGGCCGACGGCCGCCATCACTCCGGCGAGCTCGCGCGCGGTCTCCACGCCGAGAAGCCGGAGCGCCAGACGCGCCCGCGGGTTCGCGTCGATCCGGCCGCCGACGGTGCCGACGGCGAGCGGCAGCTCGAGCTCGCCGCGGAGCGTCCCTGCTCGATACGTCCAGACCGCCAGCGGCCCGTAGGAGCCGTTCCGTGCCGCGAAGGCGTGAGCACCGGCTTCGATCGCCCGCCAGTCGTTCCCGGTCGCGATCGCGACGGCGTCGATGCCGTTCATCACGCCCTTGTTGTGGGTCGCGGCGCGGTGCGGGCTCGCCGCGGCGAAATCGGAGGCGCGGGCGATGCGGTCCGCGACCAGCTCACCCGGCATGCCGCACTGCGCGAGACAGTCGTCCGGAATCGCCACGCGCGCACGCGCGAGCCGCCGGTCGGAGAGGTTCGAGAGAATGCGCAGGTTGACGGTGCCCCCAGCGATCCGCACGACCTCGGGCGCGAGGTCCTCCATCAGCGTGTTGATCGCGTTCGCGCCCATGGCGTCGCCGACGTCGACCACGACGTGTACGGCCAGCCAGTCGTCGCCGAGCACCTCGACCTCGAGCTCGCGCGGGCCACCGCCGCGAGCGACCATCCGCGGCTGAAGGGCTCGCGCGGACGCGAGGATCGCCGCGCTCTCGGCGCGGAGGCGCGCCGCGGACGCCTCCGGATCCGCGAGCTCGATCAGCTGGAGTTGCCCGATCATCAGGGAGGGATCGGCGTCGGCCTCGATGCCGCCCGCGGTGCGCATCACGCGTGCCGCGTTCGACGCGGCGGCGACGACCGAAGGCTCCTCCGTCACCATCGGCACCAGCACGTCGCGGCCATTGACCAGGAAGTTCGCCGCGATCCCGAGAGGCAGGCCGAAGACCCCGATCGCGTTCTCGATCATGCTCTCGGCGGTGGTCGGGTCGAGCGCCTCGGGACAGGCGAGCAACCGTTGCTCGCGCTCGGAGAGCTGCGTGACCTGCGCGACCAGCGCGAGACGCTCGGAGAGCGACAGGCGGTGGAAGCCGGGGAGACGTGAATTCATGACCGTGTTCCCTTCTCGGTTTCGGCCCAGCGCGCGAGGCGGGGTCCGAGGACGACCGGACAGCGGCGGAGCCGCTCGACGTCGGGTGAGTTCGTCAGCACCAGCGCGACGCGCAGTCCCTCGATCATGCCGCCGAGGAACTCGTCCGCAGCCTTCACGCCGCCGCGGCGATAGGCGCGGAAGACGGGAAGCGCGAAGCCGCAGATCTCCGCGCCGAGCGCGAGGGCCTTGGCCGCTTCCAGGGGATTGCGGATTCCACCGCTGGCGATGCGCGCGAGGCTCGTGTCGCGGAGCTGCAGGAGCGACGCCGCGGTGGGAATGCCCCAGTCGCGGAAGGTCTCGCCGAGCGCGCGACTGCGCTCGTCACCCCGGAGCTGCTCGACGCGCACCCAGGAGGTACCGCCGGCGCCGGAGACGTCGACCGCACGGACACCGATCTCCTCGAGCCGGCGACCGACGACCGCGGAGATGCCGCAGCCGGTCTCCTTGGCGATCAGCGGGATCGAGAGCTCGGCGACGAGGCGGCGAAGCCCCTCGATGCCGCCGGCGAAGCTCCGGTCGCCTTCGCGCTGCACGAGCTCCTGGGCCGGGTTCAGATGGACGCAGAGAGCATCGGCGCCGATCGCCGCCACCATCGCCTCGATCTTCGCGGTCGCGAGCTTCGCCGCCTGGTTGAGACCGAGGTTGGCGAGCAGCAGCGTCGTCGGCGCCACGCCGCGCACGCGATACGTCTCCTCGAGCTCGGGCCGGCGGAGCATCGCTCGCTGGCTGCCGACGCCGAAGCCGATGCCGTGCTTCTCGGCCAGCGCCGCGAGGTCGCGATTCACCGCGGCCGCCTCCGACGTGCCGCCGGTCATGCCCGTGATCAGGAACGGAGCGCGGAGCTGCTTGCCGAGGAATTCGACCGACGTGTCGACGCCGCCGAGGTCGAGCTCGGTGAGCGCGTCGTGGACGAGCTCGACCTCCTCGAAGAGCGTCGTCTTCGCGCGATGCTCGACGTCCCTGTCGGCGCAGAGGTCGAGGTGCGCGCGCTTGCGCTTCTCGATCGAGACCTCACGCATCGGCGGGCTCCAGGCGAACGCCTCCGAGGTCGACCTGCGCGTCGAGAACGCGCGCATCGAGACCGTGCCAGCGGCGCTCGGTGTCGACGAGGCGCTCACGCTCGAAGGCGACGGCGATCGCGCAATCGCCGCCGACCGCTCCCGAGCTCTTCGCGCCCGCGCCCGCCGCTCGCGCCGCGGAGACCAGCGCGTCGATCTCGGCGATGCCGGATGCGTGCGTCCCGCGGGCAAGCTCCGCGAGGGCGTGCCCGTAGGCCGACACCGCCGCGACCACGCCGTCGCGATCGTCCTCCGCGAGGGCGCGCCAGAAACGCTCGAGGATCGTGTGCAGAGATTCCACGACGCCCCGCCCCGCCGGCGTGCGCACGAACTCCGCGAACGCGTCGAGCGCGGTCGCGGTATCGGAGGAGACGCCGCTCCACGCGGCGGTGATGCCGAGCTCGGCAGGAACGCGCACCGGCTCGACCGCGCTCGCGCCGCGCATCGATGCGATCCATCCGCCGTGGACGCTGGCGGCGACGTCGGCGCCGCTCCCACGGCCACCCTGGTGCGCGCGCTGCACGTCGGCACCGATCGTGACCAACCGCTCCCGCACCGTGCTCGAGCCGAGGTCGGCACCCGTCGCCGCGGCGACCGCGCCCAGAACCGCGACCACGGCCGCGCTGCTGCCGCCCAGACCCGACTTCGTCCGCAGCCATGGATGCGTCGCGTAGACGCGAAGGCGGAGCGGCGAGCGGCACCCGAGCTCCCGCGCGCCGACCTGGATCGCGGCCGCCAGCAGCCGGGCGGCGCCCGAGCCGTTCGCCGACGCCACGAGCTCCCCCGGGGTTCCCGCTCGGAGCTCGACGCCGAGATCCGGTGCGACCAGCCGCCACACACCCTCCTCCTCCGCGTCACAACGGATCCCGGCGTCCAGCGCCGCGACGAGAGCCCGTCCGCCGTCGAGCACCGCGTACTCGCCGACGACGAACAGCTTCCCGGGTGCGAAGATTCGGAGGCCCCTCATCCGCCCACCCATCCCGAGGCGAATTCCGCCCACGCCGGAGGCTCGCCGACGAGCTCGGGACCGCGCCCGGGTCCCGAGCGGAGCACGCGCCGGACACCCGGCACCGCGCCGAGCGCCGCCTCGACCGCGGAGGCTGCTCCCGGGTCGCAGAGCACCTTCACCTGCGGGCCCGCGTCGATCGTGAAGTAGGCTTCGATTCCTCGCCGGCGGAGGCTCCAGACCTCCTGGATGACCGCTACCGTGGCCGGCTCCCAGTAGAGGAGCGGTGGATCGCTCGCCATGGCCACGGCATGCATCCGCAAGCAGTTCCGCTCCGCGAGCGTTCCCAGCCGCGCGAGATCGCGAGCCGCGATCGCCGAGCGTGCTTCCTCCAGGTCGCCGGGGCTCTGCGCGATCCAGGCGGCGTAGTACGGTGACGACCGCGCCGTCCGGAGCATGCCTTCTCGAGAGCCGACCGGCTTCGGCGCCTCGCTGGTCACGGCGATGCGGATCGCCAGCGGCCAGTGGTCCTCCGCAAAGACCGCGACGACCTCGTCGGTGGAGCCGGGCCGCCACTCGACGAATCCTCCGAGGAGCGACCGGCAGGCGGAGCCAGAGCCCTCGCGCGCCAAGGCGGCGAGCGCCGACAGCGGCAGCTCCGCCCCCGCGGCGGCGACGGTGGCCGTGGCCAGGGCAGCGAACGTCGAGGCGGACGACGCGAGGCCCGCAGCGACCGGAAACGTCGAGGCCAGCAGCACCTGCGCGTGGCTGGAGACACCGAGCCGTCGTCGCGCGCGGTCGAGGAACTCGACGACGCGGTCGGCGGGCCCCGCCGGGCGCCACTCCACACGATCCTCCCGCAGGCCTGGATCGAAGCGAACGCCGGCGAGCGTTGCCAGGCCGTCCAGCGTGACGGAGATGCTGCCGCTCGCCGCGTGGTTGCCCGCACCGGGAAGCTTCCCCCAGTACTTCACGAGGGCGAGATTGGCGTTGGCGATTGCCCAGGCCACCTGACCGTTTGATTAGGAACCGTCGAACAATCCTAATCGATTGGTCAGCGGATACTAACCTATCGGTTAGGTGTCAATACGGAATGAGCGATTTCATAGTGGCTCGATCAGAAACAGCTCTTCGCCGTACTCCACCGTCTGGCCGTTCTCGGCCACGATGCGGGTGACCCGGCCGCGAAATTCGGCCTCGATCTCGTTCATCATCTTCATCGCTTCGATGATGCAGAGGGTGTCGCCCTTCTCCACCACCGAGCCCACGTCCACGAACGACGGGGCGTCCGGGCTCGGGGATCGGTAGAAGGTGCCGACCATCGGAGAAATGATCGGACGGCTCTGGTCCGCCCGCGGCTCGGCGGCGGGCGCGGAGGGGTGCGGTGCGGCGGTGAGGACGGGCGCGGGAGAAGCGGCCGGCGGCGGCGCCTCGGCGCGGCCGCGCACCAGGCGAACCTTGGAGGGACCGTCCTCGATCTCGATCTCGATCAGCTGGTGCGCGTTCATCAGCTGCACGAGCTCGGAGATGCCGTCGAGATCGATCCATCCCCGGGCCTCACGCCCCCTCGACGGTTCCTCGCGCTTCCGCTCCTTCACGGGCTCCACCTTCCAGACGGGTCAAACGTGCCGGGAATGCCGTCCACCGTCGCTCGCCGCGGCCGACGCCGGCGCGGCGACCGACGGTCGCCTACTCCGGCTCCTCGAAGACTACCTCGATGCGGTCGAGGTAGGAGGAGAGCTGCTCCGCGTCGCGCTCGATGATCTGCGACTGCTTGCCGATCGCCGCCCGCTCGAGCGAGCCGCCGATGTGGGTGATCTGCTCGAAGCCGTAGCCGCCGCCCATGCCCTTCATGCCGTGGCCCAGGTAGCGGATCGTGTCGAAATCACCCTGGTCGAGCGCGGTGCGGATGGCCTTCAAGTCGTTGCGCCGGTTCTCGAGAAACCCCGGGATCAAGTCCTGCAGCTCCGGGTCGACCTTGATCACGATCCGGGCGCCGGTCGCCGTCCTTCGCTGCTCGCTCATGGGGACTCAGTGTCTCCTCGCCCTTCGGGCGGTGTCAAGTCGATGCCGGAAGCTCGAAGCCAGGCAGCTCAGCGCGTCGATCGCTTGCGCGCGGGTCGCGCACGAGGCGGGATCGGCTTGCTGTTCCGGAGGATGGAAACCGCCGCACGGATGCCCAGCAGATAGCTCTCGGCGCCGAAGCCGATCACCTGCCCGACGGCGACGTCGGCGATGTAGGAATGGTGCCGAAACGGCTCGCGACGGTGGACGTTCGACAGATGTACCTCGACGACCGGCAGATTGGCGCTCAGCACCGCGTCGCGAATCGCGACCGAGGTGTGCGTGAACGCCCCGGGGTTGAAGACGATCGCGTCGAACTCGTCAACCGCCTCCTGGATGCGGTCGATGAGCTCACCCTCGGCATTGGACTGGAAGCTCTCCACGCGAACCCCCAGCTGCTCGCCGAGCGTCCGCGCGGCGGCGACGATCTCGTCGAGCGTGGTCCGCCCGTAGACCGA
>JAXDLK010000014.1:0-22828 GCA_034666665.1 Candidatus Binatota bacterium
TCGGCCTGGTGATCCTCGGCGTCCTGCGGCTCTTCGTCGGTGCCGGGGTCGTCGCGGTCGTCGCGCAGCACCTCTTCGGCGGCCGTGGCGACTACGAGGCCAACTTCCGGGTGCTCGGCTACGCGAGCGCGGTGATGGTGCTGATCGGCCTGCCGTTCATCAAGTGGTTCGCCGCGCTGTACGGCGTCTACCTGACGCTGATCGGCATCGAGCGGGCGAACGGCTTCGATTCGGTGCGGGCGTTCCTCACGCTGATCGCGACGTTCGTCGTCGGCGTGGTGCTCACCCACGCGTTCGGTCTCTGGCGTTTGTCGGCGCGGGTCAACCCGCTGATCCGCTGCCACGCCGCCGAATTGCGTCGCGCCTAGCTGTTGTCTTCTTCGAAGTCGCCGCTGCCGATCCGGCGAAAGACGCTGCCATCGTCGGCGCGGCGATTCTTCCGGGCCTCGTTCTCCTGCTCCGTCTGGCACTGCACGCAGAGGCGGGTGAACGGCATCGCCTTCAACCGTTCCGCGGCGATCTCCTCCTCGCAGCTCTCGCAGATACCATAGGTTCCTTGGTCGATGCGCTCGAGCGCGTCGTCGATCGCCTGGAGCTTCGATCGGTCACGATCGGTCAAGAGCAGGTTGATCTCGCGGTCGCGCTCCTCGCTGGCGACGTCGTAGGCATCCCGGCCATCGTCGGCTTGGCCCTCGCGCCCCTCACGGAGATCGCTGCGGATCCCCGAGAGCAACTGGGCTTTCATCTCGAGGAGCTTTTCCTTGGACTGCTTCAGTACGGTCTTGCGCGGCACTTTTGCTTTTCCTTCCCTAGGCGAGCAGGCGACCGGTTTAAGGACGAGTCTCGGCCAAGTCAATCACGGGTGGGGCCATGTCCGGGAGCGGCGTACCGGCGAGGTCGTAGTCCGACGCGCCGTCGATTCGCACACGCACGATCGTGCCGGGGTCGAGCTCGTCCGGCACCGCATCGAGGAAGACTACGCCGTCGATGTCCGGGGCCTGGCCCGCGAGGCGTCCGTGGAGCTTGCCGTCGTCGTCAGTGCCGCAGACCAGCACCGGCAGGACGTCGCCGACGAGTGCTTGGTTCTTGCGGCGGGAGATCTCTCGCTGGAGCGCCATCAGCCGATGCCAGCGCTCCTCCTTCACCTCTTCGCTCACTTGTTCCGCCATGACGCCGGCCTCGGTGTCCTCCTCCTGCGAGTAACGGAACACCCCGACCCGCTCGAACTCGAGGTCGGTGACGAAGCGGCAGAGCTCGCCGAAGTCGCTTTCGGTTTCTCCGGGGAACCCGACGATGAACGAGGTGCGGATCGTCACGCCGGGAACACGCGCGCGGATGCGCCCGACCAGCCGCCGGAGGGCGTCCGCGGACCGCTCGCGCCGCATCGCCCGGAGCATCCGGTCCGCGCCGTGCTGGAGCGGAATGTCGAGGTAGCGACAGACCCTCGGCTCCCGGGCCATCGTGGCGAGCAGCTCGGCGGTCACGTGGCTCGGATGACAGTAGAGGAGACGGATCCACTCGATCCCGTCGACGCCGCCGAGAGCGCTCAGGAGCTCGGCGAGGGAGGAGCGTTCCGGCAGGTCCCTGCCGTACGCGGTCAGATCCTGCGCGATCAGGTTCAGCTCCCGGACTCCCTGGGCCGCGAGGTTCCTCGCCTCGGCCGTGAGATCGGCGACGCCGCGGCTCTCGTGACGGCCGCGGATCTTCGGAATGATGCAGAAGGCGCAGCGGTGATTGCAGCCTTCGGAGATCTTCAGGTACGCGCTGAAAGGGCTTCCGGAGAGCAGCCGCGGCGCCTCGTGATCCGGCAGCACGTGCTGCGCCCCGACGTAGGCCAGCGGCCGCGCTCGCGAGCGAGAGCCGAGGTCCTCGAGGACACGGGAGAGACGCAGGTAATCCCCGGTGCCGACGAAGGCGTCGACCTCGGGCATCTCGCTCTGCAGTTGCCGCCCGTATCGCTCGGCGAGGCAGCCGGTGACGACGAGCTTCCGGCCGCTCTCCGCGGCCTTGTAGCGCGCCATTTCGAGGATCGTATCGATCGACTCCTCCTTCGCCGGCTGGATGAAGCTGCAGGTGTTCACCAGCAATACGTCCGCCTCGGCGGGATCGAGCGTAACTTCCCAGCCGTCGCGCACGAGGGAGCCGAGCATGATCTCGGCGTCCACCTGATTCTTCGGACAGCCGAGGCTCGCGAGATGGACTTTGCGGCCCATGGCGAAACGCCGATGATATCGGGAGGCCTTGGTCGACGCCAGCGGGGTCATCGGCGCGGAATGGGTCTGCTCGAGCGCGGGTCGAGAGTCGCGCCGGCGGGGGCCGTCACTCGCGGAAGTTGACGAACTGAAGGGGCAGATCGAGCTCCTTCGCCTTGATCGCCTGGATCGCCGCCTGCAGATCGTCGCGCTTCTTGCCCGAGACGCGCACCTGATCGCCCATGATCTGGGCCTGGACCTTCAGCTTGGCGTCCTTGACGAGCTTCGCGATCGTGCGCGCGCGATCGGCATCGATTCCCTGCTTCAGTCGGATCTCCTGGCGTGCGCGGCCACCGGAGCTCGGCGCCACCGTTCCCGGGTCGAGTGCCTTCACGGAGACGTTACGGCGCACCATTTTCTCCATCAGCACGTCGACGACGGCCTTCACCTTGAACTCGTCCGACGAATCGATGGTGATCACCTCCTTCTTGTCCCAATCGATCGTCGTCGCGCTGTCCTTGAAGTCGTACCGCTGTGCGACCTCCTTGCGGGCTTGGTTGACCGCGTTCTCCACCTCTTGGAGATCGAGCTGCGAGACGACGTCGAACGACGGCATTCTGGCTCCCTCAGGGGCTCGGCGGCGCTTCGACGACATCGGCGCCGTCGGGTACGCGGAAGACGAACTCGGCGTCACCGAGACCGACCCCGCGCCGGATGTTGGAGAACTCGAGGCGGGTGACGTTGCCGAGCGGGTCGGTGACGTCCGCGGCGCGAATGTCGTAGGTCGCGGCATCGACGGTCAACACGAGCAGCCCGATCTCGGACTCCGCCTCCTTGGGCTCGAGCCGCAGGCGAACGGTCGCCCCGTCGGCGGCGTCGATGGACGCGGCGAAGTCGCGGGTCAGCTCCCCCATGCCGAAGAGGAACGACACCGGCATCGACGAGCGGAAGGCGAGGCGGAACGGCGCCTTCAGCACCTGATTGTGATCGGGCTGGTGAATCCAGAGCGTCGTGCCGTCGGCGACGATCGTCTGGCGCTCGGGCTGGAGGTACTCCCAGCGCATGCGGCCGGGGCGCTTGAAGTAGACCTTGCCGCGGGATTCGAGCTTCTGGTCGAGCGTCTTCACCTCGACCTGCTGCGCGAAATCCGCGGTGAAGTCGGCGGTCGACTCGTAGCGGCTCTGGAGCTTGCGCACGACCTCGCCGACGTCGGGCGCGGATACCGCCGCCCGGGTCGGGACCGCCGCGGCAACGACGGCGACGGCGAACGCGACATACGGAAACCGCCTCACGAGCAAAAGCGGCCTCACGGGTCGCTCCGCGGCGACGCCCGCACCTCCCGCGGCCGAACTCCGTCCGCCGGCGTCACGATGCCTTCCCGCTCCATGCGCTCGATCATGCGTGCCGCGCGATTGTAGCCGACGCGGAGCTTCCGCTGTAGCCACGAGATCGATGCCTGGCCGCTGTCGGTGACGAGCTCGAGTGCGCGCTCGTAGAGCTCGTCCGCGAATTCCTCCTCGTCGGCTTCGTCGCTCTTCTCCTCGTGCGCCGCGTCGAGCGCCTGGGTGAAGTCCTGGTCGTACACCGGCCGTCCCTGATCCTTGAGGAACCCCGTGACCTTGCGGATCTCCGGCTCGGAAACGAAGGCGCCGTGAATGCGGACGTGCCGCGCCGTGCCTGCCGGCATGAAGAGCATGTCGCCGTCGCCGAGCAGGCGCTCGGCGCCGATCGCGTCGAGGATGGTTCGCGAGTCGATGCGCGACGTCACCTGGAACGACACCCGCGCGGGGAAGTTCGCCTTGATGAGCCCGGTGATCACGTCGACCGACGGCCGCTGCGTCGCTACGATCAAGTGGATGCCCGCCGCCCGCGCCTTCTGCGCGAGCCGCGTGATCTGCTCCTCCACTTGGCGACCGGACGTCAGCATCAGGTCGGCGAGCTCGTCGATGACGATCACGATGTACGGCAATCGGCGATGCACGAGCGGCTCCTGCGGCTTCTCGTCCCCCAGTTTCCAACCCTCGGCCAGGTCGTTCGGCTCGGCATCACGGAGCACGACGACTCCAGCGACCTTCTCCGCCGCCTCCCGCTCGAGCGCGCGGTTGTAGCTGTCGATGTTGCGGACGCCTTTGTCGCGGAGCAGCCGATAGCGGTTCTCCATCTCGATCACCGCGCGAGACAGCGCCGCCGACGCCTCCTTCGGATCCGTCACCACCCGCGTCAGCAGGTGCGGGATGTTCTCGTAGAGCGAGAGCTCGAGCATCTTCGGGTCGATCATCAGGAACCGGACCTCGTCCGGCGTCCCCTTGTAGAGGATCGACATGATCATCGCGTTCAGCGAGACGCTCTTGCCGGTGCCGGTGGCGCCGGCGACGAGCAGATGCGGCATCCGCGCGAGATCGGTGGCGATCGGGTTCCCGACCGAGTCCTTGCCGAGCGCCAGCGTCAGCTTCGACGGCGACGACTGGAATTCCGTGCTCTCGAGGATCTCGCGCAGGAACACCTTCTCCCGCTTCGGGTTCGAGACCTCGATGCCGACCACGGACTTTCCCGGAATCGGCGCGAGGATGCGGACGCTCATCGCGCGCAGCGCCATGGACAGATCGTCCGCGAGCGTGACGATGCGGTTCACCTTCACGCCCGCCGCCGGCTCGAACTCGAAGGTGGTGATCACCGGTCCGGGCCGCACCGCCGTCACCTTCCCCTGAACGCCGAAGTCGGCGAGCTTCGCCTCGAGGATGCGTGAGCTCGCGATCAGCGAGTCCTCGTCGATGCGCGACCGCTCGCGCGGCGGCGGATCGAGATGGCTCGGCGAGGGCAGCCGGAACGTCCCGGCGAATGGAAACGCTTCCTGCGTCGGGGATTTCTTCTTCGGCGCCGGCTCCGCCGGGGGCGCCACGCGCTCGACCAGGATCGGTGGCGGCTCCTCGTCGACGCGGCGGATCCGTTTCAGGTTCTCGACCTTCTTGACGCGCGGCGGGCGCACGACCTCGATCGGCGGCTCGGGCCGCGGCCGCCGTCGCGGCAAGCGGGCCCACACCCAGCGGCCGCTCCGGCGCACGCCCGAAGCGGTCCTGCGAGCGGTCTCCGTCAGCGACAGCGTCGTCGTCGCCAGGAACGTGAGCACGAAGCCGGGCACGAGCACGCAATAGCTGCCCGCGCGGCCGAAGTTCTCGCTCAGCACTGCCTGTCCGAGGAACTCGCCGAAGATCCCGCCGATCTCGCGGGGCGGTCCGAGGCGCAGGAGCTCGACCAGCACCGACGAGAAGGCGACCAGCCCGCCGAGAGCGGCCCAGCGCCGGAACGGCCAGCCGGGACGTCCGCGGATCGCGTTCACCGCGGCGAACACGCCGGCGAGCGGCAGCAGATATGCGCTGCCGCCGAAGGCGAGTCTCAGCGGTCCAGCGACCAGCCGGCCCACCTCGCCGGCGAGCTGACTCGACCAGAGGCTCAGGAAGAGAAAGCCGGAAACGCCGGTCGCGACCACCGCCGCCGCCTCGCGGCGAAGCCAGGTCTCGACGGGTCTCGCGGAACTCTGGCTGGTGCGGGCGGCGATGGCGCGACTCACTGGGTTGGATCGCTAGATGATTTTTATCGTATATCTAGGAACTAGAAATGCCAAGGCCTCCGAACCCGTTCAAGGCGACGAAGGTGGCAATCACCGGCACGCCGAAGCTTCTCCGCTACCTCGAGGACCTGGTGTCGGAAGAGGGCTACGGCAACACGCCGTCCGAGGTCGCGCGAAACCTCGTCTGGCGCGGCATCGAGGAGCTGATCAGCCGCGGCGTGCTCACGCGCAGGCGCGGTCCCGATCGACCGCGTACACGGCGGTGACGTTCGGCGCGGCGACGTAGCGGCAGCGGAACGACCGCCGCCGCGTCACATCGCGACGACGTACGGGATGATCATCGGCCGGCGGTCGAGGCGCTTCGAGAAGAAGCGCTTCAACGTGCGGCGCACCGACTCCTGGACCTCGACGGGATCGGAGCGGGATTCCGGGCTGATCGCCGCGAGCGCGTCGACGACGGCGGCGCGTGCCTCGTCGAGAAGCTCCTGCCGCGCTCCCTCGAACACGAAGCCGCGCGAGACGAGGTCCGGGCCGGCGACGATCTCGCCGGTCGGCGAGTGCACGCCGACGACCGCCAGCACGAGGCCGTCTTCGGCGAGGTGACGGCGGTCACGGAGAACGACTTCCTCGACGTCGCCGACTCCCTTGCCGTCGACGAACACCCGGCCGGCGCCGACCGGCTCCTCGCGCCGCGCGCCGTTCGCATCGATCGCCAAGGTGTGGCCGTCCTCGAGGACGTAGCAGCTCTCCTCGGGAACACCGGTCTCCACGGCGAGCCTCGCGTGACGCACGAGCTGGCGGTACTCGCCGTGGACCGGCACGAAGAAGCGCGGCCGCGTCAGGCGGAGCATCAGCCGGAGCTCCTCCTGGCTCGCATGACCGGAGACGTGCACGTCCGCGTCATCGTCCGCGTACACGTCGGCGCCGTGCCGGTAGAGATGATTCACCACGGCGCTGACGGCGCGCTCGTTTCCCGGGATCACGCGCGCGGAGATCACCACGGCATCGCCGGGTCCGACGGAAAGCCGGGGATGATCGCCGAGCGCGATGCGCGCGAGCGCCGACCGCGGCTCGCCCTGACTGCCCGTGGTGATCACCGTGAGCTCACGGCCCGGAAGCGACGCGGTCGCATCGACGTCGACCATCGCGTCGGCGGGCAGCGCGAGCTTTCCGAGCTCGCCGGCGAGTCGGACGTTGTCGACCAGGCTCCGGCCGAGGAGCGCGATCCGCCGGCCGAAGCGCCGCGACGCGTCGGCGATCTGCTGTACGCGGTGAATGTGCGACGCGAACGTCGTCGCGACCACCTTGCCCGAGGTGCGGCGAAACACGTGGTCGAGCCCCGGCGCCACCTCCCGCTCCGAAGGAGTGGACCCGGGCCGCTCCGCGTTCGTCGAGTCGGACAGCAGGCAGAGGACGCCGGCCGCCCCGAGCTCGGCGAATCGCGCGAGGTCCGAAGCGCGGCCGTCGATCGGCGTATGGTCCACCTTGAAGTCGCCGGTGTGGACCACGGTGCCGACCGGTGTATGGATCGCCAACGCCGAGGCGTCGACGATCGAATGGGTGACGTGGAGCGCCTCGATCTCGAAGGGTCCGACCGGCCAGCGCTCGCGGGGCCGGAAGACCGAGAGCCGCGCCGACGCGCGAAGCCCGTGCTCCTCGAGCTTCGCGCCGACGAGCCCGAGCGTGAACTCGGTCCCGTAGATCGCGACGTTCTGCTCGCGCAGCAGGAACGGCAAGGCGCCGATGTGGTCCTCGTGGCCGTGCGTGAGCAGCACCGCGAGCAGACGGCTGCCGAGGCTTCGTAGATAGGAGAGGTCCGGAATCACCAGATCGATCCCCGGAGTCTCGAGCCCCGGGAACATCACACCGCAATCGATCGCCACCGCGGCCTCCGGCTGATCGGCGCCCTCGGGGCGCCATTCGACGACCAGCAGGTTGAGGCCGATCTCGCCGAGCCCGCCCAGCGGAACGATGCGGATCGCGCCGCCGCCGGCCGCGGGCACCGTCACGGCGCGTCCAGCGACACCGCCGGTGCTTCTGCCGCGACGCCGGCGAGCGCGGCGATCGCGGCGCGAACTTCCTTCATCACCTGGTCGCGTTCGGCGGCGCGGCCTGCCGTCGGGATCGGGCGTCCGATCACGACCTCGACCTCGCCACGCTCCACCTGCCAGCCGGTCCGCGGCAGGATCCGCGCGGTGCCGACCACTCCGACCGGCACGATCGGCGTTCCGGTCTCGAGCGCGAGCATGAAGCTGCCCTTCTTGAACGGCAACAACCCGTCCTCGTGGCCGCGCGTGCCTTCCGGGAACACCATCAAGCAGATGCCGCGGGCGATCCGCTCGCTCGCCGCCGCGTACGTGCGGATCGCCTCCATCCGGTTCGAGCGGTCGATGATGACGTTCCCCATGGTCCTGAGCGCCCAGCCGAATACCGGCACGCGCAAGAGCTCCTTCTTCGCCACCCAGCGGAGCTGGAAGTCGCGGAGCGCCCACGCGATCGCGACGATGTCGGCGTTCGACAGGTGATTCGACATGAAGACGTACTGCTCGGAGCGCGAGACGTTCTCGAGACCGCGGACGTGCAGGCGGCAGCCGCTGACCCAGAGGTTCAGCCGGATCCACCCGAGCGAGATGCGGTACGCGAGCTTCGCGTCGCGATCGAGAGAGCAGGCGACGGCCACGACCGGGCCGAAGAAGAGGGTGTTCAGCACCACCGCCAGGGCGCGGAGGACGTGAACCGGACGGACGGGTCGCGACGAAGACGTCCGCGCCGCGGGCGGGGCGACCGCGGCCGCGGCGAGCGCTTCGGCCTCTACGCTGGCTCGGTCCTCGTGTACCGCTGGATCGCCTCGAGCAGCCGATCCTTCTTGATCGGCTTGTTCAGATAGCCGGTACATCCGGCGGAGAGGATCTTCTGGATGTCCTCGCGGAGCCCGTAGGCGCTGAGCGCGACGATCGGCGTCAACGGCACGTCGTGCGTGGTTTCCCACCGGCGAATCGCCTGCGTCGCGTGGTAGCCGTCGAGCACGGGCATCTGCATGTCCATCAACACCAAGTCGTACTTCTCGGACGTGAATTTGCCAAGTGCGGACTCGCCGTTGTCGGCGAGATCGAGGTGGTGCGGGGTGTTCCTCAGGTAGAATCCGACGAGAGCGCGACTGTCCGCCGAGTCTTCGGCGAGGAGGATGCGGAGCGGTCGTTCCGCGGCGCCGTCCCCCTCCACCGGGTCGCGCCCGGCCCCCGCCGCCCGGGTGAGCATCGTGCGCACGAGATCGGGATCGTACGGCTTCCGCAGCGTACCGGCGATGCCGAGCGCGGCCGCGCGGGAGAGATCGTCGCCGTGGTGGTTCGGCGACACGGTGAAGATCGCCCGCCCGGCGGTGCCGAGCGAGCTCCGCAGGCGATCGACCACCTCGAAGCCACCGAGGGTCCGCTCGCGCGCATCGACGAACACCACGTCGTACGGCGCTTGCGCGGCATTCGCGCGCTCGACCTCGGCGAGGCCTTCGAGGCCGTCCTCGGTGACGACGATCGTGCCCGCTTGCCCGATCGCCGCCACCAGAGAATCGCGATCCTCTTCGCTCGGATCGATGATCAAGATCCGCCGCCCGCTGGCGTACACCTCCGAAGCGTGTCCGTTGCCGCGCGCGGCGGCGACGTCGAAACCGACCGTGAAGCGGAACGTGCTGCCGACGCCGACCTCGCTCTCCGCCCAGATCCGCCCGCCCATCAGCTGGACGATCCGTTTCGAGATCGCCAGCCCGAGGCCGGTTCCGCCGTAGCGGCGCGAGATCGACGGATCCGCCTGCGAGAAGCTCTCGAAGATGGTCGCCAGCTTGACCTGTGGAATGCCGAGGCCCGTATCCGTCACCGTGAAGAGCAGCCCGCCGGGGTTCGGCGCTTCGCGGTCGCGATCGATGCGGACGGCGATGCGTCCCTTGGCGGTGAACTTGAGCGCGTTGCTGATCAGGTTGACGAGCACCTGACGCAGCCGGTTCGGATCGCCCGCGAGCTTGGTCGGCACGTCCGGCGCAACTTCGGTCGAGAACTCGATGCCCTTTTCGCGGGCGTGCACGCGGAAGAATCCCGTCACTTCCTCGATCAGCGTCTCGACATCGAAATCGATGCGCTCGAGCTCGAGACGCCCGGCCTCGATCTTGGAGAGATCGAGGATGTCGCTCACCAGCTTCAGCAGGATGTCGCCGGAGCGACGGAAGAAGTCGACGTACTCTCGCTGCTCCGGCGTGAGCGACGTCTCCCACAGGAGGTCCGCCATGCCGATCAGCGTGTTCAGCGGCGTCCGGAGCTCGTGGCTGATGGTGGCGACGAACTCGCTCTTCGCCCGGTTCGCGGCATCGGCCGCCTTCTTCGCGAGACGCATCTCGTCGACGACGTGCTTTCGCTCCGTGACGTCGCGGAAGCTCCACACCCGTCCGACCGCCTTGCCGTCGAGCCGCTCCGGGATCGAGTAGCGCTCGAACACGCGCCCGTCCTTGAACTCCAGGATGTCGTAGCTCTCGAGGTCCTCCTGCGCGTAGAGCTCCTCCACCTTCTGCAGGTACCGCACCGGGTCCTTCAGCTGGTTCAAGACGAATTTCTGGATCTGCCCGTCCTGCCGAGATTCGGCGACCGATTCCGGGATGTTCCACATCTTCAGGAACTTCTGGTTGTAGGTGACGATCCGCCCGGCGCGGTCGACCGCGAGGGTGCCGTCCGCCGACGATTCCAGCGTGGCCGTCAAGAGCGACAACGATCGCTTCGTCTCCGCCCCCGCGCTCCAGCGCCCGATCGAGTAGCGCACCGACCGGGCGAGCAGGTTCGCGTCGAAGCGGCCCTTCACCAGATAGTCCTGGGCTCCGCTCTTGAGCGCTTCGAGCGCCGTCGTCTCGTCCTCGAATCCGGTCAGCACCACGACGGGGACGTCGGGAAACCGCGCCTGCAATGCGTCGAGGGTTTCGACGCCGTGGCTGTCGGGCAAGGACAGGTCGAGCAGCACGAGATCCGCAGGACGCTCCTCGAGCAACTCGAGCGCGGCGGTCAAACGGCCCGCCACCCGGAGCTCGCAGCGCAAACCGGATGCCTTGAGCATCTCCCGGACGAGGCGCGCGTCGCCGGGATTGTCCTCTACGACGAGGAGCTCCTGAAGGCGGTCGACGGTCATCGGGTGAGCGCCGGAGCGATCGCCGGCGGGGCCGAACCGCGGGAGAGCGTATGGGTCCGGAGGAGGGAACGCCTCGAACGCACGCAGTAGGCGTGCGCGAGGAGTCCGTCGGCGTTCGACGCGTTCAAATCGGCGATCACTCCCGCGGCAGCTTCACGATCGTCAGCCAGAAATCCCCGATCGTCTTCACCACGCCCGCGAACTTCGTGACGTCCAGCGGCTTCTTCACGTAGCAATTCGCATGCTCGTCGTAGCTGCCGAGAACGTCTTCCTCGGACCCCGAGGCCGTGAGCACGATCACCGGGATGTGTCGCAGATCCGGATCGCGCTTGATCTCCGCCAGCACCTTGCGGCCGTCCTTGCCCGGCAGGTTCAAATCGAGGAGCACCAGGTCCGGGCGCGGGGCATTTGCGTACTCCCCTTCTCGGCGGAGAAAGGCGATCGCCGCCGCGCCGTGATCGACCACGTGCAGGCGATTGGCGAGCTTTCCCTGCTTCAGGATCTCGGCCGTCAGCCGAGCGTCGCCGGGATTGTCTTCCGCGAGTAGAATCTCGACCGCGCTGCTCACGTTGCGCTCCCGCCTACGCGTCGTCACGACGCGCCCGGAAAGTCAGCGTACCACCCGCACCGCCGGGCGTCCAAATCACCGGCAACCGTTCGTGTGCATCGTCCGGGTGCATCGTTGACTTGGAGCGCCGGCGGGTGTGATGAGGAGCTCCCACCCCCGCCCCGCGGAGAGGAACAGGAGGTCGAGCATGTCCGTGAACAAGGTGATCCTGGTCGGCAACCTCGGGCGCGATCCCGAGGTGCGCTTCACCGGAGGGGGACGGGCGGTCGCGAAGTTCCCGGTGGCGACGAGCGAGACGTGGAACGACGCGGAAGGCTCACGTCAGGAACGGACCGAGTGGCACAACATCGTCGTGTGGGGGAAGCAGGCGGAGACCTGCGGCCAGTATCTGCAGAAGGGCCGGCAGGTGTACATCGAGGGCTCGATCCGCACGCGCCAGTACGACGACAAGGAAGGCAACAAGCGCTACATCACCGAGGTGCAGGCGCAGCGCGTCCAGTTCCTCGGCGGCGGTGGAGGCGGAGGCGGAGGACGGGGCGCCGAGCCTCGGTCGGCGGATTCGGAGGAGCCCGCGGCAGCCCCCGCGCCGGCGGCGGAAGAGGACGACGTCCCCTTCTGAGGCTACGATGTGCGGGGACGTTGCCGCGAAAGTCGCCTGATCCTCGGAGCTCGCCCACTCCGGCGGCGCCGGCGGATTCGGCGCCGTCGGCAGCAACGTCCCCGCGCGTTACCAGGAGCCTCCGTCGGCGAAGCTGTAGTGCGCCCCGTCACCGACGATCACGTGATCGAGCACGCGGACGCCGACCAGATCGCCCACCTCGCGAAGCCGGCGGGTGATCTGCACGTCCTCGACGCTCGGCGTCGGATCGCCGCTCGGGTGGTTGTGGACGAGGAGGATCGCCGCCGCGGATTCGCGGATCGCCGGAGCAAATACCTCCCGGGGATGAACGAGAGAGGCCGTGAGCGTCCCCTCGGACACCTGCACCTCGCGGAGCTTCCGGTGCTTCGCGTCGAGCAGCAGCACACAGAAGACTTCTTTTCGCAGAAGCCCGAGGCGGCCGCGGAAATGAGCGAACACGTCGGCGCTGCTCCGGAAGACGCTGCCGTTCTCGCGCGCGGGTGAAAACGCCCGGCGGCCGAGCTCGAAGGCCGCGGCGACCGCGGCCGCCTTGGCGGGACCGAGGCCGCGGACGAGCAGGAGCTCCCGGGTGCTCGCGCGCGCGGCGCCCTTGAGTCCGCGGAAGGTTTCGAGGACGGCGGCGGCACGATCGAGCGCACTCTCTCCGCGGCCACCGGTGCCGAGCACGAGCGCGAGCAACTCCAGCTCGGAGAGCGCTTCCGCCCCGCGCTCGTCGAGCCGCTCGCGCGGTCGGTCGGCGCGCGCCCATTCCTCGATCGATCTCGCCATGCCGTCGCCCACAGGGCACGGCTGGAAGGTGGAGAGACGATCTTTCGGATCGTCCTCCCGCGTGTCAAGGAAAATTCGTTGACCCCGCATCGCCGGGCGATTCAAGAAAACAGTCGGAAACCGATCGTGCGCCGCCCGCATCTCCTGCTCGTCCCGCCGCTCCTCGCGGCGGTGATCGCTGCGGCCGAGGAGCCCGTGCTGATCGTCCCACCGAGCGCGGCGCCCGCGGCGGAGAGCGAAGGCGATCGTACCGAGTCGATCCGGCGTTATCAGCAGTTGCTGGCGAGCTCTTCGGCGGAGCTCTCCACCCCGCGGGACGAGATCACGTTTCGTCTCGCCGTCCTTCTCCTCGAGGAGGCCCAGGCGGCGCCCGGCGGCGGCGCGGCGAACCGCCAGCAGATCGAGCGCGCGACGGCCCTTCTCGAGGAGACGCTCCGGCAGCCGGCGAGCCCCTATCGCGAGGACGCACTCTACTTCCGCGCTCTCGCGCTCGAGGAATCCGGTCGTCACGACGAGGCGATCGAGGAATTCCGCGCGTTCGTCCGAGAGCTGCCGGCCAGTGGCCATGCCGCCGAGCTATGGTTCCGCTTGGGCAACGATGCCGTACAGCGGAACCAGCCGGCGGACGCGGTGCCCGCATACGAGGAGGTGCTGCGCCGCGCCGACCCGCGATACCACGACCAGGCGGCGTATCTCCTCGGCTGGTCGGCATTCGCCGCGCACCAGGACGCCCGAGCTCGGACGACGCTCGTCGAGCTCCTCGAAAGCCTCGAGCGCGGCCGCCGGCAGAGCGAGAGCCTGTATTCGCAGTCGATCGAGCTCCTCGCCAAGATCGTGCGCGCCGAGGGCGATCTCTCCGTCTACGCCGGGCCCAGGATTCGCGGGTCTGGCGGGTCCGGCGGGCAGCCGGAGTTCGTCGGCCGCGCGCTCCGCCGGACCGCGGACCTCTTCGCCGAGACCAGCGCCTACGCCGACGCCGCTCGCGCCTACGAGCAGCTGCTGCGCGACTTCCCCGATCGCGACGACGCCGCCGACGTCGAGGCGAGGGCCCTCGATGCCTATCGCAAGGCCGGCGACGAGACGGCCGCCGAGACGGCACGCGAGCGCCTGATCCAGCGGCGCGTCGCGGCCGCCGCGATCGACCCCGCGGCGAGCGGCGAGGTCGGGCCGTTGCTCCGCGACTCGGCGATCCACCACCACGAGCGAGCACGGCAGCAGAAGACTGCGGACGCCTACCGCGTCGCCATCGACGCCTACCAGAAGTACGCCGACAGCCAGCCCGTAGGAGCCGGAAAGAACGAGGCGGAGTTCTTCCAGGCGGAGGCGCTGAAGGAGATGGGCGACGCTGCGGGAGCGGCCGAGCGTTACCGCATCGTGGCGGAGATCCGCGACGCCGCGCACGGCGAGGATGCGGCGTTCCGCCGGGTCGCGCTCCTCGAAGAGCTCTCCAGGGCGGGAGGGTCATCGATCGACGACGTGATCGCTGCGTGCCGAGACTACTCGCGCCTGTTTCCCGGTGGGCCGCGAGAGACCGAGCTCGGGGTCCGCCAGGCGACGATCTTCTACGAGCGCCAGCGTTGGGCGGAGGCGCTCGCCGCCGGCAACGCGGTGATCGACCGCATCGCCTCCGGCGGGGGACGCGCGGCCCTCGAGCTCATGCTCGCGCGGGCGGCGCTCGCGAGCGGCGACGCCGCGCGCGCATCGGCATCGGCCTCGCGCGCCGCGGCGGAACCGGAGGCCCCGAAGGAGACGAGGACGGCCGCCGACGAGGTCATCGCGAGCGCGCGGACGAAGCTCGCCGACGCGCTCGCAGCCGAGCGCCCGGCCGATGCCGCGGCCCTCTACCGCGAGGTGGTCGAGTCGCAGCCGGGCGCGGTCGCCGCGCGCGACGCGGCGCTCGCCGGCGCCGGAATCTACCGGCGGCTCGGCGATGCCGGCAGCGCGATCACGCTCTACGAGAAGTTCCTCGGGACGTCTCCGCCGGACGATCTGCGCGCCGTCCGCGTGCGCGCCGAGCTCGCCCGCGCTCTGCTCGACGCCGGCCGCGACGCGGATGCGGAGCGATTCGCGCGCGAGGCCGGGGCGCGCGCCCCCGTCGGCCTTTCCGGCGAAGAGATCGGACGCCTCGAGGGGGCGCTCGCGGAGGCCCGGCTCGTCCTCGCCGACGTCGCGCTCCGTCGCTTCGACGCGGTCCAGCTGGTCGAGCCGGTCGAAAGGGCGCTCGACGCCAAGCGCCGGGCGCTCGACGAAGCGCTGACGCGGCTCCGCGAAGCGGCCACGTACGGCTTCGCGGACGTGTCCCTGGCCTCGTACTACAAAATTGGTTACGCTCAGCTCCGCTTCGCCGAGGCGCTGCTCGAGGCGCCGCGTCCCAGAAACTTGAACCACGAAGAGCAGGACCGGTACGACACGCTGCTACGCGAACAGGCGAGCCCTTACCGGCTCGAGGCGGAGAAGGCCTTCCGCCTGACTCTCGAGCGCGCGCACGCGGCAGGCGTGGAGAACGAGTGGACCGCGCTCGCGCGCGGAGCCCTCGGACGCTTCGCGGCGGCAGGACCGGCGAGCTGATCGGCGCGACCGAGTCGCGCGAAGGAGTCGAATGGAACCGTCTTCCGCGGTCAACCAGGTGGCGCAGAGCGGCACGGTCGCCGAAGCGATCAAGGCGTTCACACTGCTCGGCGGCGACTGGGTGCTCTGGATCTTGATCCTCGCGAGTATCGTCTCGGTGACCGTCATCATCGAGCGGGCGCTCTACTTCTGGCGGAACCGCACGCCGATCGAGCGTTTCTTGACGGCGCTCACCGAGCGCATGCGGGGCGAGGACGTGAAGGGCGCGACCGCGCTCGCCGACGTCACCGGAGGCGCCGAGGCGCGCATCGCGAAGGTCGGTCTGAACCACTTCTCCGAGGGCGACGAGGTCGTCGAAGACTTCATGATCAGCCAGAAGGTGGCGGAGCGTTTGCGCTTCGAGCGCTACCTGATGATCCTCGGCACCATGGGCAACAACGCGCCGTTCATCGGCCTCTTCGGCACCGTCCTCGGCATCATCAAGGCCTTCCACGACCTGTCGATGATGGGCGGCAACACGGGAAGCGCCACGGCGGTGATGGGCGGCATCTCCGAGGCGCTGGTGGCGACCGCGATGGGTCTGCTCGTCGCCATCCCCGCGGTCATCGCCTACAACTACTTCAACAAGAAGGTGCGCGAGTTCGCCGCCAACGCGGAGACGATCGAGCGCATGATCCTCGCGCACCTGCGATCGGCGCCGAGCGCGGAGCGGAAGCTCCGCAGCTTGCCGGCCTGAGCGAGCCATGGCCGGCTCTGCACCCGAATCCGAGGATGCGATCACCGGGATCAACGTGATCCCGCTGGTCGACATCGTGCTCGTGCTGCTGATCATCTTCATGATGACGGCGAGCTTCATCGTGGCGCCGGCGGTGAAGGTGCAGCTTCCTCAGATGTCGAAGGCCGAGGAGCCGCCGCCACGGAGCCTCCACTTCGTCGTCGACGCCGGGGGCGGGATCTTCCTGAACGACAAGACGGTCCCGGCGGAACAGCTGATGGCCGTGGTCCAGAAGGAAGTCGCCGCCAATCCCGAGGTACAGGTTCTGGTCAGCGCGGACCGCGGCGTCCCGTACGGCGAGGTCGTGCGGCTCCTGGATCTCGTGCGCACCGGCGGCGTCAAGAAGTTCGCGATCTCGGTCCAAACCGCCGGCTCCTGAGCGCACCCTGGCGACCCAGGGAAGGATATCCCCGGTCGCGCTCTCGCCCGAGCGACCGGCCTTCCGCCACGCGCTCGCCGTCTCGCTGTCGGCCATTCTCCACGCGGGGATCGGAGTGCTGGTGCTGTCGTTCGCCGGCAGCCATCGGCGCCCGCCGCCGATCGAGGTCTCGATCTTCGAGGGACCTCCGGGTCCCGCGTCGCCTCCTCCCGGAGAACGAAGCGCCGCGCCGGGTCCGGTGGGGCCGCCTGCTCCCGAGCCGCGACCCGTCGAAGCGCCGAAGCCGCCGGAGCCGGCAAAGGTGGCGAAGAAGCCGCCGCGTCCGAAGCCCGTCCCGCGGGCAAAGGCTCCTCCGGTCGAGGAGCGCGGCCTCCTGGCCGCTCTGAAAAGGGCACCGGAGAAGCCGCGGCCGCTCGACGACGCCGAGGCCGTCCCGCTGCGCAAACCACCGGACGAGACGCTCCCTCCGCCCCCGGTCTCGGCGCCACCCGCCGCCGTCACGCCGCCTCCGCTCGCCGCCGCGCTCGCACCCGCGCCGCTCTCGGGTCCGGGCGGCTCCGGGAACGGCTGGGGCGGAGGAGAACGCGGACCCGGCGGGGGCGGCTCGGGGCGCGGCGGGTTCTCGGTCTCGGGTGCGGGAGCGGGTGGCGCGGGGCGAAGCTACGGGTCGATCTGGCACGACACGCAGCGCTATCTCGCGGGACTTCGCTGGGCGTACAACAACGAGCTCCGTTCGAATCCGACGCTCAAGGGCGTGATCGTGGTTCGCTACGAGATCCTCTCCAGCGGAGAGGTCGGCAACGTCACCGTGGTGTCGAGCACGTTCGGCGATTCGCGTTTGCAGCAGCAGGTGCTCTCGCAAATGCGCGACTGGCGATACCCGGCGGAGCCCTCCGGCGACGTGATCGTCACCTGGCCATTCTCGTTCCTGCCGCCGAGCTGAGCCGGCTTCGCCGAGTTGCGTTGACAACACGACCGGCCGTTGCCATGACCTCTACGTTCGTAGATCCAGTCGGGATTTTTCGGTGGGGCGGTGGTCATGACTTCGCGCCGGTCGGTGGTGCTCGTGCTTCCGTGGCTGTTGCTCGCAGCCGCGCCCGTGAGCGCGCAGAACGCCCGCTACGTGGGCTACGCCGCAGCCTCCGTGACCGGCGAAGGCGGCACGGACGTGGTCCAGGCGGGGCGCACCATCCCCGATGCCGTCTGTGACGAGGGCTTGCCCGAGTGCTTCGACCAGATCGGCGTCGCCACCCGCACGCTCGGCGGCGCGTTCGAGCCCGCGCCCGAGCCGTGCACGGCGCATCCCGCTGACCTCCCACCCCGGCCGGGATTCCCCCGCGTCGAGAGCTGCGCCAGCGGCGCACTGATCCCGCTCGGCCCGATCCAGATCCTCTTCGGCGGTAGCGCCGTGATTGCGGACAGCCGGAGCGGCCGCCTCGAGAGTCGAACCAGCGCGTCGCTCATCCGCACGCCGAACGGCGACATCCCGCTCCAGGCCGGAGAGACGATGGACCTCGGCATCGTCACGATCACAGCCGGACGGGAGCATCGCGCGAGCGACGACGGCCTCTCGCTGCTCACCGTCGACGGCCTGGTGGTGCAATTCGTCGGGCAGCCGGAGCAGATCTTCGGGCGGACGACGGCCGGTCTCGAGCTGCCGTTCACGACCGGCGGCGGCGGATGCAACGCCGCCGGAGACGGCGGCTCCGGCGACGTCGGGACCGCGGCGGCCCTGCTCACGCTCACGGGCATCGCCGCCCAATTGCGCAAGCGGCGAGGTTGACGGGCGATGGGGGGCGGCGGAATGCGAGCGAAGTGGGTGCGCCAAGCAGCACTCGCGCTGGCGCTCGTCGCGTCGAGCGCTTCGGCCCAGGTGAAGGCGCCGGGCCTGGTGTTCGAGGATGCCCAGCTCTTCCATCCCGCGACCGACCCCTCGCGCTTCGTCTCCGTGTACGACAGCCGGAACCTCGAGCCCGGACGCTACTCTCTCGGGCTTTACGGAACCTATGCGTTGAACCCGATGGAGCTCCGGCTCGAGGAGAGCGACGAGCGGTCGTCCCGGCTCGTGAAGCAGACGATCGGCGCCGACCTGGTCGCAGCGATCGGCCTGACGGAGCGCTTCCAGCTCGGCCTCGACGTCCCTTACGTGTACACCGACAATCGCCGCGTGCGTGCGTTCGGCGCCCTCACGGAGGACGGCGGGCACAATCTCGGTGACGTGGCGCTCGAGGCGAAGCTCGCGCTGCTCCCGCGGCCCGTCGGCGAAGGCTTCGGCCTCTCGCTCGTGCCTCGGGTGATCTTTCCGAGCGGAAACCGGGAGGAGTTCGCCGGCACCGGCCGCTGGCAGTACGGCGGCCTCCTGGTCGCCGACGTCCGTACCGCGGGCAAGATCAATTACGCACTGAACTTCGGTGGGCTGATGCGCGACAAGCCGGGGTTGGCCGACCCGCAGCTCTTCGGCGCGGACGACGACCTCGATGACCAGCTCCTCTACGGCGGCGGCGTCACCGTGCCGCTCGGCGACCACCTAGACGGAATCGGCGAGATCACCGGCCGGTACGGGTTCCGCGGCGAGCGGACCGCTCCACTCGAGGGCCTGCTCTCGGCGCGCATTCACTTCGGCGGGGTCGCGTTCACGGTCGGCGCCGGAGGCGGCATGACCCACGGTCGCGGCTCGCCCGACTTCCGCGTGATCGCCGGGGTCACGCCCTACATCCCGGAGAAGGAGGTCGTCACCGCGCTGCCTGACCTGACCGGCTCACGAAAGACGTGGAAGCTGGCAGACGACCCGGACGGCGACGGCCGACCGAACCCGGGGGACACGCTCGAGTACGCGGTGACGCTCGTGAACACGGGAACGAAGCCCGCGGAGGACGTGGTGCTCGTCGATGCGCTGCCGGAACGGACGAGCTTCGTTCCCGGATCGCTGACGTTCCGGGACGAGGCGATGACCGACACGGCGGACGACGACGCCGCGGACTTCGGTGCGAGCAACCCGAACGCCGTCACGCTGAAGATCGGCACCATCGGCAACGAGGCGAGCCAGAACTCGGTCCGCAGCAGGTTCCGCGTGAAGGTCGACCCCGCGCTCACGGAGCTGACGGTGATCCGCAACGTCGCGGTCGTGAAGCACCGCGACCGGCCGTCCGGGGAGCCGCTGCCGCCGACCGAGACGCAGGTGTTCCCGAAGATCCGCGAGCGCGAGACGGTCGTCGTCACGCCGGAGAAGCTCGAGCTCACGCGCAACATCCACTTCGAGTTCGATCGCGCGACGATCCGCCGCGAGAGCTACCCGGTGCTCGACGACGTCGCGGCGGTGCTGAAGGAGAACGCCGGCCTGAACATCCTCGTCGAAGGGCACACGGATTCGGTCGGCACGGTGTCCTACAACCAGAAGCTCTCCGAGCGGCGTGCGGCGTCCGTGAAGCAGTATCTCGCCGGCCACGGCGTGGCTGCGGAGCGGCTGGCGATCGCCGGACGCGGCGAGCTCGCACCGATCGCGAGCAACGAGACTGCGGTCGGGCGCGCGATGAACCGCCGCGTCGAGTTCCTGATCGTCAACCCCGAGGCGCTCGCCGGAAAGACGGTCGAGAAGCGGCCATTCGTCGACGACATCACCCCGCAATCCGAGCCGGCGGGCGTCCGTCCTTCGACTGCGAGCGGCGTCGCTCCCGCGGGCGATCGCGGGACGTTCGAGGTGCAGCGGGTGCTGGCGACGCTCGGATATTATCGCGCTTCGGTCACTGGTATCCTCGACGCCGAGACGGCCGCCGCGATCCGCAAGTTCCAGAGCGAGAACGGCCTCACGGTGACGGGGATCCCCGATGCGACTACGCGGAAGGCGCTCGACGAAGCCCTCGAGCTCCAGCGTTCGCGTCACTAGCCTGCTCGTTTTCCTCGCCCTCGTCGCCTGCCTCGAACCTGCCGCGGCCGCCGAGTCCGCCGGCGCGATCTACGCACGCGCTCTCGATGCGTATTTCGACGAGGAGCCGTATCGCGCGCTCGTGCTGATCCGCGAAGCCGCGAACCGGCCCGATGCGAAGTCGCTCCGCCAGCCTGCGCTCTACCTGACGGGCAAGTGCTTCGCGTCGATCCACCTCTACGAAAAGGCCGAGGACGCGCTCCGGCTGCTGCTCGAGGAAGCGCCGCGCGGCCGCTTCGCCCCGGCTGCGCTCCGAGAGCTCGCGCGGATCTTCTTCGACCTCCGGGAGTTCGCCGCAGTCGTGAACCTGGAGACGGCGTACCGCGGCGACCTGCCGTCGGTGCCGGCGGAGGTCTCCTACGTCGTCGGCCAATCGAACTACCTCCTCGGCCGCAACCAGGAAGCACGCGCCGTACTGGCGCGCGTCCCGCGCGGAGAGTTCTTCCCGTTCGCGCGCTTCACGATCGCGCAGGTGGAATTCACGCTCGACCGTCCGGACGACGCGATCGGCGACCTCGGCAAGGTGATCGCGAGCCCGGCGGCGCCGCCGCTTCTGCGCGACAAGGCGAGACGAATCGCCGGAATGATCCAGTACCAGCGGAAGCGTTACCGCGAGAGCATGGGGAGCTATCGCTCGATCGGACAGAAGAGCCGGCTCTTCTCGACCACGCGGATCGATCTCGCGCTCGCCGCCGAGGCCGCCGGCGACGCCGGTGCCGTGCGGGAGGCGCTCCGTCAGGCGATGGACGGAGCCGCGGACGACGGCATACGCGCGGAAGCTCAGGTCGCGTTCGGCCGGATCTTCAACCGCGAGGCGAGCTCGGAAACGGCACGAACCCTGTTCGAGCAGGCGATCGCCGATCTCCGCACGAGAGAGCGGCGGTTGCGCGAGGCCGTGGAAGTCGAAGAGCGCTTCGGCGAAGTGTTTGCCGACCTGATCGCCTTCGCACGACAGGGTCAGGCGCGCTGGAAGCGCGCCCGGCTCGCCGAGGACCTCTCGCTCCTCGGCGGCACGGCCGAGCGGCTGACCGGCTCGCCGTACGAGCACGACGAGATCGAAGGGCCGAGCACGCTCTCGCCGCGGAGCGTCCTCTTCCCGCTGCTTCTCGACCACTTCCACGACAGATCGACGATCGAGACGTTCGTCGATCTGTCGGTCGAGCTCGAGGACCTGGAGAAGTCGTCCGCGCGGCTCGCCGAGGAGATCCGCGGCCATAGCTCCGCGTTCCGGAGCGACCCGCCGGCGAAGGCATCGGAGGTCGACGAGGACGTACGCGAGCTGCCGCCGCAAATCGTCTGGCTGGCGCTCGCACAATACGATCTCACCAGCCGGCTCTACGACGCGCTCGCGATGGCGGAACGGATCGATCCGGACGCCGCCGTCGTCGAGAAGCGACGAGCGCTGGCGTCGACCACCCGGATGCTCCGCCTCGTCCTCGCCGGCCGGCGCGACCTGCCGTCGAAGGCATCGCTGCTCTCGATGATGTCGCGCGCCCGCGATGCAATCGCCAACGAGGGGATCCCCGGGCTCGCGTCCGAGACGGTTCGCCAAGGTTTGCTGGAGGAATGGCGCACCGACCGCGACTCGCTCGAGTACGTGCTCGACAACCTCGATCTGAAGGAGCGGCAGATGGCCTCCGCGCTCGCCGGCGTTCCGCTGCGGTCGCGGAACCTGAACCTGCCGGTGCTGACCGCGATGATCGATTGGCTGACGGCGCTCGAACGGCTGGAGTCGAAGTACCGCTGGGTCGCCGTCGAGCCTGCGGCGCGGCCATGGCACCTCGCCGGCCGCGCCGACGACCTCGTCCGCGAGCTGGAGCGCTCGGACCGCGACCTCGCGGTTCTTCGCGGGCGCGCGGTGACGGTGCTCCGCGGAGAGGCCCGCCAGCTGGTCCAGCGGGAGGGCCTCCGCCAATCGCTGATCGTGGCCCAGGCGGAGGACGGCATCGCCGACGCGCTCTTCGAGGCGCGCAACCGCTGACCTCCTCCCCGCCGCGGACGCGCGGCCGCTCGTGAGCCTGCTCGAGATTCGACGATCCCTCCCACCGCCGCGGCGGTGGCCCGTTCTCGCCCCGCGCTGAACTGCCGGAGCCGCATCCGCCGCAGCGATCGCGGCGCAAGCGCACCGCCGGTCTCCAGCACCACGCCGGAGATTTTGGCGCAGGCGGTATTCGCCTTAGGATGAGAGGTGCAGGGAAAACGCGCCGCAAGGATGTGGCGGGGCTCCGACATGAGAACACGCACCGCAGCCGCCTTCTTCGGCCTCCTCTTGGGCGTGAACGGAGCTC
>JAXDLK010000015.1:0-6361 GCA_034666665.1 Candidatus Binatota bacterium
TCCGCTTCACGATCATGGGGAAGACGAAGTTCTCCGGGACGTTCGAGGGCAAGCAGGACGTGATCCAGCGCCTGCTGACGCCGCTCACGTCTCAGCTCGAGGGCGGCCTCGCGATCGCGCCGAAGCACCTCGTCGCCGAGGGCGACACGGTGGTGATGCAAGCGCAGGGCAGCTCCCAGACGAAGTCGGGGAAGCGCTACGACAACGCCTACTGCGTCGTCTTCCGCCTCGCCGGCGGCAAGGTGAAGCAGATCGAGGAGTACCTCGATACCGAGCTCGTCACCGAGGCATTCGGGCGGTGACGAAGGGCGGACGGCGTGCCCGCCCGCTGGATCCGGAGCTCGTCCGCTCGTACGCGCTCCGCGACTGGGGGGCAGTCCGCCGGCTTCACCTGCGCCAGTGCGCAGCACGGTTTCGTGCGGAGGGCCCGGAGGGGTCGGTCGCCGTCAGCCGCCGACTGTGGCGGTTCGTCCACTCCGTCCGCCGCGGCCGGCCTTCCGCGCGTGCGAGCGCCGACGACCTGGCGCACCAGGTAGAGCTCAAGCGGCTACTCGATCGCGCCGCCCGTGCGTTCCCCATTCGCTGAGCTCCTCTCGGAGCTGACCGCGGTCTTGCGCGCGCAGCAGGTGCGCTGGTTCCTGTTCGGTGCGCAGGCGGCGATCGTACACGGTGCGACCCGCCTGACGAACGACGTGTACGTCACGGTCGAGCTCGGCGGACGACATCACTCGCTCCTCGTCTCCGCGCTCGAAGATGCTGGCTTCGAGAGCCGTGTACGTCATCTCGACGAGGTCGTATCGCGGACGAGGGTGCTTCCGTTCCGGCATCGTCCGTCGGGAATCGACCTCGACGTGATCCTCGCCGGCCCGGGTCCCGAGGCCCAATTCCTCGACCGAGCGGTACGGCGGACGGTGGAAGGAGTGCGCACGATGGTCGCGAGCGCCGAGGATGTGGTGGTGATGAAGGTTCTCGCCGGACGAGCCAAGGACGTCGACGACGTAACGGAGATCGTTGCGAGCCAGCCGAAGCTCCGGCTGCCGTACATCCGGCGGACGCTCACCGCCTTCGAGACCGGTCTCGATCGCAGCGATCTCATCTCCGCGTTCGAGAGGATCGTCGTGATCGCGCGGCCTCGGTCCGCGCATCGCGGCGCGCGCCCTTCGGCCGCGCGGAAGCCGCAGCGCCGGCGGCGATGAATGCCTCGAGCTCTCCTGTGGAGAGAATCCCAACGGGCGGGTCGCCGCGAGGACGGGCTCTTGCTCCACGACCGCCGCGCGGGTAGTCGCCAGGAAGCATGAACGCCCCCGGGTCCGCGAAGGCGGTGATCCGCGCGAGCGGCCTCTACACGCCGCCGGAATCGATCTCCAACGACGAGCTCGTCGCGTCGTTCAACGAGTACGTTCGGCGCGAGAACGAGAAGCGGCCTGCGGGCGAGGCGCTGCAGCCGTCGAGCAGCGAGTTCATCCTCAAAGCCTCCGGAGTGCGCAGCCGGCACGTCGTCGACCGCGCCGGCATCCTCGATCCGGAGATCATGCGGCCGCAGATCCGCACGCGGTCGCGAGAAGAGCCGTCGCTCCTCTGCGAGATGGCGCTCGCCGCCGCGAACGAGGCGCTCGAGCGAGCGGGACGCGCCGCCTCCGACGTCGATGCCGTCCTCGTCGCGTGCTCGAACCTGCAGCGCCCCTACCCGGCGATCGCCGTCGAGGTGCAGCATCGACTCGGCACGCGCGGGTACGCGTTCGACATGAACGTCGCCTGCGCCTCCGCGGCGTTCGGCGTCCAGGTCGCGTGCGACGCGGTGACGATGGGCAGCGCGCGCTCGGCGCTCGTGCTCAGCCCCGAAGTCTGCAGCGGTCATCTGAACTTCCGCGATCGCGACAGCCACTTCATCTTCGGCGATGCCGCGACCGCGGTGCTGATCGAGCGCGACGACGGCGCTCGCGGCACCCACGATTTCGAGGTCCTAGGCACCCGTCTCGCAACCCGGTTCTCGAACAACATCCGCAACGAGTTCGGCTTCCTGAACCGTGCCGAGACCGAGCCGCGCACTCCGGACGAGTTGCTGTTCGTGCAGGACGGCCGCACCGTGTTCCGCGAGGTCGTGCCGATGGTCGCCGAGCTGCTCGCGAGCCATCTCGCGGATCTCGGCATCCGTCCGGACCAGGTGCGCCGCTACTGGCTCCACCAGGCGAACCTGAGCATGAACCAGCTGATCCTGAAGCGGCTTCTCGGGCGCCCGGCGAACGAGGACGAGGCGCCGATCGTGCTCGACGAGTACGCGAACACGAGCTCCGCGGGATCCGTCATCGCCTTCCACAGGCACCAGGCGGGACTCGAGGCGGGCGACGTCGGCGTCCTCTGCGCCTTCGGCGCCGGTTACTCCGCGGGCTCGATCGTCGTCCGCAAGCGCTGACCGGCGCGCCCGAAGCCGCCGGACGCGTGTAAAGGGTCAGTCTTCGCGCGACGGACTCCCGAGCGAATGGCTCGCCGGCGCGGAAACCGTCGCTTACACTCAGCTCGCTTCCGCTCGCAAGATTTCGCATCGGCGCTCCGGTTTCCGAAAGATTCGCCGGCTGCGCTCGATTTCGCCCCGGAGTCCGCGGCGAGAAGACTGAGGGGTTACGGACGCGTCATTTTCTCGATTGACGCCACGCCGGCCCGCGTGATTTCTTCCCCAGGAATTCGACAACTGGAGATTCGATGGGACGACTCGCGCACCTGGCGATCGCCGTCGCGGCGATCGTGTCGGTCGCGGGTGCCGCCGCCGGCGGCATCCGTGTGGATGGAGATCCTTCCGATTGGGTCGGGGAGCCGACCGGGATTTCCGGGACCTCCCGCCACTCGGGAGGCGAGTTCATCTACACCGACTACCTCTACGACGCGTGGGGAGCGAACGTCGACGGCTTCCGCGGCGGTCAGGCTGACTTCGAGTACTTTCCGGTCGTGGGTCTCTGGCCGAACCTCCAGGATCCGCAGTCGCCGCGCTGGGGAACGACCGGCCAGACCGGCCGCTTCCGCACGTCCGGAGACTTCGGTTATCCGCCGCGTGACGGCACCGACCGCCAATACGATTCGGTGGCGGACGTGTCGGAGGTCCGGATCGGTCTCGACGCGGCGAACGTCTACTACCTGATCCGGACGACCGCGCTCCGCCGCGCCGATCAGGCGGTGTTCGCGATCGGCATCGACCGCGACGGCAACGCCGCCACCGGTGGCGGCGAGTGGCCGCTCGGCGCCAACCTTCGCGGGCAGCTCGGTTTCGAGCATGTCTTGACCGTCTGGGGCACCGGTGGCGCCGTGACTTCTTACGCGGACGGTGCCGGCGGCGCGGACGAGGTCTCGAGCATCTCTCTCGCGGACGCCGGGGGCGCGATCGCCGTCGACCTCGACGAGAACGTCATCGAGGTGTCGGTGCCGCGCGCCGCACTCGGTGCGCCGTCCGGTGTCTGGCGTCACTGGATCATCGGCGGCCTCTGGGATGCCGCCGCGAGCCGCTGGAAGGCCGTTCAGCCGTACCAGGACGTCACCCCCGGTGGCGTCACTGCCCGCGAGTTCGGGCTCCGCTTCTGGTACCACTTCCTGCTTTCCGCCCGGCCGGGCGCCGGCGAGCCCTTCTTCCCGAACGTCTACCAGGTCCTTTTCCGGCCGTTCGAGCCGAACACCTGGTGGCGCGACGACAAGCAGGCGGAGGATCTCGCCGCCGGGTCGATCGCCAGCGACTTCGTGGCCGTCGACATGAGCGCGCTCGGTCCCGGCGGTGCCACCACTCCGCAGCCGCGCCTCGCGGGACCGCTGAATCTCGTCAACCGTTCCGCGCTCGATCTCGGCGAAGGCCTCGCCGAAGAGACCTCGAGCCTCTACCAGTCGAACTACCGGTATCTCTGGAAGGAGCAGCCGTACTCGATGCTGCTCCCGTCGGACTATCCCGAAGACCCGGGTGACTTCGCGCTGCGATATTTCCTTCATTACCTGAACGGCAACCAGAACAACTTCATCTGGGGAGTCGAGGACTGCCTCGCCCGCCGGCGCACGCACGTGAACGACGAGCAGACCTACGATCACGTGCAGGCGCTCGCCGACACGGAGCGGCTCGTGGTCGCGAGCACTCTCGCGCGCGGCGAGGGTGTGGGCTACGCGGACATCGGCGAGGTCGACGCCGTCGAGGTGCTCGCACGCGTGATGGCCGCCGCACGCATCGATCCAGACCGCGTCACGCTGATGGGGATGTCGATGGGGGCGAGCGGAACCGCGCGGTTGGCGCCGCTCTACGCCGAACGGTTCAACGCGGCGGTCAGCTACTCGGGGGCGACTGACACGGCGAACGTCGAGAACCTGCGAAACGTTCCCTACGTCTTCGTCAACGGCGACACCGGGCTCGACGCGGCGCTCCTCTCCGGCGTCCAGGCGTACCGCGACGCCCTCGCCGCCCTCGGTTACGAGCACGCATACTTCGAGTTCGTCGGGCGGGCACACGACTACAGTCTCGTGTGCGATTCGAAGCCGCTGGTCGACCCGCTCGTGCTCCGGCCTCGCGACCCGAACCCCGCGCGCGTCACGTACCGGATCGAGCCCGCGGGCTTCAATCCGAGCTTGCCACCGTACTCGGGTGCGTACTGGGTCTCGGCGATGCGATCCGCCAGTGGGGCGCCCGCCGCCGTCGATCTCACCAGTCACGCTCTCGCCGCGAAGCTTCCGCCTGCGGCGGTCCGTTGGTCGGGTCGCTACGCGCATCCCTTTCCTCACGTGGTGCTGGCGCAGGGCCTGCGCTATGGGACGCTCGACGAGTTCCGCCGCGACCATCCGCTGCTGTCGCGAGATCCAGGCTGGCGGACCATCAGCGAAGACACCGAGGAACTCGCGCTCGTCGTCCCGGACGCCGGAAATCGGCTGTCAGGCAAGCTGTCGAATCTCGCGAGCGTGACCGTCGACCTCGCGCGTGCCAGTCTCGCGATCGCGTCGCCCCTGGACCTCGACCTCGACTCTTCCGGAGCGACGCGGCTCCACCTCGCCGGACGGCCCGCGTCGTCGGTGACGATGGATGGCATGCCGTTCAGCGGCTGGAGCAGCGATGCCGGCGGCGTGACCGTGACGCTCGTCCCGGGACGCCACGTGTACCGCATCGGCTGATTACTCCGCGCCTTGCACCCCACCCGTCTTGCGGGACGACGGTCGCAGGGCTACGCGTTTCCTCGTCGATGGAGCTCCGCGAGATCGCCGGCGACGTGTACGCCTGCTTGCAGCCGGATCGCGGCCTCGGCTGGAGCAACTCGGGGCTCGTCGATCGCGGCGGCGGCCTGGTGGTCGACACCTTCTGGGACCTGCCGCATACGCGCGCGCTCATCGACTGCTACGCCCGCGTATGGCGCGAGCCCGCGCGCCGGGTCGTGAACACGCACCACAACGGCGACCACTCGTGGGGCAACCAACTCTTCGCCGACGCCGAGATCATCGGTCACCGGCTCTGCGCGGACGGAATGCTTCGCGACGTCCCGCCGGCGGGATTGCAGGCGCTGAAGACGTCCGCTCGAGAAGATCCCGGCACCGAATGGCTCGCGGACGCGCTCGCCGAGTGGGACTTCTCCGGGATCGAGGTGACGCCGCCGTCGACCCTCCTCGAAGACGAGATGACGATCGATCTCGACGGCATCGAGGCGCGCCTCCTCTGGGTCGGACCCGCCCACACCGGCGGCGACGTCATCGTCCACTTGCCCGCGGAGCGGGTCGTCTTCGCGGGCGACGTCCTCTTCCGCCTGTGCACGCCGATCGGGTGGGACGGAACCTACCAGCGGTGGATCGGCGCGCTCGACGACATCGTCGCGCTCGCGCCGGACGTCATCGTTCCCGGGCACGGGCCGCTCTGCGGCATCGAAGGCGCGCGCGAGATGAAGTCTTACCTCGAATACGTCTACGAGCAGTCGCGCCGCTTCTTCGCCGCGGAGCTCGACGTTCTGGAGGCGGCGAAACGGATCGATCTCGGTCCCTACGCCTCGTGGACGGAGCCCGAGCGGGTGATCTTCAACGTCGCGCGCGCGTACCGCGAGCTCCGCGACGAGCCTTACGATGCACCGGTCGACGTCGCGGCGATGCTCCGCGCCATGGGCGAGGTGCGGCGCGCTCACGGAGCGCAGCGCTGACGTGCCGGCGAGCGAAGCGATGACACGGCGACTCGATCACGTCGTCCTCTGGGTGGAGGATCCCCTCGCCTCGGTCGAGTTCTACGAGAGGATCGTCGGTCTCGCCGGCGTGCGCGTGGACGAGTTCCGCCGCGGCGAGGCGCCGTTCCCGAGCGTTCGCGTGGCCGAGGAATCGATCATCGATCTCATGGCGCGGAGCTTCGCGCCGGTCGTCGACTCGGTGGCTG
>JAXDLK010000016.1:0-9079 GCA_034666665.1 Candidatus Binatota bacterium
AACCGGTCACGACATCGCCCGGTTCGAGTGCCAGACCGCCTTCTTGCGTCCCTTCTTCGGCGGGGTCACGAGCCCCGGATCCGCGGCGAGCTTCTTCAGCAGAGCCGGAGGATCGCCGTCGGCGGCCTTCGACACGTCACCGCCCTCGTCGCGCGCGATCTCGACGAGCAGCCGCTTCGAGACCACCGACCGCGGCGCCGCTTCGGCCACGTCCTCGGTGGTCGCCCACTCGTCGCGGTGCTTGATCAAGAGCCATGGAGCGCGGGACTCGCCGGGCCGCGGTCGCGTCCGCACGAGGACCCAAGATCCGTGGAGCTTCGTCCCGTCGAGCGAGAACTTGAGCTCTCCCTTCTTCAGCGCCGCGTCGACGTCGGGCGTCTCCGGCGTCCAGGTCCCCCGGTCCCAGATCATCACCGTGCCGCCGCCGTACTCACCGGCGGGAATGATGCCTTCGAACTGGTTGTACTCGATCGGGTGATCCTCGACCTGCATCGCCAGCCGCTTGACCGACGGGTCCAACGACGGACCTTTGGGCACCGCCCACGAGAACATCACGCCCTTCCATTCCAGCCGGAAATCGTAGTGGAGCGCGGTCGCGCGATGCTTCTGTACGACGAACGCGAGCCTCTTCGACACGCGCCGACGCGCACCCTTCTTTCCCTCCGGTTCCGGTGTCACCGCGAACCGGCGCTTCTTGCGATATTCCGTGAGCGGCATGGTCCGACCCTCGCTCACGCGAGAGCCGCATTCAACACGTCGGCCCTGCCGACATCGGGTTCTTCCGCCCCGGTTTCGTCACTTCCCGAAGGTTCTCGGTTGACACTTCCGCTGCTGCGAACGTAGACGTCCCACAGACATCCGGACGAGAGAGAGCGCACTTCACCCATGCACGCGCACCGGTCGCGTGGCGAGGAACTGCCGTGAAACCGAACTACGAGAGAATTCTTTGCCTAGTCGATGCCGACGACCACTCCCGCGCCGCGCTGGCGCTCGCCAAGATCTTCGCTCGTGAGCGGAAGGGGACGATTTTTCTCGTCAACGCTCACTCGATCTACGAGAGTCCTTTCGATCCGGAGGTCGCGCGATCCAAAGCCGGGTGGTCGATCGCCGAGGGCGAGGCCACCACTCGCAAGCGCATCGAGAAGGTGGCTCAGGACCAAATCGGCAGCGAGTTCCCATGGGAGGTCATCGTTCACAACGGCGTGGACGACATCCTCAACAGCGTGCGGCGGCACGAAGTCGATCTCGTGATCCTCCACAAACGCCCCGACAGCGGCGTGCGCGAATGGCTCGTCGGCAACACCGCGTATCAAGTCGCCCGCCGCGCTCCTTGCGACGTGCTGCTGCTCGCCTGACGCCGCGCTTCCGGCTCGAACCTTCCCGGGCGCCGAGAAGCGCCGCGAAATGACCACACTCGGAGATCTACTGAACCCGACGGCGGTAGCGATCGTCGGCGCGTCGGAAGACGCGACGCGCATCGGCGGGCGGCCTCTCGCCTACATGAAGGCTGCCGGATTCGCGGGCGCGATCCTGCCGGTGAATCCCAACCGCGACGTGGTGCAGGGGTTACCGGCGGCGCCGTCGATCGCCGAACTGGGTCGCCGCATCGACTACGCGATCATCGCCGTGCCGGCGCCCGCCGTGAACGACGCGATCCGTGGCGCTGCCGCCCAGGGAGCGAAGGCCTGCCTGGTCCTCTCGTCCGGCTTCGCGGAGATCGGCGCCAGCGGCGCAGCGCTGCAGTGCGAGATGTCGGCGATCGTGAAGGAAACGGGCGTTCGCATCATCGGCCCGAACTGCCTCGGTGTCTTCAATGCCGATAACGGGTTCCTGGCGACCTTCAGCTCGACGCTCGAGCGAGGCTCGCCGCCTCCGGGTGCTCTGGCCGTCGCCAGCCAGTCGGGGGCGTACGGCAGCCACATCTTCGCGGTGGCTCGCCAGCGCGGCGTCGTCGTCGGCAAGCTGGTGACCACCGGCAACGAGGTCGACGTCGACGTCGCGGAGACCATCCGCCTGTTCGCCGAGGACCCGAGCGTCCATGCGATCGCGGCCTACGCGGAGGGCGTCAAGAACGGCGCGGCGCTGATCGCGGCACTCGAGATCGCGCGCGACGCGCGAAAGCCGGTGGTCTTCATGAAGGTCGGGCGGTCGGCCGTCGGCGCGCAGGCGGTGTCCTCGCACACCGCCGCGCTCGCGGGCGAGGACGCGGTGTACGACGCAGTGCTCCACCAGTACGGGGCGCATCGGGCACGCTCGACGGAGGCAATGCTCGACATCGCGTACGCTTGCCGCCCGCGGATCTATCCGACCGGCCATCGCCTCGGTGTGGTGACCATCTCGGGAGGCGCGGGTGTGCTGATGGCCGACGCGGCGGAGGATCACGGCATCGAAACGCCCCCGATGCCCGAGGCCGCGCAGCGCGAGCTGAAAGCGCTGCTGCCCTTCGCGTCGCCACGGAACCCGGTCGACGTGACCGCCCAGGCGTTCAACGACATGAGCTTGGTCGGGCGAAACCTGCGGATCATGCTCGAGCAAGGCGGATACGACGCGATCCTCGGATTCTGGACGTCGCTCGCCGGCTCGAAGGTCATCGCTCCCAAGCTGATCCAGGCCGTGCGCGACGGGGCCGCGGGATTCGAAAATCGGTTGATCGCCCACTGCCTGGTGGGTCCCGAGGACGCGATCCACGCCTACGAGGCGGAGGGACATCTGGTGTTCGAGGATCCGACCCGTGCGGTCGCCGCGATCGCCGCTTTGATGAACTTCGGCACCGCGTTTGCCAAGGGCGCCGGTGAAACGCCGGCGATCCCGGCCCCGGCGCCTCTGCCGAAGGGACTGCTCGGCGAGCGCGAGGCGAAGGCGATCCTCGCGGCTGCGGGCCTGTCCGTCATCGAAGATCGCCTGGTGACGACGCCGGACGACGCGGCGCGGGCAGCGCGCGAATTCGGACGCCCGGTGGCCATGAAGATCGCCTCGCCCGACATCCTGCACAAGACGGAGGTCGGAGGCGTGGCGCTGTCCGTGACCGGCGATGCGGCAGCCGAGGCGTTCCTGCAGATCGTCGCCCGCGCGGCGCGCCGCATGCCGGCGGCTCGGATCGACGGCGTGCTCGTCGCGCCGATGGCGCCTGCCGGCGTCGAGTGCATTCTCGGAGCCAAGATCGATCCGGTGTTCGGGCCGATCGTGATGTTCGGTCTCGGCGGCATCTTCACCGAGGTGATGAAGGACGTGGCCTTTCGCCACGCACCCATCGGTCGCGCCGGCGCACGAGAAATGATCGACGAGCTCAGAGGTGCGGCGTTGCTGCGCGGCGCCCGCGGCGGAACCGTTGCCGATCTGGACGCCGTCGCCGACGCCATCTCGAAGCTCTCGCTCTTCGCCGCGAGTCAGGCGGCCGTGGTCGCGAGCGTCGAGCTCAACCCGCTGCTCGCGCTCCCCGACGGAGCGCTCGCTCTCGACGCCGTGATCGTCCGCCACGAGCGGCCCGTGGCCATCTCGACCGATCGATCCTGAGCAAGCGCGGCGCAGCGACGCGAACGCGCGGGACAGGCCGGGCGTCAGTCGGCGAGATACACGGCGATGGCATCGCCGACGCGGTCCGTCAGCGCATCGGTGCGCCTCCCGATCTGCTCCCGCAGCCTCGCCTTGCTGACCTGCCGTAGCCTTCGTCATACCATCGTCAAACCCGCAGACCCCGGCGAGCTGTCGGTCCGCGCCTCGCGAGGGCAGCCCGAGCGCGGGTGAAAGATGGAACGATAGCCGTTGGGATCGCTGACGACCGCGGCCGCTCGTTCACCCATGCGTCGATGCGAACATCACGCTCTCGCCGAGGCGGCGCTCGAGCGTGCCGATGCCGTCGCGCGCCGGTCCCGGCATCACCCAGCGATCGCGGCCGTTCCGCCCGCGGCGCTCGACGGTCGTGAAGCCGAGCTCGCCGAAGCGGACGACGGCATTGCCGAGCGTCACGGTGGTGTTCCCCTCGGGCTTCCGCAGCACGCCGAGCAGCAGGTTCGCGCGGTAGATCCGCCGCATCTCCTCGACGAGCGCCTTCTCGGCGATGCCGAGCTCGGGCAAGCGCACGAGAGCGCGCGCCGCGACCCAGTACGCCTCGCGGAAGTTCTGCAAGATCGGCGCGGCGAGGCGGAGAAACGGGTGCGCGGTATCGACTCCGCTGTCGCGTACGACCTGGATCTCGTGCAGCCGTTCGAGGAGGTCGCCGATCTCGGCGGCGAGCGTCTCCCGTTCCGGAAGCACGAATTCGTTGCGGAAGAGATCGAGCCAGAACCAGAGCTCCTCCCGCAGGCGCTCCCGCGGCACGCCCCGCACCAGCGCCTCGGCGAGCAGCGACACGACCACGTAGAGATGGATGCCGTTGTTCTTGTAGAAATCGAGGTTGATCCGCTTGTCGTCCGGAACGTAGAGGATCCCTTCGTCTCCGTCTGCCGAGATCCGCGCGACCGCACCGCTCGATTCGAGGAACCCGACCGTCTCGCGGAAGTCCTGACGGTCGCGCAGCAGCGGCGCCGTGAGCCGCGCGTGCTGGCGCTCCGCGTGCTCGAGGAGCAGATTCGACGCGCGGACGAAGTCCGGATGGCGGAGCGCCGGGTGCGGGCTCGCGAGCAGAGCGGTGGCGGCGACCGACGGGGCGCCGAGCACGGACGCCTCGTTCACTCCGCCGAGCAACCGAAAGCCGAACTTCAAGACGAAGCGGCGCTTCTCCTCCTCGACGGCCGGATCCTCCGGCGCTTCGCGGAACCGGTCCTTCAGCGACCCGAGCGCGTCGTTCAGAGAGATCGGTTCCGCGAACGACACGTAGACCTTGCCGTAGTTCGTGCGCAGCACCCCCCGCGCCCGAAAGAGCGCGCCGAGGGTTTCCGGTTCCTTCTCCGCTCCGAGGAGCTCCCGCTTGTAGGCCTCTTCCTCGACCAGCCGCTCGTAGGAGATCGACACCGGCACGAAGTAGAGATCGCGGCGCACGCCCCGCAGGAACGCGTCGACGATCACGGAGAGCATGCCGAGCTTCGGGGTGAGGATCTTGCCGGTGCGGCTTCGGCCGCCTTCGATGAAGAACTCCTGCGTGTAGCCCTCGCGGATCAAGTAGGTGAGGTACTGGCGAAACACCGCCTTGTAGAGCGGATCGTCGCCGAACGTGCGGCGGATGAAGTAGGCGCCGGCGCCGCGGAAGAGCATTCCCATCGGGAAGAACGACAGGTTGATCCCGGCGGCGATGTGCGGCGGCGAGAGGAAGTGCCCGTGGAAGATGTAGGAGAGGATCAGGTAATCGAAATGGCTCCGGTGACAGGGGACGAGAACCACCGGATGTTCGCGGATGCGGTCCGCGACGCCGTCCAGCCCGGAGATCTCGATCCCGCGGAACATCCGATTCCAGATCCGCCGGAAGGCGAACGCCAAGATCGAGAAATAGGTGCCGTTGAAGTTGGCGGCGATCTCGTCGAACATCGCTCCCGCCTCGCGCCGAACGCGTTCGGGAGCGACGTTTCGTTCCGCGGCGAGCCGCGCGATCGTCTCATCCACCTCGGGGGAACCGACCACGAGTCGGCGCGCCGCGTGCTTCGGCAGCAACGGCGGCCCCCAGACGACCCGCTCCTCGCGATAGAGGAATACGCGCAGCACCCGGACGAGGCGGCGAACCATCTTCTCTTCGCCCTCGGCGGCGTATTTTTCGAGGAAGCCGCGAAGACCGATGCCTTCGCCGATGCGAAGCGTCAGCTCGCCACGGTTGAAGAGGAAGGTGACGAGCTTCTTCGCGTCCCCGGGCGCCTCGCGCGCGCTGTAGACGAGCGTGGCCATGCGAGCGTCGCGGCGGCGGTACCCGCGGCCGCGAAGGGGTGCGAGCGGGACGACGAAGATCTCGCGTCCTCCCTCCCGCGCGGCACGCAGCACGTCCGCCAGGTGACGGTCGCCGATCCGGTTCCGCTCGGCTGCCCGCTCCGGCCGGAAGAAGTCGAGCCACGCGGCACGCGCGCGCAGGAAGAGCAGGATCGGTTCGCCGGCGCCGACGAGCCGGCGAGCGAGCTCGCGGTCGTTGGCCTCGCGCCTCGACCCACCGAAGAAGTCGAGTGCCCGCACCCGCTCCACGATCCGGCCGAGAATCCAGCGAAGCGAGCGAAACCAGCCGATCGAGACTCCGTTGGCGAACTGCGGCAAGGGCAGGTTCTCGCGCGCGAGCACCGAGTTCACGAAGAGGTAATCCGCCACGGACCGGTGGCGCATGACGTAGACGATGGTGCCGCGGCGCGCGAGGTCGCGGACGTGCTCGACGAGCTTCGGGTCGACCTGCACGAGCTCGAATGCCCACCGCGACAGAAACGCGTGCAGCCGGCCGAGCCGGTGGGACATCGACGAAGGATGCGGCGGCGGTGGGTCTGCTGCCGGTCGGGCTGCCTGGGTCTCGCTCATCACCGCCGGGTGGAACGGATCGCATCGTGGGACCCGTACCGGCGAAATGCAAGCCGCGAGGTTTGCTCCCGCGCCTCGGCGCGGTAGACCCCCGTCGGTGTTCCTCCTCGCCGCTTTCCTCTGGGCGCTCGCCGCGTTCGTGCTCGCCTGGGAGCTCCTCGCGTATGCGATTCGCTTCTACGAGGTCGCCAGCTCCGGTGAGAAGCCCGACGTCCGGCGCGGCCTGCTGAACACGGTCGGGCTCTTTCTCTTCGAATGCGCGTCGTTCTACGCGATCCTGGTGACCGGGCCGCTCGGCTTCCTCTGGCCGTTCCGGCCGCCGGCCAAGTCGTCGCGCCCGCCGCTGCTGCTCGTGCACGGCTATTTCCTCACGCGCGCGAGCCTTCTGGTCCTCGCCTGGCGCCTGCGGCGCGAGGGCTTCCCGGTTGTCATCGCCGCGAACTACAAGACGGTTCGCGGCGAGATCCACGAGATGGCGAGACGGCTCGGCCGCGAGATCGACGCCGCACTCGCGGCGAGCGGTCACGACCGCGTGCACGTGGTCGCGCACAGCCTCGGGGGTCTGGTCGCCCGTACCTATCTCCGCGATCGCGGTGGCGACGCGCGTATCGAGCGGCTGGTCACGCTCGGCACGCCGCACCAGGGGACGAAGGTCGCGGTCTTCGCCTTCGATCCCCTCGCACGGGAGCTCAGGCCGGGGTCGCGGCTACTGAACGAGCTCGGCCGCGAGGATCCGGTGCCGAGCCTGACCGAGGTGACGTCGATCTTCTCGCCGTTCGATGCGCTCGTGCTGCCACCGCGGAACGCGTACTACCGCGGCGCGGGCAACATCGAGATCGAAGGCGTCGGCCATCACGCCCTGCTCTTCTCTCCGAAGGTATTCCGCCTGCTCGTCGAGAGCCTCTCGGACGACGCCGCAGTGCCCATTGCCGGTAAAGCGTCGCTTTCTTGACGCGCTAGCTCGCCGGACATTTTTGCCGCACTCGACGTCCGGCCGGAAAGCACTCGCTTTCTCGGCTCGGCACCGCAGTTGCAAGCAGGCAGATCATGATGCGGTGGATCCAGCGATTCGTCGGTGAGCAGGGCTACTCCCTGATCGAGGCACTCGCAGCCGTCGGACTGCTCGCCGTCGGCACCTTGGCCGTCGTACCGATGCAGCGCGCGGCGATCACGGGAAACCGGACGACGTTCTCCGAGCAGGTGGCCGTGAGCCTCGCGAGCCAGCTCCTCGAGCAGGCGCGCGACCTCGCTTTCAAGGACACACGCCTCGCTGCCACCGATGCATACGTCGCACCCGCGTCGACGCTGTCGCCCGCGAGCCCGCTCACCGATACCGGTCAGACCGGCGGCCGCTTCGACCGCACCTGGAGGATCCGCAACGACCAGCCACTCGCGAACGTGAAGGAGATCAGCGTCCGGGTGGGATGGATCGAGACCGGCAAGCGGCGCGAGGTGACGGTCACCACGCTGCGAACACGTTGACAGGAGATCGACGATGAGACGCACGTTCGAATCACGCCTCCGATCGCAAGCGGGCTTCTGGGCCATGGAGCTGGTCGGCTCCGTCTTCGTGCTCGGGGTGGTCGGCCACGCGACCTGCACACTGATCGCCAACGGCAGCAAGACCTTCTCGCGCGAGGCGCTCGCGGCGAGGCTGCAGACGGACCTCGCGAGCGCACAGAGCGTCTTCCAGGAAGACTTGCAGACCGCCGGCTACTCGCCGGACGGAATGGCGCAGTCACTGGGGACGTTCCAGGCAGCGAAGAGCGGAACCTTCGCCGACCGCGTCGAGTTCATCGCGGACGTCGACTCGGACGGCGTTTCCGACCTGGTGACGTACGAGCTGATCGACGGAAGTCTCCGGCGTGGCATCTCCCCATGGGAGGACGACGGATGGCAATTGCAGACGCCCGAGGTGCTCGCGACCGGCGTGCAGAGCTTCCGGCTGACGTTCCTCGATGCGAACCGCACGGCGCTCACCGCGAGCCAGGTGCTCGCGGGCGGAACCGAGGTCGTGCATGCGCTGCAGTTGTCGATGACGGTATCCGGAACCAGCAAGAGCGGCGCCGTCGCGAAGACTCTCTTCGGCGAAATCAGCTTCCGGAACTGACGCGGCGGAGGCCACCGTGACGCAAACGATCTCGATGAATCCCTTGCGGCGAGTACGCGACCAGAGCGGCATGGCATTCGCGCTCGCGCTCTTCGCGATGCTGATGCTCACGCTCATCGGCTACGGGCTGGCCGTCTCGTCGCAAGGCGCGATTCGGGTCGGCACCGGTTTCAAGTCGCAGAAGCTCGCCTTCGAGGCGGCCGAGGGCGGGCTCGAATACGCCCGCGAACGGCTCCGCACCCAGCGTGCTGCGAAGGTGACGTTCGGCACGATGCTCGATGCGGCGCGGAACGGCGGAGCGCTCGTCGAATCCACCAGCATCGACGATTTCCTCGGCTCCAACGGCGTCGTCAATCGGACCGCGAATCTGCCGTTCGTCGGCAGCGTCGGACTCGGGGCGAGCGCGTTCCAGGTCTTCCTCACGAACGACCCCGCCGACGGCATCTCGTCCGGGGTGGATACCAACTCGACGGTGACGCTGACGTCCTTCGGCAGCGGGCCGAACGCGGTCGGTTACTCGGTGGTACAGGCGGAGGTACGGACGGCGCT
>JAXDLK010000017.1:0-5868 GCA_034666665.1 Candidatus Binatota bacterium
GCCGCACGACTTCACCCACGAGCCATCCGAACGTGATCGCATGATACCCGTGCGCGGTGCCGGGCTCCCACCACGGCGGTTGAGCCGCGAGCGCGCGCGTCATCGTGTCCCAGTCGAGCGCGGCCTCGGAGGGGAGCTTCTCGGCGATCGCGGGCAGACCTGCCTGGTGATCGAGGAGCCAGCGGACCGGGATCGCCTCCTTGCCGGCTTCGGCGAATTCCGGCCAGTGATCGGCGACGCGATCGTCGAGATCGATGGTACTCCGAGCCGCGAGCAGGTGAGCGCAGATGGCGGTGGCTCCCTTGGTCGAGGAGTGCACCATGGCGATCGTGTCGCGCTCCCAGGGGATTCCCCGCTCGCGATCCGCCAGGCCGCCCCACAGGTCCACCACCGTGCGGCCGTCGACGATCACCGCGACCGCGGCGCCGACCTCTCCGCGGTCGGCGAAGTTCCTCTCGAGCTCGTCGCGCACGCGGCGGAACCGCGGGTCCGCGGTGCCCGCGACGGCGCTCACCAGGAGTAGGCCTCCGGCGCCTCGCCGCCCGGCCCCGGAAAGATCTCGTCGAGCTGCTTCAGGGTCTCGGAGTCGAGGTCGGCGCGCAGCGCGTCGAGGCTCTCGTCGAGCTGCGCGAGCGTCCGCGGGCCGATGATCGGCGCGGTCACCTGCGGGCGCGCGAGGACCCAGGAGAGCGCCACGGCGGCGGGCTTCTTGCCGATCCGCTCGCACAGCGCTACGTACCGGACGAGCTGGCTTCCGTGGCGCTCGAGCAGCGCCCGGGCGGTGGAGCCGGCGCGCCGGCCCTCGCGTGCGCCTCGGGAGCCGCCGCCGAGCACTCCGCTCGCGAGCGGGCTCCAGGGAACGATGCCGATGCCGTATTCCCGGCACGCCGGCACCACCTCGAGCTCGATCGTGCGCTCGAGCAGGCTGTACTTGCTCTGCTCGCTCACGAGTCCGAGGAAGCTACGCGCAGAGGCGATCTGCTGCCCGGTCGCGATCTGCCAGCCCGCGAAATTGCTGCTGCCGACGTAGAGGATCTTGCCCTCGCGATGGAGCTGCTCCATCGCCTGCCAGATCTCCTCCCACGGCGTGTCCCGATCGACGTGGTGCATCTGGTAGAGATCGACGTGATCGGTGCGGAGCCGTCGCAGGCTCTCCTCGCAGGCGCGCTTCACGTGATACGCGGAAAGGCCGCGGTCGTTCGGGCCGTCGCCCATCCGTCCGTAGACCTTGGTCGCGAGCACGATCGACTCGCGCCGCCCGCGGCCCTTCTCGATCCAGCGGCCGACGATCTCCTCCGTCCATCCCTCGCCGCGCTTCCAGCCATAGACGTTCGCCGTGTCGACGAAGTTGATGCCGAGCTCGAGCGCACGATCGAGGATCGCGTGGCTGTCCGGCTCGGTGGTCTCGGGGCCGAAGTTCATCGTTCCGAGACAGAGGCGGCTCACCTTGAGACCGGTGCGGCCGAGCCGAGCGTACTGCATTTCACGTCCTCCCGTGTTCAGCGGCCGGTGCCGGCTGCGGCGTCACGCACCTCGCGCGGGAGCGGGAACGCCACGTCCTCGTGCGCGGTGACGAGCTCTCGAGGTTCCGTCCAGCCGAGCTCGCGCAGCCGGGCGACGGTCTCCTCGACGAGCGCTTCCGGGGTGGAGGCTCCCGCGGTGACGCCGATCGAGCGCACCCCCGCGAGCATCTCCGGCTCGAGCATGCTGGCGTCCTCGATCCTCTGCGTCCGCGTTCCTCGACCGATCCCGACCTCGACCAGGCGCCGCGCGTTGCTCGATGCCGCCGAGCCGAGGACGAGCACGAGGTCCGTCCGTCCGGCGAGCTCCTTGACCGCCTGCTGCCGGTTCTGCGTCGCGTAACAGATGTCGTCCTTCTTCGGCAGCCGCACCGACGGGAACCGCCGGCGTATCGCCGCGAGGATCGCACGCGTGTCGTCGACCGACAGCGTCGTCTGCGTGATCACCGCGACGCGGTCGGGATCGCGCACCGCGATCCGGTCCACGTCGTCTTCCGTCTCGACGAGGCGAATCTGGTCGGGAGCGTGCCCGAGCGTGCCTTCCACCTCGACGTGGCCGCGGTGGCCGACGAGCAAGATGTCGTACCCCTCGCGCGCGAAGCGGAGCGCCTCGAGGTGCACCTTGGTGACGAGCGGGCAGGTGGCATCGACGACCCGGAGCCCGCGCCCGCGCGCCTCTTCGCGCACCGATGGCGCGACTCCGTGAGCGCTGAAGACGAGCAGGCTGTCGGGCGGCACGTCCGCGAGATCGTCGACGAACCGCGCACCGCGGCTCCGCAGCCGCTCCACGACGTATCGGTTGTGCACGATCTCGTGTCGCACCCAGACGGGCGGGCCGTAGCGGTCGAGCAGGCGGTCGACGATCTCGATCGCGTAGGAGACGCCCGCGCAGAAACCCCGCGGGCTCGCGACCCACACGTTGCCCGAGTCCGGAGCGGCGGAGGGCGTCACCCGCTCAACCTGCCACGCGCGCTCCCGCGGGACAACGCCGCGGATGGCTCAGCTCCGATGGCCCGCCGCCGCCGGCAGGTCGACCTCTCCCGCGCCATCGAGGGGCGCGAAGCGGATGCGGAAGGTCGTACCGCGCCCCTTCGTGCTCTCCACCTCGAGGCGGCCGCCGTTCAGCTCGACGTACTGGCGCGTGAGCGCGAGGCCGAGCCCCGTTCCCTCGAAACGCCGCGTGTACCCGGACTCCTCCTGGGAGAACGGCTCGAACAGGCGGTTCAGGTACGCGGGATCGATGCCGATGCCGGTGTCGCGGACCTCGAGGCAGAGAGATCCTCGATCGTCGCGCACGTCGAGCGACACGCCGCCGCGATCGGTGAACTTGATCGCGTTGTCGAGCAGGTTCGAGAGACCCTGCAGCAGGCAGTACTCGTCGAAGTGGATCTGCGCACCCCGCGGCCCCGAGGTTCCCGTCAGCGAGATGCCCTTGGCGACGGCGATCGGAGCGAAGTCGGCGAGCAGACGCTCGACCAGGGGCGCGAGCTCGAGCATCCGCGGCGCGAGGTCGAACGCACCGGCCTCGATCTTGGAGAAATCGAGGATGCCGTGGATGGTCCGCATGAGTCGCTCGCCCGCACGCTGGATCGAGTCGAACGTGGCACCGAGGTTGCGCTCTCCGCTCTCGGCGAGCTCCTCGGCGATCAGCGAGTTGTAGCCGAGGATCACGTTCAGCGGCGTGCGGATCTCGTGACTCATGTTCGCCAGGAACGCGGACTTGATGCGCGAGGCGTCGAGCGCCTGATCGCGCGCATCGGCGAGGTCGCGCTCGACGCGCTTCAGCTTCTCGATGTCGCGAACGAACGACAGGGCGCAGGGCTCCCCCTCGAGATCGATGATCGTGGCCGACAGCAGCACCCAGCAGACGCTTCCGTCCGCGCGCAGGACTTGCGCTTCGACGTTCCGTACCACGCCGCTGCCGGCGAGCTCGTCTTTGAATCTCCGCTCGTCGTCGGCTTCGCTGAACAGTCGGAGGTCACGCGGTCGCGTGCCGATCAGCTGGTCGCGAGCGTAGCCGGTGATCCGTGCGAGCTCCGCGTTCGCCTCCAGCCGGCGGCCGTCGAGCTGACGGCTGATGAGGATCCCGTCGACGCTCGCCTCGAAGATCCGACGGAACTTGCGCTCGCTCTCCTCGACCGCGCGCGCCTCGCCCTCGCGCCCGCTGACGTCGCTGATGAAGCCGACCATCATCCGCTCGGTGCCGCCGGTCAGGAAGTAGCCGCGGTCCTCGACGACGACGTACGCTCCGTCCGCACGACGAAAGCGGAACGTCACGTGGAGCAGCTGGCCGCCGGCGGCGGTGCGGTCGATCTCGGCGCGGACCCTCGCGCGGTCGTCGGGATGGACGAGGTCGAGAGCGGCCTCGACGTCGATCGGAAGATCCTCGACGTTGTACCCGGTGACGCCTTTGACGTTGCCGCTCCACTGCAGGGCACCCGTCGTCGGGGTCCAGCGGTAGAGCACCTGACCGCTGGCGCGGATCGCCGCCTCGAACTGGCTCTTCCAGCTGGCGAGATCCGCCGCGTACGCGCGAAGCGCGCGGTCGACCCGCTGGTGAGCCTGGTCGATGCGGTCGGAAGGCGCGCTCAGCAGGCGTGCGGCGGCGGGGGCCGAGGTCTCGGTCACGAGGAGCGTCGGCAGCTCGGGCCACCGCGCCCGGACGGCGTCGAGGAGGCGCCGGGAGTCAGGATCCCCGGCATCACAAGCCGCCGCGTCCACGGCGCCCGCCAGCGCCCCGGTGATCTCGTCCTCGATCGCGACGCTCCGCTCCTCGAACGCGAGACCACCGTCGCGGAGAGCCCGGGAGAGCCGCTCCCCCTGCTCGCGACGGCCGGCGACGATCAGCAGGCGCATCGGGCCGCTCATTGTGTGAACCCCGTGGTCGTCCGGATTGTAGCATCCGCAGCTCGGTTTCCCGTCTCCCTCGGATGGTGGACGCCGTTCCCAGGCGCTATACGGGGCCTCGCCTCCCCGCGCGACGCATGAAGCCGCCCCAAACGATCGATTTCGACAGCTCGCGGCCGTCCTCCCCCTACTATCGGGAGACGCATCACGAGTGGCGGACCCAGCTCCGCCGCTTCGTCGATCGCGAGATCACGCCGCACGTCGACGAGTGGGAGGAGGCCGGCGAAATCCCGCTCGACCTCTACCGCAAGGCGGCGGCGATCGGGCTGCTCGGTCTCGGCTATCCGGAGGAATACGGGGGCCTCAGCGCGGGCGTCGACCGGTTCCACGCGATCGTCACCGCCGAGGAGCTCGCTCGCTGCGGAGCGGGTGGCGTCAACGCGAGCCTGATGGTGCATGGGATCGCGATCCCGCCGATCCTCGCCTTCGGCACCGAGGAGATGAAGCGCCGGGTGGTTCCACCGGTGCTGGCCGGCGAGCGCCAGATCGCGCTTGCCGTGACGGAGCCGTCCGGCGGCTCCGACGTCGCGAACCTGCAGACGCGGGCGGAGCGTCAGGGCGATCAGTACGTGGTGAATGGCTCGAAGATGTTCATCACGGGTGGAATGCGCGCTCATCACTTCACCACCGCGGTCCGCACCGGCGGCCCGGGCCTCGGCGGCATCTCGCTCGTCTTGATCGACGCAGACCAGCCCGGCGTCACCCGGACCCCGCTCCGCAAGATGGGCTGGTGGTCGTCGGATACCGCGGCGATCTACTTCGACGACGCGCGCGTTCCGGTGGCGAATCGCATCGGGCCCGAGAACGGCGGCTTCCGCGGCGTCGTCCACAACTTCAACGGCGAGCGGCTGGGGATGGCGGCGAGCGCCATCGCGCTCGGGCGCGTCTGCCTCGAGGACGCGGTGCGCTGGGCGCAGGATCGAAAGACGTTCGGCAAGCGTCTCGCCGACCACCAGGTGATCCGGCACAAGGTCGCCGAGATGCTGCGGCAGGTGAACGCGGCGCAGGCGTACCTCGAGCACACGACGTGGCGCGCGGAGCAGGGCGAGACTCCCGTGGCCGACGTCGCGCTCCTCAAGGTGCAGTCGACGCTGACGCTCGAGTACTGCGCGCGCGAGGCGGCGCAGATCCTCGGCGGCGCCAGCTATCTCCGCGGCTCGCGCGTCGAGCGCATCTACCGCGAGGTGCGAGTGAACGCGATCGGCGGCGGGTCGGAAGAGATCTTGCGCGACCTCGCGGCGCGCGAGATCGGCCTGTAGAGGCCCCGCCTCGCGAACCTCGCCGGGATCACCCGGTACCGTCACGTCTTGTCTTCGAGCGAAGCATGAGGCACCGATCACGTCGATCCGAGGCAGCAAGTGGCCCGAGAGCCGGGGTGGCGCAACTGGCTAGACGCGCGAGACTTAAAATCTCGTGTCCCGGAAGGGACGTGTGGGTTCGA
>JAXDLK010000018.1:0-3345 GCA_034666665.1 Candidatus Binatota bacterium
TCGATCTCGAGGCGGCCGTCAGCAATCCTGAGCTCGAGGGTCTCACCCGGTGTCAGGCCCAGAGCCTCGCGCGCCGCCTTCGGCACCACGAGCCGGCCCGCCGCGTCGATCCTCGTTCGCATGGCTCAGTCGATACCATTCGGGTACCATCAATCCAACCATCTCGGTCACGGCTCGACGCCGGAAAATGCGGCAACAGGAGCCGTGTGACGTGCACGCCGCCGCCGAGAGAGCCGAAGGCCACACCACGGAAATCCACGAGAGGCTGCTCCAGACCGCCAACAGCGCCACGAGGAGCTCCCGCACCTCCCGGGTCGTCTGATACGCGAGGTGATATCGAAGCATCTTCTTCAGTCGGGTCGGAGGGTCGTCGGAGACGGTGAATGCCGTCAACGGTCGTGCGCCGTTCGTTTCGGTCCTTGGCCGCATACGCATACGGTCAGCATCGATCGTGCCGACGTCAGACCGCCGCAGTCTCGGGGGTTTCTGCCTGACGCGAACGCGGCCGCGATGCGAAACGCACGATGACCGGTGCGAAACGCACGACCTCCGGGCATTGCAATGTGCAATCGTCGACATTGCAGAATGCAGCGGGGGCGGGGTGACGATCCATCGGGAGCCGCGAATCCAGTCGAATCTCCGGTTGGCACGAAAGCCGCACCATCTCGGGGATCATGGCGAGCTTTCACCGGGTTCCGGCGGACCCGGAAGCGGAACGCGAGGCGCGGTCGCGGCGACGTGCGAGTCGCGTCGTCGCGAGCGGTGCCGCTCGCCAGCGGCCGTCGATCGGTGTCCGGGGGGTGCCCCCGCGCACCCTCGTCATCCTCTGGGACGATGATGGCTGGATCATCGACGAGGCATGCGTTCGTGCCCGCTCCGCGCAGGAGTCGGAGCTCTACATCCTCGTGGTTGGAGGATCGAACCGCACGCCCGCCGCCGACGTGGAGCGTGAAGTGCTCCATCTCGCCGCGACGGTGGCGTGGCGGTACGGCATTCGCCTCGCTCCGCTCGCGCCAACCGGAAACGACGTCGCCGAAGCGGTCTGCATCGCAGCGGAAGAAATCGATGCGCGGGTCGTCATCATGAAGGGAGTCGAACGCCGTGGGCTCGTCGGCCGACTCCGCGGCCGGAGGATCCTCGGCAGGGTCCGCCGACGGCTTTCGAGCGAACGAAGGCTGATCCTGTATGAGTGAGGAACCCAGCCCAAGGCCGAAGCCGCCTCTCGCCGAGCGGATCCGTCTCTTTCTCATCGGCCGGCCCAAGGACTTTCGCGACCCGCGGATCTTTCACCACGTGTCGCTGATCGCGTTCCTCGCCTGGGTCGGGCTGGGCGCCGACGGTCTCAGCTCCTCGTGCTACGGACCCGAGGAGGCGTTTCTCGCCCTCGGCGAGCATCGCTATCTCGCGGTCTTTCTCTCGGGGCTGATCGCGCTGACGGTGATCGTCATCTCCGCCAGCTACTCGCAAATCATCGAGCTCTTCCCTACCGGCGGGGGCGGGTACCTCGTGGCCACTCATCTACTCGGCAAGACCGCCGGCGTGGTCTCGGGGTGCGCGTTGGTCGTCGACTACGTCCTGACGATCGCGATCTCGGTCGCGAGCGGCGCCGACCAGCTGTTCAGCTTCCTTCCGGAGGCGCTGGTCGAATGGAAGGTCACCACGGCCGCCGCGGCCACTCTCATGCTGGTCGTGCTCAACCTGCGAGGTATCCGGGAATCGGTGCTTCCACTCGTCCCGGTGTTCCTCACGTTCCTGATCTCTCACACGGGGATGATCGCCTACGCGGTCCTGGCCAAAGGCGGGAACTTGCCGAACGTGGTCGCGGCCACCGCCGCCGACACGCACCGCACGATCTCGGAAGTCGGTCTGTTCGCCACGATCGTCATTCTCTTGAAGGCGTTCAGTCTCGGCGGTGGCACCTTCACGGGCATCGAGGCGGTCAGCAACGGGTTGCAGATCTTGCGCCCGCCGCGCGTCGAGACTGCGAGGCGGACGATGCGGTACATGGCCATCTCGCTCGCCTTCACCGCATCGGGCTTGCTCGTTTCGTACCTGCTGGCGGGAGTCCAGCGACAGAGCGGCCGTACGTTGAACGCCTCGCTGTTCTATTCCCTCACCTCCACCTGGAAGATCGGCGGGCTCGACGTCGGGCATCCGACGGTCGTGGTGGCGCTTGCCTCGGCGGCCGCCCTGCTGTTCGTCGCCGCGCAAGCGGGCTTCCTCGACGGCCCGCGGGTGCTCGCCAACATGGCGGTCGACTTCTGGATGCCGACCCGCTTCGCTCACCTCTCCGATCGGCTGGTAACCCAGGACGGAGTTCTGATGATGGGCGGCGCAGCCCTGGTGATTCTACTGGCCACCGGCGGAGACGTGCGCGTTCTCGTCGTCCTCTACGCCGTGAACGTGTTTCTGACGTTTTCCCTCTCCCAGCTCGGCATGGTGCTGCACTGGTGGAAGGTGCGGAAGGAGGATCGCCGCTGGGGACGAAAGCTCGCGGTCAATGCGATCGGCCTGTCGTTCACCGGACTGATCCTGATCGCGATGCTGATGTTGAAGTTCATGGAGGGCGCGTGGGTGACGGTCCTCCTCACGGGCAGCGTCGTCGCTCTCTGCATCGCGACACGCCGGCATTACGATCGGGTTCACGCCGCGCTCCGATACCTCGACGACACCTTCATCAACGTGGCTTTTCCGCCGGACGTCGAGAGACCAACGGTCGCGGATCGCGGCGCACCGACCGCCGTCCTGATGGTCAGTGGATTCAACGGCATCGGTCTCCATTCCCTGCTGTCGATTCCACGAAGGTTTCCGAGTTATTTCAAGAACGTCGTCTTCCTGGAGGTCGGCGTCATCGACTCGAGCCGCTTCAAGGGGCGCCACGAGATCCGCCACCTGGAGAAGGCGGTGAAGGACGACCTTCAGGAGTACGTACGGTTTGCGGAGAACATGGGTCTCCATGCCGAGTACCGGCACGGTCTCGCGACGGATCCCGTGCCCGAGCTCGAACGCCTCGGGCAGGAGGTCGCCGGCGAGTTTCCCCACCCGACGTTCTTCGCCGGCAAGCTCGTCTTCACGCGGAAGGGCTTCTTCTCGCGCTTCCTTCATAACCAGACCGTGACGAAGGTCGAGGATGCCCTCGAGCGCCACGGGTTGCACACCGTCATTCTGCCGCTGGTGGTTCCCGCGAACGCCCCTTCCGCGCCGTGACCCCGGCTCATCGATCGAGGAGGCATCGAACTTCGACAGGACCGGGCGGCTCGGATCACCCGACCACAGTCTCACCTGCAGCTGCGCTCGGCCGGCGCTAGGCGAGCGCGAAGCCGACGGCGCACGCGAGCAGGGACC
>JAXDLK010000019.1:0-6364 GCA_034666665.1 Candidatus Binatota bacterium
CGAGTCGACGAGGAAGGAATGCTCGACCCGGACGCCATCGCCGAAACGTACTGGCATCTGGCCCACCAGCATCGCAGCGCGTGGACGATGGAGCTCGAGGTGCGGCCCTTCAAGGAGAAGTTCTGAGCCCTCCGCGGCGTCTCACCAGCGCGCGTTCGTGCCCCTGACGCCGACGTGAACGAACGCCCGTGCGATTCCGTCGGCGGGTACGCGGACGGTCCGCCGACGATCCGCGGAAGCTCGGATCGCGGCTGGCCGCATCGACGACGTCGCGAGGAGCGCCAGCGCTGCGCGCTCGCCCTTGCGGCCGGATCACGACGGCAAGGTCGTCCGCCCCTTCCGCGCCGCGGTCTCGTTCGCATCCCAGCCATAGACGTCGTTGCGGAACTGCACCTGGCCTTCGGGGTCGACCCAGGCGGTGAAGTAGACGAGCAGGACCGGGATCGGCTGCTTCAGGTCGACGGCCTTGCGTTCGCCGGTTTCGATCACCTTGGCGATCGCCACGCGGTCCCAGTCGCCGTTCGTTTGCAGCACGTACTCGGCGAGCTCGACCGGCTGTGAGACGCGAACGCAGCCGTGACTGAGCTCACGGTCGGCCCGGTCGAAGAGCTCGTCCGCGGGAGTGTCGTGAAGGTAGACGTCGTGCGGGTTCGGGAACCTGAACTGCACCCTGCCGAGCGAATTCCTCGGACCGGGCCGCTGCCGGAGCCGCAGGTGGGAGTCGTGCACGCCGACGCGGCTCCACTCGAATCGCTCGCTGCCGATCGGCGACCAGCGGCCGTTCTCGACGCGCACCACCTCGATCCCGTTCCTCGTCGCATACGAGGGATCCTTCAGCATCTTCGGCAGGATCTCCTTGCGCGTGATCGAGGTCGGGATGTTCCAGTAAGGATTGAGGACGACCTGGTTCATCGAGGCGTTCAGGATCGGCGTCGGATGCTCGGGCTTGCCGACGATCACCCGCATGCTCATCGATTCCTTGCCGTCCTCGACGACGCGCAGGCGGAACTCGGGAATGTTGACGATGATCATTCGCGGCGGCGTGTCGTCGGGGAGCCAGCGCCACCGCTCGAGGTTGGCCTCGATCTGCCGCACGCGATCGGCGGGTGCGACGTCGAGCGCCGAAACGGTGTCGTCGTCGAGGTTTCCCGTCGGCTCGAGCCCATTGCGTTTCTGAAAATGGCGGACCGCGGAGACCAGCACGTCGTCGACGACGCCGTCCGAGGATCGAGACGACTCCGGTGCGAGATCGCCGATCCTCTGGAGACGCTGCCAGAGGAGAGGCGCCCGCGCGTCCGGCTCTCCCGGCTTCGCGAGCTCGCCGTTCGGCAGCGCGGGCCAATCGGGGGTTTCGGCGATCGTGTGGTACGTCTGCAGAGCGTTTCGCAGGCGCGCATACATCGGATGCTTCGGCGCAATGGCTTCCAGCGCCGCGGTGGCGTCGCCGGCGAGCGCCTGCTCGAGGACGGGTACCAGATCGCGCACCTGCGATGCGCGCGCGCGGCCGACGTCGAGGTCCGACGCGTAGGCGATGAAGCCGGCGGTGAGCGCGAGGTCGACGCGGGCGAGGTCCTCCGGTGAAAGCTCGTCGGTTCCGCCTGAGATCAGCGATTCGAGCTGGGCCGACCGGTACCGTCCCGGATCGAGGCCGTGGCTGCGTGCGCCGGCGAGCGCGACCAGCAACGGATGGCCGCGGAATCCGCCCTCGGTCCACGCGGGTGCGTAGCCGCGGCTCTGATAGAAGCGGCCGAGCTGCTCTCGATCCTCCGGGTGGCTGCTCGCCGCCGGCAGGAGTGCGCTGTCGGGACTGTGGAGCGCGCGGGAGATCGCCGCGCGCGCCTTCTCCGCGTCCTCGTTGCCTCCGCCGCTCCAAGGCGGCGAACAGCCGACCACGAAGAGAACGGCGGCGAGGATGGCGGCGTACGATCGCATTGGTTCGAGGGTTGAACGCGAGCAGCGTCCAGAGGTTTCGGCCGCTCCGATCGGCCGTGCGGTTTCTGCGGCCGTTCGGCAACACCGGGCCCGACAGCGGGCCAGCGGCGCCTCGGACGCGAGCACAGGCCGACCAATTTGGGGCCCCGATGGTTTGCCGCTATACCTGCGGCGGTAGCATAATCGTGATGGGGCGGCTCCCCGAAAATCCGAAGGCAATCGATGATGCGTTGTTCACGAAAGCGATGCCGAAGCCTGGCTCCGCGGTAAGCCCGTGCTGATGCGCACCCGGGTCCGCCAACCACCCGCGCCGAAGTTGCGCCGAGAGAACTCGCATACGGTGCACGTGAGGGATTGGCTCGATCACGCGGCGACCGGCCTCACTCCGGCGGAACAGCTGCGGCTCTTCGAGCTCGGATTCGCGACCCTGTTGGAAGCCGCTCGCCCGACGCTCGGCGAGGTCACGCTCCGCGCCATCGCCGAGCGCGTGCTCCACTACGCCGCCATGACCTTCCCGGTCCTTTCGTCCGTGCACTTGGAGGGAGTGGCCATCGAGTGCCGCCAGCTTCGCGTGCGCCTCGGCCAGATCACCGAGGAGGAGCTGCGGCGTGCGATTCAATTCGTGCTGGCCGAGGTCCTCACCATCATCGGCAACCTGACCGCCGAGGTGTTGACCGCGCACCTGCATGACGAGCTTTCCGGCGTCGAACTCGAGCCCCGTCCCGTCGCAAGCGACCGAGAGGAGTCATGACGAAAGCAGGTTCGATCAGGCGTGTCGCCACCGACACGCCCCATGCGAATTCCATCGTGCGCGTCCCCACGGGTGTGCGCTACCTGGACGAGATCCTCCAGGGAGGACTGCCGAAACACTGCGCGACCGTGATCACCGGTCCGCCGGGCTCGGGCAAGACGGTCCTCGCGCAGCAGGTCTGCTTCCAGAACGCTTCGCCGGAGAGCCGGGTGCTCTATTTCAACATTCTCTCCGAGCCGACGGCGCGGACGCTGCAGTTCCTCAGCCAGTTCGATTTCTTCGACCGGGAGAGGCTCCACAACGGCCTGGACTTCGTCGACCTCGGCGCCGTCGTGCGGATCAACGATCTCGAATCCATCGGGCCGCTCATCATGCAGCACATCAAGAACGTCGAGCCGGCGCTCGTCGTCATCGATGGCTTCAAGGTGTTCGACGACCTCGCCAGGTCGCGCGAGAAGATGCGGAAGTTCGTCTACGAGCTGACCGTGAATCTGATGGCGTGGGAGAGCACCACGCTCCTGCTCGGAGAATACGCGCCGATCGACTACGAGACCAACCCGCTGTTCTCGGTCGTCGACGGCTTGATCCAGGTGTCGCAACGCGAGGAGTCCGGGGAGGAGCAGCGCGTCATCCAGGTCATCAAGATGCGCGGCACCGACCACAGCCGCGACCGGCATCCATTCGTCATCACGTCGAGCGGCATCCAGATCTTCGCACCGAAGGTGACGATCCGGCGGAAGCCGGGCATCACCCCGCTGCCGGCCGTCCCCACGGGGATCGCGATGGTCGACGAGCTGCTCGGCGGCGGCATCCCGAGCGGAGCCAGCGTGCTGGCTTCGGGCGCGGCCGGCACGGGCAAGACGGTGCTGCTGCTCGAGTTCATCTATCGCGGCGCGCAAGCGGGGGAGAAGGGCATCTTCTTCTCCTTCGAAGAGACGGAGGATCGCCTGCGGGCGAGCGCGCGCGCATTCGGCTGGGACCTCGACGGCGAGATCGCGCGCGGCATGGTGGAGATGGTGTTCGTGCCGCAGACGGACATCCTGGTCGAGGCGCAGCTGGAAGCGATTCGCGAACGCGTCGAGGCGGCCGGAGCGCGCCGCATCGCGATCGATTCGCTCTCGGTGCTGCTCTACAAGATCAGCAACCCGAAGATCAGTCGTGACAAGGTCTTCCAGATCGCGAGCATCGTGCACAACGCGAGCGCCGTCGCCTTGCTCGCGACCGACGTGCCGTACGGATCGAACCAGATCAGCCGTATGGGCGTCGAAGAAACCGTGGTCGACGGAGTCATCGTCCTGTCCTCGTCCGAAGAAGGGCTCGAGCGCCAGCGATACATCGAGATCTACAAGCTGCGGAACGCGCTCCACCTCCGTGGCCGCCACAACATGGTGATCGGTCCGAGCGGCATCTCCGTGTTTCCCCGCTACACGCCCGAGAGCCGCACCGAGAAACCGCCGGTCCCGGTGGAGCTCGGCCGGCGCCTCATGTCGGGAGTCGCCGGGCTCGACCCTCTGCTCGGCGGCGGTCTGCTCGAGCGTAGCGTGACGCTGGTCTCCGGCAGCGCCGGCGCCGGCAAGAGCACGTTCGGGCTCCATTTCGTCGCCGAGGGTGCGAACCACGGCGAGCCGGGACTCTTCGTCAGCCTCGAAGAGGGCCCCGGTCAGCTTCTCGCACAGGCAGGAGCGCTCGCGCTCCCGCTCCAGGCGGCGGTCGACGCCGGGCTCATCGACATCGTCTATCTCTCCCGGAGCAGCGTTCGCGCCGCCCAGTTCCTGACGATCCTGGGCGATGCGGTGCGGAAGAAGGGTGTCCGCCGGCTGGTGCTCGACGGAGTCAGCCAGATGGTGGCCCACGGCCTCGGAGCGGAAGAGCTTCGCGGCCTGCTCTCCAGCCTGGTCGTCAGCCTGAAGGTCCTCGGTGTGACCAGTGTCTTCACTCTCGAGTCCAAGTCGCTGTTCTCGATGGACGTGATCACCGATCTGGACCTCTCCGGGATGTCGGACAACCTCATCGTGCTTCGCTACGCACGCGGGCGAGAGCAGCTCGTGCCCACGCTGACAATCGTCAAGGCGCGCAGCAGCATACACGACCGCGGCACGCACCTGCTCGACATGGCCCGCGGCATGCACATCGGAGAGCGTCAGGAAGAGACTCCGCCATGACCGCGAGCGGCGGCAGGCGCTTCGCGGCGGCGCAGCACGAGTACGCCGAACGCCACCTCCGGCGGCTTTACGACATCAGCAAGCTGCTGACCCGCTTCGAGAGCATCGAGCGTACGCTGCCCGCCATCCTGGACATCGCCGCCGACGCCTTGCCGCTGCGCACGGGGATACTCGTGGAAAGCGTGGCCGCCCGGCCGCGCGTCACGGTCTGGAACGTACCCGCCGCCGACCGGAAGGAGATCGCCGATGCGAAGGCAAAGGCGATGTCGGCCTACGCGTACTTCACGGAGCCCGTAGTGCGGGACCTCGCCGCGAAGACCGTCCTGCTCGCGGCAGCCGGCAGTGAGACGGGCCCCGACGACCACCCGTTCGTGACGATCCCACTCGTGGTTCCGGAGCATCCCGCATTCGGTGTCCTGCAGATGGGGCTATTGCAGGTCGGCCCGAGCGCTCACCTGGATCCTCTGGACGTGGCCTTCGTCAACGCCGTGGCCAATCAGCTCGCCGTCGCGATCGATCGGCAGCGTGCCTGGGAGCGGATTCTCGAGCAGGAGGACATCGCCCGGGAGGAGGCGGAGTGCCGGCGCATCGAAGCCGACGAGCGCCGTGCGCGGGCGGAGCTCGCGATGAAGCGATACGCCATCCTGTCGGAGAGCAGCGAAGCCCTCTCGCAGTTCCTCGAGCGCGAGGAGACGCTCACCAGCCTCGCCCGGCTCCTGGTCGCGTCGATGGCCGAATGGTGCATCATCGACCTGGTCCGCGACGACGGGACGCTTCACCGCGCGCGCGTGTTCGGCGCCGACCCGACCCGCGCGGAGATCGCCGGCCGGCTCGTCGGCCCCCTCGACCGCAACGTCCCCGAGCCCACCGTGATGGCGATCACCGAAGGCAAGGCGAAGCTCTGGAGTCGGGTGTCGGATGCCGACCTCGAGTCGTTCCGCCGCAAAGACGATCCCATCGCCTCGGTCCGGCGCCTGTGTCCCGGATCGATCATCGCCGTGCCGCTCACCATCGCGAAGCGCACCCTCGGCGCAATTGCTCTGATCTCGTCCGAACAGGGCCGCTACGGCGAGCAAGACGTCACGTTCGCCGGGGAGCTCGCCCACCGCGCCGCGATCGCGCTCGACAACGCCGACACGTACGCGAGGGCACAACACGCGACCCGGCGTCGCGAAGAGGTGCTCGCGGTCGTGTCTCACGACCTCAGGAACCCCGTCCATACGATGCTGTTCGGGGTCGAGGCCTTGCTCGACCTGCTCGACCCCGCAGACCCGGCGGTCAAGCTGGTCGAGAGCCTGCATCGCGCGGCCGACACCATGGTCCGGCTCACGCGCGACCTCCTCGACTTCTCGAGCGTCGAGAGCGGCCGCCTTTCGATCGATCTGGAACCGGCCGAAGCCAATCCGATCGCCCGCGAGGCCGTCGAAGCCATGAAGCGCGAGGCGGCGGCGAAATCGTTGAGCGTGTCCATGGAGCTCGAGGCCGACGACGTGTTCATCGTCTGTGACCGCCAGCGCGT
>JAXDLK010000020.1:0-4636 GCA_034666665.1 Candidatus Binatota bacterium
GCTCGCGAACCTCGGTGCGGGGAAGGCGACGATCTCGCGTCTCGACTCGATGACCAGGGCGGCGGTGATCGCAACGTTCGGACCGTGGGTGCCGGCGATTGGGCGGAAGGAGCGACATGCCTGAGATCCGTCGCGAAGACGTCTCGCTTCCCGCCGGCGACGCGCAGATGCGCGCGTTCTTCGCGCACCCCGGGGCGACACGAGCTCCGGCGATCGTGCTGATTCCCGACGTGCACGGCCTTTCGCCGCTCTACCGCGAGATCGCGGAGCGTTTCGCGGGCGAAGGCGTCGCGGCTCTGGCCGTCGATCTCTACACCCGGGAGGGAGCGCCGCGGCTCGCGAGCGTCGATGAGGCGATGCGCTGGATCGCCGCCCTCGACGATCGCCGCGTCCTTCGAGACGTGCAGGCGGCGGCCGACTGGCTCGACGGCCGCGAAGACGTCGGTCGAGTCGGCGTCACCGGCTTCTGCATGGGCGGTCAATACGCGCTGCTCGGAGCCTGTTCGCTCCCCGGGCTCTCCGCCTGCGTCAGCTTCTACGGCATGGTGCGCTACGCCGAGCGAAATGCATGGAAGCCGCAAAGCCCTCTCGACGTGGCGGAGGTGCTTCGCTGCCCCTATCTCGGGATCTTCGGCGAGGACGATGGGCTGATCCCGCGAGAGGACGTCGCCGAGCTCGAGCGGCGCCTCGCGGCCGCCGGCAAGACGTTCGAGATCCGGAGCTACCCGGGATGCGGTCACGCGTTCCTGAACCACAATCGCGCGGATGCATATCGGCCCGAAGCCGCCGCCGATGCGTTTCACCGCGCCGTTCGATTCTTCCAACGCCACCTCGCTCCGGCGGACGGCGCCGGTGGCTCGTAAACGGAGGCGATTCTCCCGCGCGGCGCGCGCTCTGCTGGCGATCTTCGTCGTGGTCGCCGCGGCGCTCGCGGTCTGGGAGCTCGCGTTCCTGAGGATTCACGCGCTCGCCGACCGCAGCGCTTCGCGCACGATCACCGTCCCCGTGGGAAAGGGCGGCGCGCGCCGGCTCGTCGTCGGACCCGCGAACGCGTACTGGACGCCGCTCGGCGCGATCTCTCCCGAAGCCGTCCTCTGCGTCGTGAAGGCGGAAGACGACGGCTTCTATCAGCACTCCGGGTTCGACTGGGAGGCGCTCCGCAAAGCGGTCGAGAAGAACCTGGAGAAAGACCGCTACGCGCGCGGCGGCAGCACGATCACCATGCAGCTCGCCAAGAACCTCTTCCTCTGGCGGAAGAAGTCCGTCGTACGAAAGGCGCTCGAGGGCTATCTCACCTGGCGCCTCGAGAGCTCACTCACGAAGCAGCGGATCCTCGAGCTCTACCTGAACGTCGTCGAATGGGGTCCGGGCGTGTACGGGATCGGGGAGGCGAGCCGGCACTACTTCGACAAGCGGCCGGCGGAGCTCACGCTCGGGGAGGCCGCGATGCTCGCCGCGATCATCCCGAGCCCGCTCCGCTGGAATCCGAAACGCTCGCCGGCGGTGGCCATGCGGCGCCAGCAGGAGCTCCTGGCGCGCCTCCGCCGCGAGAACGCGCTGTCGCGGATCGGCCGCTAGTGAGAGTTCCGACTCAGCTGCACCCGCTCGTCGCGCCGCAGTTCCAGCACTTGTAGCAGGCACCGTTGCGCACCATGATCGCGCCGCAGTCGGAACAGCTCGGCGCGTCGGCCTGGGGACTGAACGTGAACCCCGCCGGGATCGGAGCCGCCGTCGTCTCTGCCGCCAGCGGTAAGGCTCGCCGCACGGGCCGCTCCTCGATCTCTCGAGCCGATGCGTCGTCGCGCTCGATCAGCCCGATCTCACGCTTCTTCTCGGCGTCCATGAAGCGCGAGCCGAGATAGCGGAAGATGTAGTCGGTCAGCGACTTCGCCATCGGGATCTCGGGGTTCTTGGTGAAGCCCGACGGCTCGAAGCGCACGTGGCTGAACTTCGAGACCAATGCCTCGAGCGGCACGCCGTACTGGAGCGCCAGCGAGGTCAGGGTGGCGATCGTGTCCATCAGGCCCGAGATCGTCGAGCCTTCCTTCGCCATCTTGATGAAGATCTCGCCGGCGGTGCCGTCCTCGTAGAAGCCGACGTGGATGTAGCCCTCGTGTCCGGCGATGTCGAACTTGTGGCACATCGCCTGGCGCTCGGTCGGAAGCCGGCGCCGCACCGGCCTCTGCTCCTCCACCGCGGCGGCAGGCAGGGCGGCCGCGGGCTCCGCGCGCTTCGTGTTCAGCGGCTGCGTGCGCTTGCAGCCGTCGCGATAGATCGCCACCGCCTTCAGACCGCGGCGCCATGCCTCGAGGAACGTCTCGCTGATGTCCTCCACGGACACGTCGTTGGGCATGTTGACGGTCTTCGAGATCGCGCCGGAGATGAACGGTTGCACGGCGCCCATCATGCGGATGTGGCCGAGTGCCTCGATCGATCGCGTGCCGCGCGTCGGCTGGAAGGCGCAGTCGAACACCGGCAGGTGCTCGGGCTTCAGGTGCGGCGCTCCTTCGATGGTCTCGATCTCGTCGATGTACTCGACGATGTCCTGGATCTCCTTCGACTCGTAGCCAAGACGGCGGAGTGCGCGGGGCACCGTCTGATTGACGATCTTGAGGAGCCCGCCGCCGACGAGCTTCTTGTACTTGACGAGCGCGATGTCGGGTTCGACACCCGTGGTGTCGCAGTCCATCATGAAGGCGATCGTGCCCGTCGGCGCGAGCACCGTGACCTGGGAGTTCCGCACGCCCGAATCGCCGGCGACGTCGACGAGCTCGTCGTAGATGTCGCGGATCTCGGAGAGGAGCGGCAGCGGCACCAGCGCCGGATCGAGACGGTGCGCCTGAGTCCGGTGCTTCTCGAGGACGCCGAGCATGGGCTCCTGGTTCTTCGCGTACCCCGCGAACGGACCCATGCGGCCCGCCAATCGCGCCGACTGCAGGTAGGCTTCGCCGTGCATCAGTGCGGTGATCGCCGCGGCGAACTGACGGCCGCCGTCCGAGTCGTACGGCAACCCCATGGACATCAGGAGTGCGCCGAGATTCGCGTAGCCGAGGCCGAGCTCGCGGTAGTCGCGCGCGTTGTTCTCGATCTCCTGGGTCGGGTAGCTCGAGTTGTCGATGACGATGTCCTGCGCGGTGATCAGCACGTCGACCGCGTGACGAAATGCCTCGACGTCGAACTCGAGATCTTCGCGCACGAACCGCATCAAGTTGAGCGAAGCCAGATTACAGGCCGAGTCGTCGAGGTGCATGTACTCACTGCAGTTGTGGACGATCAGCCCATTGGCGACGAAGTGTTCGGTGACCGGTTCCGTCAGATCGAAAACGTCTTCTTCCCCGGCGGGAGTTATCGACTCGATGAGATCGGACATCTGGTCCCGACAGGAGCCGAGTCCTCCATTGAGCGCCGCCAATGCTGCCGCCTTGGGACTCTCGGGGGCGAATCCGATCTCGCGCTCGAAGATCACCCGCGAGCTGCGGCTGATCCGCAACGAGTGCATCTCGACGACGGGGTACTCGCGATGGCCATCGACGCCATCGGGCAACGTGGACGTGCTCACGCCTCCCCGTCGATCCGCATACGACTTCGACTTGATCCCGAAGCCCAGCAGCAGAACCTGTACCTGCCGCAAGAGCTCGATCGATGACGAATCCAGGGATACGTACTGGCTCTTGTCACCGTAGTTCGCGACGGTGCCGTCCGCCGTGAAGAGTCCTCGCAACACGCCTGCGACGGAGGGCTTGTCGAGGTCGAAGACCGCCGGCAGAAAGCGTTTGTGCTGCGAGCCTTGGTCCAGAACCGCCAGCTCCTTGAATAGCGGCACGACCTGACGCGCCGAGAACGTCAGCCGGCTTCCGGTCCCTCCGACGCGAACGTTGACCGGGGCACGATTTCGCCCGTCGCCACCGGCCGCCGCGAGCGCCACCTTCTCCTCGTTGATCTCTGCTGCGATCTTGCGAAGGACGCCCGCCTCGCTGGCCGCCATCGTCAGGATGATGATCTCCTGAACGCCGCTCGCGTGCACCGAGCGCGTGAGGCATCCATCGCCGACCGCAACTCCGACCGCGAGCGCGAGCCGTTCGGAAAGCGTCCGCCGGCCGAATCCCGCGCCTTGCAGCAGAATGCGGTCGGTCGTGGAGAGCTCCGAGACGGGAACGTCACCACGTTCCGTGAGCACCTTGTGGTCGCCGGTGATCCGAAGTTGATATCCGGAGCGCGTCTTCAGGGAATGAACCGGCTTCCTCCCCGTCGGGAAGATCTTCGTCACGAAGTGCGGCTGTCCGTCGGCGCCGACGACGCGTGCGCTCTTTCCCACCAGCGAATCGATCCGCTGCCACCCGTCTGCCGTCGCGACCAGCGTGTCGCCGGTGACGCACGGATTCGATGCATTGATCGGGCCCGTGTTCGGGCAGGTGTGCCAGTCGTTGATCGTGGTGTGGAACTGCATTCCCGGGTCGCCGCAGAAATGCGCCGCCTCCGCGATTCGGCGCATGACGTCGCGTGCGCGGAAGGTCTGCGACGGCTCGCCCGTGGTCACGTAGCGGGTCGTCCACTCGCCGTCGTCGATCACGGCGTTCATGAAGTCGTCGGTGACGCGCACCGAGTTGTTCGCGTTCTGGAAGAAGATCGAGCTGTA
>JAXDLK010000021.1:0-5905 GCA_034666665.1 Candidatus Binatota bacterium
GAAGCTCCTCCAGCGTGCCGACGCCGATCAGCCGGCCGCGCTGCAGGATGCCGATCCGGTCGCAGAGGCTCTCCGCGACCTCGAGGCTGTGCGTCGAGAGGAAGATCGTCACCCCGCGCTCCGCCAGTGAGCGCAGCAGCGAGCGCAGCATACGCGCGCCGCGCGGATCCATCCCCACCATCGGCTCGTCACTGATCAGAATGCGCGGCTGATGAAGCAGCGCTGCGCAGAAGGCCAGGCGCTGCTTCATGCCGTGCGAGTAGCTTTCGACCAGCTCGCCCGACCAGCTCGCGAGATCGAAGAGGTCGAGCAGATCGGCGATCTGCCGCTCGGCGATCGCCGGCTCGAGCTCGTAGAGGTCCGCGCAGAACCGCAGGATCTCGTGCGCGGTGAGCTTCTCGTAGAGAAACGGGCGGTCGGGCACGAACCCGGAGATGCGCTTCGCCTCGATCCCGTCGGTCGCGAGGTCGTGTCCGCCGAGACGGATCGATCCGCAGGTCGGCAGCAAGAGACCCATCATCATGCGGATCGTCGTCGTCTTGCCCGCGCCGTTCGGACCGAGGAAGCCGAAGATCTCGCCTCGCTCGACGCGGAGCGTGAGGTCGTCGACGGCGGTGAACGTGCCGTAGCGCTTGGTGAGTCCTTCGATGTCGATCATCCGGAGTCTCGCACCTCGAATTGCAACCGGCCGATCCAGCTCCCGAGATCCGCGTGATGCTCGGGGCCGCCCTCGAGCAGCTTCACGTGGGTGGCGTCCGCGGGCAGCTGTCCGAACGTCGGATCGGCGGCGATCCACTCGCCGAGCCAGACCTCCACCCATGCGTGGTAGTAGAAGGCGCCCGGGTCGTCGGCGATTCCCGGCATGTACACGGTGCCGGCGATGACGCGCGCCGGCAGCCCCGCAGCGCGGGCGAGCGCGGCGAAGAGGACCGCGTGCTCGTTGCAGTCGCCGCGGCGGGTCTCGAGCACCTCGAGGGCCGACGGGATGCTCACCGTCGGCACCTTCTTCAGGTTCTCGAACACCCAGCTCATGAGCTTCCCCGCAGCCCGCCGCGCGTCTCGGTCGCCCCCGGTGATCTCGCGAGCGAGGGCCTGGATCTTCGGATCGTCCGACTGCAGGAAAGGGGTCGGCGCGAGATCGGCGGCGAACCGCTTGGCGTCCGCCGGAAGCGGGTACGAGGCGGCGGAGGCGAGATCCTCGCGGCGGATCGTCAGACGATCGCCGAGCTCCACCTGTCGCGGCGGAAACGAGAGCCCGCGACCCGGTGGAACGCCCGCGACGGCGAGCTCGAGCCGCGCAAGGTCGCGCGCGTCGCGAATCGCGCGCTTCACCGGGATTGCCGCCGTGGAGGTGACGTCGAGCCCTCCCGAGTCGAGCGGCGCGACCGCACGCACGCGCGACTCGCGAATCATCGTCAGGCCGAGCGGGCCTTCTTCCTTGAGGACGCGACCGCCGGGCTCGACCCACAGTCGGGACGTGGCGCCGCGGAACTCCTGCGTGACGAGGAATGCCGAGCGGCGGGTGCCGTCGATCGTCAGACGCTCGATCGCACCGACGCGGAGGACCGCGTCCGTCGACTCGGCCGTGATCGGATCGAAGAGGGGATAGTGGAACGTCTTGCCGGTCTCGAGCTCCTCCCGCGCGAGCATCGAAGGCAGCGTCTGCGGCAGCACCGGGGGTGCGCGAAGGGGGATGCGGAACTTCCGCTCGGACCCCGCGGCGCGCATCGTCACGTCCACTCCCGAGGCGTCGACCTCGCCGGCGAGCGTCACGTCCACGCTCGCCGAGCGCAGGTGAAAGTCGAAGCGACGGAGCGCGAGCCGCGCGTCCGTCTCCGCCGCGAGGTGGGTGCGTACGAGCCTCGGCGCGCCCATCATCGTGAGCTTCAGGACCGCCTGATCCTCGATGTGAAAGCCCTCCGGACGCCGGGCTCGGCGGTGATGGGCGGCCCCGACCTTCCGGTCTTCGCGGTAGACGCCGTACCATTCCTCGGCTTCTCCCTCGCCGGGGGTGAACGGGCTCGAGACGGCGATCTCGTCGAGCCATCGTCCCTCGATCGGTGCCGGCACCGCGGCGACCCCGACGCGCTGATGGAGGGCCAGCATCATGGCCGCCCAGCCGGCGAGGATTGCGATGCGGAGCATGGGGCGCATGTACGAGCTTGCCTTCATGGAAAGGCTACTTTACGCTCGGGGGCCGGCGCAAATTGGAGCCGTAGAAGCGTTGCCGAACGACCCGACGCCGTCCTTCGTCGCCGACAAGATGCTCGGCCGCCTCGCTCGCTGGCTTCGCCTCGTCGGCTGCGACGTCCTCTACGGCACGAACTTCTCGGGTCGCGGGCTCGTCCACGAGGCGCGGCGGAGCGGACGCACGGTGCTCACTCGCGACCGGCGGATCGTCAAGGACCCCGACGCGCCGCCTCACCTCTTCATCGAGCGCGACCGCGTCGGCGATCAGCTCCGGCAGGTCGTGGACGCGTTTGCGATCGACCCCTTCGGCGGCCTCTTCAGCCGCTGCGTCAGTTGCAATGCGGTGCCCGTGGACGCCGAGCCGGCAACCGTGGCAGACGAGGTTCCTGCCTACGTGCTGATGACGCAGCCGAGGTTCCGGCGCTGCCCCCGCTGCCGGCACGTGTACTGGGATGGCACCCACCTGGATCGGGTCCGCGGTGAGCTCCGGCGCATGGGATTCGCGAGCGCGGTCGCCGAGGAAGCGCTGGTGATCTGATGGCGGCGGTGAACGAGGGTTCCGCATCCCACGCCTTCGCCGTGGCCGCATGCCGCGAGTGCCGGCGCGACGTGCTCACCTACGCGGACGGCGACGGCGCGATCGAGGTCCGGCGATGCGTCCACTGCGATTCGCGCGTCGACGGGGATCTCCGGTGGACGGATCTCGCCGGGCTCGAGCCGTTCGGCTACGAGCTCGACGAAGGCGGCGAGCCAGGATGCGTGTCGTGCGCGACGGGAGGATGCGGCGTCGGTACCAGCGTCGCGGGTGACGGAGGAAAACGTGCGAACTGACGTTGGACGCGATCGACCTCTCGCTTCAGTAGGTCTTGCTAGTGCGGCTCCCCCTCTCTCGCGCTTCGCGCGGTCTCTCCCCAAGGGGGAGAGACGGGGATGTGGATCCTCGGGAGAGGGGTTCAGGGCGTTCTGTATGTTGATCGTCCTCGCCATCTCGCTCGCGAGCTGTGCCAGCGTCGGGCGGAACTTCCCCTCGTCGCCGGTGGAGCGGATCGAGAAGGGCGTCTCGACCAAGAAGGACGTACGGCAGATGTTCGGCGAGCCGTTCCGTACCGGCGTCGACAACGGCTTCGAGAGCTGGACCTACGTCTACAACCGCTGGTCGCTCTTCGGCTCGACGCGCTCGAAGGATCTCTACGTCGTCTTCAACAAGGACGGCACCGTCCGCGCCTACACCTTCAACAGCAACATCGACGGGTCGGAGTGAGGGGAGTGAGGGGGACGTTTCACACATTGAGCACATTTGCTCACGCGTCAGTGTGGTCGAGGCACGCACGAAATGTGCTCAATGTGTGAAACGTCCCCGAAGAGGCGCGTCAGGCACTCGAGGAAGTCGGGTGGCGGGGCGCTGGCGATCCTCGCCCGGTCGCCGCTCTGCGGGTGAGTGATCTCGATCGACGCGGCGTGGAGCATCTGTCGCGCCGCCGATTCTCCACCGTGTCCGTACGCGCGGTCACCCACCACCGGGTGCCCGGCAGCCGCCAGGTGCGCGCGGATCTGATGGCGGACGCCGGTCTCGATCTCGACCTCGAGCAGGGTATGCTCGGCGCCGACAACGAGCGGCCGCCAGCAAGTGATCGCCTTCCGACCGCGACCGCTCCCGGAGACGACCCGCACCTGCGGTGAGCCGCGTCGGTCGTCGATCGGCTCGCGGCTCTCTCCCGGGCCGGTGACCTTGCCGTCGACGATCGCCAGGTACCGCTTGCCGACGCTTCGTTCGCGGAACTGCGCGCGGAGATGGCGCCACGCGGCGGACGTGCGCGCGGCGAGCAGCACGCCCGACGTATCGGTGTCGAGGCGGTGAGCGAGGCCGTGCTCGAGCGGATTGCTGCCGACGGAGGCCGTCTCCGGGTAGACGGCAGCGAGGAAGTTCGCGACGGTCCCCGTCTCCTCGGGCCGGAGCGCGTGCCCTGGTCTTCCCGCCGGCTTGTCGAGCGCGACCAGCCATTCGTCCTCGTAGAGCACCGGCACGCGCGGATCGGGCTCGGGAACCAGCGCGGCCGCGAGGTCCTCGATCGCCACCTCGACGTCGATCCCGCCGGAGATCGCGTCGCCCTTCCGGCAGCGGCGTCCGTCGACGCGAATCCTGCCCTCGGCGATCATCGACTGAGCGCGATGGCGGGAGAGGCCGGGTACGCTGTCCGCGATCAGCCGGTCGATGCGGAGCGCCCGTCCGGGCGGCACGTGAAGCACGAGGACTGCCATGCAGCCGCGATTCTACGCGCCGCCACCGGAGAATCAGAGCACTTGAATCCTCCCGAGCGGCAACACCGTGACCGTCTTGGTCGCGTCCTGAGGGTTCGTGAGCGTGATCGAGATCGCCTTGGTCGGCGAGAGAAAGCCGCGTCCGTCGAAGGTGAGCTTCGCCGTCGGGGCGCTCGACAGCTTGACGCCGTAGATCCCGAGATCGGCGGACTGGAGCTCCTTGCCCGTCGGATCCTGGATCGAGAGCTTGTACGGCGGGCTGACGACGACGATGCGGCGGCTGCCCGAGTTGATCGCCATCCAGCGGCCGCGCAGGAGGACTTCGCCGACGACCTCGACGGCGCTCGAAAGTGCGGTCGCGTGCCGCGCGGTCTGAAAGCTCGAGACGCCGATCGAGAAGAGGATCGTCAGCAGCGCGAGTGCCCCGATCAGCTCGAGGAACGTGACCCCGGCGATCGCGGATCTCGGCAGGCGATCGGCCGGCGAGACGATGGAGGAGGTGAGGGACATCACGTTTTCCGGCTTCAGCGCAGCGGGTGGTAGGAGACGACCTCGATCGGCGCGAAGTCGCGGGCGGGAAAGCCCCGGGCGCCGTTCGAGTCGTAGGCCTGGAGCGCATTGCCGCCGCCGTTGTCGGCGTAGTGAGGGATACCGACCCACTTGCCTTCGTCGTCCCAAGGCTCGACCGTGTTCGCGACGAGCATGGCGCCCTTGAACGATCCGCCGCCGCCGCCGTCGATCACCACCGATCCCTCGCCGATCGCGAGGACGAGACCCCTGTAGTTGACGGCGCCATCGAACGTCAGCTTTCCGGTGACGACGAGGATCCCGTTTCCGGTATCCGACATCGAGAAGTCCCCGTCGATCACGACGATCTTGGGGTCCGTCGCGGACCCCAGGGTGAAGCCGGCCTCGGTTGGGGACGTGTAGTCGGCGATCTCGCGAATCTTGCGGACGAGCTCCGTCAGGTGAGGAACGCTCGTCAATCGTGGATCTCCACTGCCGAGCGGGGGTAGGTTGAACGTGTCCGGCTCGTAGGCGTTCGCGCGAGTGAGCGAGGTGTTCTCCACGAAGTTCTCGACCGCATTCCCTCCGCTCAGGTGCGGACCCTGGCCCGGGTCGCAGCTGGTGTACGCGCTCGACCGCTTGGCGATCGCGCTTTTGACCTGCGCGAGCGCCTGCGATGAGGAGACCGCGATCGTCGGGAAGCACCCATTCGCGCTCTGATCTTCGCCATCGATCTTGTGAGCGTTCCCCGAGAAGGGCTGGAAATCGACGGTCGGGCCCGGAAGCGTGATCACACCCGGCAGCTGCAACACGAGCCCGGTGAGCGCCGTCCGTACCTCCGCCTGTACCACCGAGTAACCGACCGCGTTCGGCCCGCTGCCGAAGGACGTCAGCGTCACCGTCGAGTTGGTATCCACCCCGGACGAGATGCCGTCGGCGGGGTCGTTCG
>JAXDLK010000022.1:0-11978 GCA_034666665.1 Candidatus Binatota bacterium
TCGCCGAGGCGCGTGGTGACGATGTCGGAGATTCCACCGTCGAGGCTGACGACGCCTTTGGCCTTGCGGAAATCGTTCAGCGTGACCTCGGCGGCGACCACACGGTCCTTGGCCTTGGCCAGCTCCGTGTCCAGGAGCTCCTTCGCCTTCGCCGTCATTCCGACGCGCTGCTCCAGGTTCGCGTTGACGTATTCCTCCACGTGCCTCGCCGCGACCTCGACCGAGAGATCCGGGAATCTGCTGGTGAAGCTCACGTCCACCAGGCGCGAGTTCCGGACCGGTGTGACGGACAGCATGTCGAGGTAATCGTCGATCAGCTCCGGATCCACTCCCATCGGGCTTCGCAGCCGCTCGATGGCAGCGGCCGACTGAAACCAGTCGTGGAAACGCTCCTTCAGCGACGACAGGAACGTGGGTTCCTGGGAGATGAAGCGACCGTCCCGGTCGAGCCGCAGACCGCGAATCACGCGTGCCGCCACCGTGCGGCTGTGAAGGACGTTGTACTGCGTCTGATAGTAGTCGTACTTGTCGACCGCCAGCGGCTCGGCCTCGTCCAGGTCGGCGATCGGGGCGATCTTCGGTGCTTGCCTCTCGATCTGGACCGTCGCCGTGGCCGTGTAATACGGCGGAAGCGTGAGCACGACGAAGGCGGTCGTCACCACGGTGCCGAGCAGGACGCCGAAGATCGTCGCGCGGTGCTTCACGAGCACCCGCCAGACGTCGCGAAGGTCGACTTCTCGGCGGACTCGCGAACTCGGTTTCGTCGCTTCCAGTTTTTCCGGTGAGAGCTCGTAGACGCGGCGATACGGGCTCACCGCCGCTTCGTCATCGAACCTCGCTGCTTGACTCATGTAAGCCATGATCGGAACCACGCTTTCACCGAGACGATCATCGGGCAGTCATCCCGTCCGACCTCCGCGCAGAGCGGTGCCTAGGGGATCGGACACATTGCATGCGGTTCTCATCGCTGCCTCGACTGGCAACGAGTCTGCCGTGAACGTTTCTCGCTTCTCACCGGAACGCCGGATGAGACGCTCGTCCATCGACGGGCTCAAACGTTGCCGCCGAAGTTTTTCTGTCGCGCAGTTTCTGTTTCAGCAAAACCCGGGCCGTAGCAATTGCGCCGGCATTCATTGGCCTCGGATGTTTTTGTGACGCGGCGGTTGTTGATCCAGCAGCACGACTGCGGGTGATTTGCCAAATTCTTGAACATCGAATCGGCACCTCCCCACGGCTCCATCAAATGCGTGCGATGCGCATCGCAACCGATGCGCGGGCCGCGGTTTCAAGCGCGGCCGCGGCCGCGTGAGCAACGACGGAAGAGGCGGCGGGCTCGCGGCGAGCTGCTCGCGAGCGAGCCTTCACCGCCGGAGCGGCATCGACTCAGGCCCCGTTCGGCGCCGGCCGCACGCGATAGCGGATCGGCATCCGCTTCGGGCCGCCGACGAACGTCGAAGCCGTGTACTCCGTCGGTCCCGAGAGCTCGATCGCGTCGAGCCGCGGTAACAGCTCACGAAGAAATGCCCGGAGCTCCATACGCGCGAGATGCGCGCCCAGACAGAAGTGGACGCCGATGCCGAACGCGAGGTGCTCGTCCGCGTTTCGCCGTCTCACGTCGAAGCGGAAGGGCTCCGCAAAGACTGATTCGTCGCGATTCGCCGAGAGATACGACAGCAGGAGAGCATCTCCGGCGCGGAGTTGCGCCTCCCCGAGAACGTAGTCCTGCTGCGCGTAGCGCATGAAGTGCCGAACCGGGGTGACCCAGCGGATCACCTCCTCGACGGCATTGTCGATCAGACCTGGGTCGTCTCGCAGCGCGCGCAGCTGATCGGGGTTGCGGATCAACGCCTCGAGACCGCCGGCGAGCGAGCTCGACGTGGTGTCGTGTCCGGCGGTCGCGACGATCAAGTAGTAGCTCAACGTCTCGAGGTCGCCGAGGGGACGGCCGTCGATCGTGCCGTTGGCGATCGTCGAGGCCACGTCGCGCGTGGGATTCGCGCGGCGATCCGCCGTCATCTGGTTGAAGTAGGTGAAGAAATCCATGAGCGTCGCGAGCACCGAATCGCCGCGATCGTCGGCGCGTCCGAAGTCGGGATCCTCGGCGCCGAAGAGCTCCTGCGTGAGGCGGAGCATCCTCGCCTCGTCGCCTTCCGGAACTCCGAGGATGCTCATGATCACCTGCAGCGGATAATGAAGAGCGACGTCCGCCGCGAAGTCGCACTCGCCCCCGAGCTCGAGCATGCGGTCGACGTACTTTCGCGACAGCTCCCCGACGCGCTCCTCGACGAGACGCCGCAGGTTCTGCGGCTTGAACCACTCGTTGGTGATCGCGCGCGAGCCTCGATGCTCCGCGCCGTCCATGTGAATCAGGCTCTTCACGTCGCCGCCGCGGGAGCGCAGCGCCTCCTGTGCCGCCTTCGTGAAGAGCACCGCGTTCTGCGTGTTCCAGAACTTGTCGTGCTGGCGCTCGATCTCGACGACGTCCGCGTGCCGGGTGACCGCCCAGAAGGGGTCGAAGCCCGGAGCTTCGACGCGATGGACGGGATCCTCGCGACGGAGGAGCGCGGCGGCAGCGTGCCACGACTCGAGATCGGCATAGGCGCGGGGATCGACGAAGATCCGCGCCGCACCGGCGAGCGCCGTCTCTCCGATCCCGCGCGAGCTTTCTTCAGCCATGGCGTCTCTCCTGCACGAATCCCGGGCTCGGATCGACGGGCACCCGGCGGCCGCGCCTGACGACCTCACGTAGAACGATTCGAGAGATCGCGCCAGCGCAGGCCCGACGGCGCACGCCACGCCTCCGTCGCGGCCCTCGCCTTCCGTCGCGCGCGCTCCGTGTGCGTTGCCGGCACCGATCGGATCTGGGACGCTCGCGCGTCGCATGCACATCCTCTTCGTTCACCAGAGTTACGCCTCGCAATTCGCGCCCGTCGCCGAGGTGATGGCCCGATCGAAGGATCATCGCGTGACGTTCGTCTCGACGCAGCCGAACCGTCGACATGGAGCGATCGAAAACCTGCACTACGACTACTCGCCGGATCCGCATCCGGCCGCGCCGATGCCCTGGAGGAGCGTCTACGCGCGTCACCTGCTCCACTGTCAAAGGGTCGCGCGCGTACTCGAGGGAAGACCCGACGTTCGACCCGATCTCGTCGTCGGTCATTCCGGACTCGGCCCCACCCTTCTGATCCCCGAAGTGCTGGACTGTCCGATCGTGAGCTACTTCGAGTACTTCATGGACACGAAGCGGAACGACATGCTCTTCCGGACGGACTTCGAGAAGCCGCCGTGGTTTCGCTTCTGGCGCCGTGCCTTGAACGCGGTTTTCCTCGCCGACCTGGCGAATTGCCGTTCGGGGTACTCGCCGACCCGCTGGCAGCGGAGCTTGTTCCCGAAGGAATACCGATCGAAGTTGCGGGTCCTCTTCGACGGCATCGATACGGCCGTCTTTCGGCGGCTGCCGACGCGACCACGGCAAATCGGCTCGCTCGCGATCCCGGACGACACGCGCATCGTGACCTATGCATCACGCGGCATGGAGTCGATGCGCGGCTTCGACGTCTTCATGAAAGTCGCGAAACGCATCTACGAGCGCTACCCGAAGGTGCTCTTCGTCGTCGCCGGCCGCGAGCGAGTGGCGTACAGCACCGACCCCCGCGTGATCGGCCAGTCGAGCTTCAAGAAGTGGGTGCTGAAGCAGGACTCCTACGATCTGTCGAAATTCCGCTTCGTCGGCTGGCTTCCCCGCCCTCGTCTCGCGCAGCTGTTCAATGCGAGCGATCTGCACGTCTATCTCACGACGCCGTTTCCGCTCTCCTGGTCGCTCTTCAGCGCGCTCGCGTGCGGCGCCACCGTCCTCGCCTCCGACACGGAGCCGGTTCGCGAGGTGATCACGCACGGTCGCAACGGCTTGCTCGCGGATTTCTTCGACGTCGATGGGCTGGCCGAAACGGCGCTGAAGGTCTTGCGCTCGCCATCGAGCTTTCGTGAGCTCGGCCGAGCGGCCGCGACCCACGTTCAGGATCGCTACGGCGCGGATGCCGTCGTCCCGAAGCTGATCCGATATTTTTGCCGAACGGCGAGCGCCCGCAAGCCGCTCGACAGATGAGGATCAGGTGCCTCCGACCGTGTTCCCGCGGCGCCCTCCCTTGGGGTCCTTCCGAGGCTTCAAGTCCTTCACCTTCACGCTCTTCGCCGTCTTGCCCTTTGTCGTCGTCTTCTTCTTCTTCACCGCGTTCCTCCCGCGCCGCTCCTCCGGGCGCCTCGCGCCTCGATGCCGCTCTACGCCAGCCCGGAGATCAGCGTCAACCAGAGGTGCCGGAAGCTTCGGAGCGGCGACGGCTGGTTTCATCCGCCGGCGCCTCTTATGCTCGGCCAACCGCACGGCGATCCCGCGGCCGCTGTCGCTGACGATCCCCGCGGTGAACCGCGCGGATTGAAAATGCATGTCGCGGCGGCCGCCGCCGCTTGGAATCGGAGGACTTCATGAAGCTCGACACACAGCTCGGCCATCGAGGACTCTCCGCAGCCGCCGATGAGGCGGAGAGCTACGAGCGCATGGGTTTCGACGGCGCGTGGACGTTCGAGGCGGGGCACGATCCGTTCCTGCCGGTCGCGCTCGCCGCTCGCGCCACGACGCGGATGGCGCTCGGCACGAACATCGCGGTCGCCTTCGCGCGAAGCCCGATGTCGATGGCGCAGGCCGCGTGGGACCTGCAGAAGCTCAGCGGCGGGCGCTTCCATCTCGGCCTCGGCACGCAGGTGCGCGCCCACGTCGAGCGGCGCTACTCGATGCCGTACGACCCGCCCGTCCCGCGGCTCGTCGACTACGTGCGCTGCCTGCGGGCGATCTGGGACAATTTTCAGACCGGTGCGAAACCGTCGTACGAGGGGCGCTTCTACCGGTTCACGCTGATGAACCCGATGTTCAGCGGCGGCCGGATCGAGCATCCGCGGATCCCGATCTGGATCGCCGGCGTGAACCCGCTGATCTGCCACGCCGCCGGCGAGGTGGCCGACGGATTCCACGTGCATCCGCTGCACACGGTCTCGTACCTTCGCGAGCTGGTGATCCCGGCGATCGAGGAAGGCGCCGCGCGCGCCGGCCGGCAGCGCTCGGACGTTCAGCTCTATTCACCGATCTTCGCGGCGACGGGTGAGACGCAGGCCGATCGGGATCGTTCGATCGAAGAAGTCCGGCGGCAGATCTCGTTCTACGGCTCGACGCCGACCTATCGTCCGGTGCTCGAGCACCTCGGCCATGGCGACGTCGCGCGTCAGCTCTCCGACCTCGCGCGGCGCGGCGAATGGGCCGCGATGGCGAAGCTCGTTCCCGACGACGTCGTCGAAGCCGTCGGCGTGATCGAGAAGCCATCCGCGTTGCCGAAGGCGATCCGCGAGCGCTACGCCGGCGTTCTCGACCGCGTGTCTCTCTACTTCCCGATCCGCGCGGAGGACTCGGAAGGCGCGTGGCAAGCGTTCGCGAAGGCGTTCCGCGACGATGGAGCCGACGGCCCGCCGGCCTGACCGAAAAGGGGTAGGGAGTGTTTTTCGATCGGTCAGGCTAACCAGCGGCCGCTGACCGGCAGGTAAAGACTCCCGACCCCTTTTTCCGCGCCGGTCGATCGTCGGTGGCGCTGCGCCGAGTCTCTCTCTATTACGACGGAGAGCGCCGTGCTCGGCGTCGAGAAGAGCCGGGCGCGGCACCAAGATCGACATCGTGGATGACCTTGCGAACCTGATCGAGGCGTTGACGAGGCTGGTGCGCGCGAAGACCGGCGACGATGGCGCGAAGGTTACCGATCTCCGCGCCCTGCCCGGCCATGCCGGCTTCGGCTACAGCTTCCTCCTGGAACGGAGCCGCACCGGCGCGGAACCCGCGGGAAAGCTCGTCTTGCGCGTGGCTCCCCCGGCGGTGCGCATCGCCGGTCCGGCGGACATCGTACGTCAGGCGCGGATCATGGAGTCGCTCGCGAACACCGACGTGCCGGTGCCGCGTATCCTCTGGTACGGCGACGAAGCCGAGTTCTTCGACCGGCCGTACTTCGTCGATGCCTGGGTCGACGGGTTCAAGCTGGTCGACCGATCCGACATTGCCGCCGACCACGCCCGCCGGCTGGCGCGAGATGGAGTGCGCGTGCTCGCCGCCCTGCATCGGGTGGACTGGCGAGAGCGGCGACTCGCCTGGGGCGAGCCACAGCCGCTCGAGGAAGAGATGAAGCGGCTCGATCATCTGCTCGATCGTCCGACCCTGGATCCGGCCGTGGTGGCGCGGGGTCCCGAGCTACGTGCGAAGCTTCGCGGGTCGATCCCCGGCGACGCGCCCGTCGGCTGCGTACACGGCGATTTTCACTGGGCGAACGTGATGTTCCGCGACGACGGAGTGGCGGCGCTGATCGACTGGGAAATCGCGCTCTGCGGGCCGACGCTCCTGGACCTCGGCTGGGTCTGCTTCTTCTCCGACCCGTCGGCATGGGCGAACGGTCAGCTGATGTTCGACGCTCCGCTCGATCCTGACGAGATCCTCGACGCGTACGAGGAGGCGGCGGGCCAGCCGCTCGACCGCGCTCGAATGAGCTGGTTTCGCGCCTTCGCCGCGTACCGGTTCGGCGTGATCACCTGCTTCAACATCATGCTTCACCGGCGCGGCAAGCGTCACGATCCCGCGTGGGAGACGACGGCTCGTTCGGCGCCACGGATGTTCGAGCGCGGGCTCGAGCTCCTCGGCTGAGCCCGACTCCGATTCCTGACGTTCCTCTCGGTTCCCACTCTCGTCGGCGGGCCCGAGCGAACCGGCGGGACGTCATCGAAGCAGGGTCGCTCCCCACCTTGCATTTCGCTCGGCTTCTGCGACAGCATCCGCCGATGCCGAACGCTCGGGACGATCTCTTCGCGCACGCTCCACTCGCCGATCAGCCCGACTGGTTCGATCGCTTCTACATGAACGTGCACTCGTCCGGCGGCGGACCGACGCTGTCGCTCGGCATGGGCACCTATGCGCAGCCCGGCGTCGTCGACGGATTCTCCGTGCTCGTCGACGGGACGACGCAGCGGAACTTCCGTGTGTCGCGCGAGGGCGGATGGAGCGAGAGCCGGCTCGAGGCCGGTCCGCTGTCGGCGGAGGTCGCCGAGCCGCTTCGCCGCTGGCGCGCGCGGCTCGGCGAGAACGCGTCCGGATTCTCGTACGACATCGAGTTCGACGGCGACCTCGCGCCGATCGACCCCGGCCGGATGCACCGCGTGTCGCGGCGGACGGGCGCGGTGCTCGACATGACGCACCTGGTGCAGGTCGGGCGGGTGTCGGGTCGGATCGTCGTCGACGGTGTCGCGCGGGAGCTTTCACCCGATGCCTGGTTCGGTATCCGCGACCGCTCCTGGGGCCTTCGCCCCGGAGCGGGCAACGAGCCGCCGAAGGAGCCGCCTCACCCGACGCTCGGCTGGCACGACTGGGTGCTCGGCCGCATCGGCGACCACGCCGTCTTCTACATGCTCGCCGGCGGGGGTAGCCGTGGGCCGCATCTCCTCGGCGCGGGCCTCGCCACGCGTACCGGCGAGGAGAAGGTCGTATCGGTGGAACGCCGGCTCGAGTGGGACGATCGCGACCGCTTTCGCGGGGTGGTCGCGAAGCTCGCGACCGAGGACGGCCAGAGCGTCGAGCTCCGCGCGAGCGTGCCTTCGGCGACCATCTATCTTCGCGGCGGCGGGTACGGCGGATGGAAGGGGTTCGCGCACGGGAAGCCGCGCGGCGGCCTGGTCACCGAGTCCGATCGGTGGCAGACGACCGAGCCGGCGCTGGTGGCGGAGGTCGCCGGGCTGAACGACCACCTCGTGCGGTTCGACTCCGACCTCGGCAGCGGCTTCGGCATCTACGAGGTCGCCTCCGGCATCTGAGCGGGCCGAGCGAGCAGTGGGAACGACCGTCGAGCTCGACGAGCGAACGGTAGAACCGAAGCTCGTCGCGTATCTCTCGCGCACTCTCGGGACGGACGTCGAGATCGCGGGGCTCGAGAGATACACGGTCGGCTTCTCGTGGGTGACGTACGGCTTCGAGGCGAGCTGGACGGACGCTCGGCGCGCGAGGACCGAGCCGCTGATCCTGCGGATCGGCCCGCCGACCGGTCTCTTCGCTCCCTACGACCCGTTTCCCCAGTTCGCCGCCTTCGAGGTCTTGCACGGCTCCGGTGTGCCGGTGCCTCGCCCGTTCTGGTGGAGCGACGACCCGGAGCCGTTCGGCGCGCCGTTCCTCATCTGCGAGAAGGTCGCCGGGGAGGCGCCGCTCCCGTGGGTCGCGGAAGGCCGCGAGGCATTTCCGCCGGCGGCTCGCGAGGCCCTGGCCGAGCAGTTCGTCGCCGCGCTCGCCGCGCTTCATCGCTTCGAGTGGCGGGGCACGCCGCTCGAACGGCTCGGCGCCGTCACCGAGGAGTCGGCGGCGCGCGTGGCGATCGAGTTCTGGGAAGAGCAGCTCGCGCGCTGGGCGTTTCGCGCGCACCCGATGCTCGATTGGGGGCTCGCCTGGCTCCGCGATCACTGCGCGCCGGCTCCGCGCGTGAGCGTCGTCCACGGCGATTATCGCACCGGGAATTTCCTCGAGGAGAACGCGCGCCTGACGGCGATCCTCGACTGGGAGCTCGTCCACCTCGGCGACCCGCTGGAGGACCTCGGCTGGATCTGCCTCCGAAGCTTCCGCGGCCGCTCGCCTTACATGTGCCATCTGATCGAGCGCGAGCGCCTGTACGCGCGCTACGAGGAGCTCGCCGGGATTCCCGTGCCGCCGGAGCGCGTGCGGTTCTGGGAAGCGTTCGGCACGATGAAGCTCGCGGTGATCCACATCGGCGCCGCCCGCTGCTTCGAGGACGGACGCTACGACGACCTTCGTCTCGGCGTCATGGGCGTTCACGTGCCGCGGCTCTGCCTTCAGCTCGAGTCGGTGATCGGAGCGGCAACGTGACGAACTCGCTCGAGCGGATCTTCGACTCGGTGCTGAAGGCGCTCGAGGCCGAAGTCCTGCCGCGACTCGATGACGAGTTCGCGCGCGGTCAGCTGCACGGCGCGATCGAGTTGCTCGGGAACCTGAAGACACGCGTCGAATGGAGCACGGCGCGCCTTCACGCCGAGGCCGCCGCCCGCCTCGAGCTCGCGTCGGAGGTCGAGCGCCTTCTCGGCGACGCCCGAAGCCTCGCTCCCGCGAGACCGGAGGCGGCGCTCGACCAGCCGCGCGTGTCGAGCGCGGAGCTCGAAGCCATCCGCGAGCGCCTCGACCACTGGCTCGGCGAGGTCCTGCGCTTCGTCGCTGCTCACCGCGGCGACCTCGGAGGGCGAGCGGCCGAGGTCGAGGCCGCGATCGTGGCGATCCTCCGCGCCGAGCTCAAGGCCGAGGTCAAGCTCACGCCGCCGCCGCGGTTCGGGGAGATCTCGCGAGGGAAATGAGCGAGCTCGCATCGACGCGGATTCTGTACATCCCGCGCCGATTCGCGCGATACGTCGGGAGTACAACGATCGGGAAAGGAGCACGATGATGAACGCGTCGAAACGCGGTGCCGAAGCCCCCAGGCTGAACGAGGTCTTCGATCGACTGATGGACACGCTTCGGAGCTTCATTCGGGAGAACCGGATCACGCACGAGGAGTATCGGCGCGCGGTCGCGTTCCTGAGCGAGCTGGGAACGGCAGGCGAGATGCCGCTCTTCTGCGACGTATTCCTCGAGGTCACCGTCGACGAGGTCGACAACCGAGGACGCCCCGGCACGGTGACCACGATCGAGGGACCGTACTACGTGCCGGACGCCCCCGAGCTCGACTCGCCTTGCGTGCTGCCCCACCGTGCGGATGAACCGGGGCCGATTCTCGTGCTTTCGGGCACGGTCCGCTCGACGGAAGGCAACGCGCTTCCGCGGACGATCCTCGATCTCTGGCAGCCGGACAGCCACGGGCGCTACTCGCACGCGAACATCCCGGAGAAGGAGGCGCCCTACAACCTCCGCGGGCGGGTCGCCGTCGGCGATGACGGAAGATTCGAGGTCGAGACTCGACTGCCGGGATCCTACGAGATCCCGAAGGCCGGGCCCACCGGAGTTCTCCTGGCGGCGCTCGACCGCCACGCCTGGCGGCCGGCGCACCTTCACATGAAGGTGGAGTCTCCCGGACATCGACCACTGACCACGCAGCTCTTCCTGAAGAGCGATCCGCGGATCGATTCCGACGTCGTCGAGGGGGCGGTCAAGCCGTCGCTGATCGTCGAGCCGGTGCTCCACGACGATCCCGCCGAAATTCGCCGGAAGGGCGCGTCCGGCCCGTACTACACACTGTCTTACGATTTCGTCCTCGAACCCGCTCGCGCACGCGCCGCCTGACGCCGCCTCGCGACTCGACTCATGCGACAGCCGCTCCACCCTGTGCGTGAGTCACGGCGCGCCCTCGCCATGAGGACCTACGCGGCCGGCGCGCCGGAGGATCTGCCGCCCCCATGAACGGTCCCTTTCCTCTCGAAGGCATTCGCGTCGTCGATCTCGGGCAGGTCTATGCCGGGCCGTACTGCACGTCGCAGCTCGCCTTCCTCGGCGCGGACGTGATCAAGGTGGAGCCGCCGGGTCGCGGCGAGTATCTTCGCACGCCGGGCGGTGGCGGCGTGAGCTACGCCTTCCTGATGCTGAACGCGAACAAGCGCTCGGTCACCCTCGACCTGAAGCATCCGGCGGCGCGTGACATCCTGATCCGCCTCCTCGAGACGAGCGACGTCCTCGTCGAGAACTACCTCGAAGGCGTGATGGAGGATCTGGGATTCGGCTACGCGCAGCTCGTCGATCGTTGCCCGCGACTCGTCTACGCCGCGGGGAGAGGCTACGGTTCCGACTCCCGCTGGTCGAAGCTCGGCGCCACCGATTACACGGTACAGGCCGCATGCGGCATGGTCAGCGCGACCGGCTATCCGGATCGACCGGGGGTCCGCACGCCGGCGACGTTCGTGGACATGGGAATGGGAATCCACCTCGTCGCCGGAATCCTCGCCGCCCTTCGCGTTCGAGACCGCACCGGGCGGGGGCAGAAGGTGGAAGTGGCGATGCACGACGTCTGCGTCCCGGCGATGACGCGGAATCTCGCTCTCGCGTTCGAGGGATCATCGCCGGAGCGGATCGCGAATCGACATCCCGGCATCGCCCCGTCCAACCACTATCCGACGGAGGACGGGGAGATCTCGATCTTCTGCCTCACCGATTCGCACTGGCGGGCGCTGGTGGAGCTCATGCACCGCCCGGACCTCGAAGCGGATCCACGTTTCGACTCGCCATCGCGGCGATCGCTCGCCGTCGACGAGATCGACGGCATCGTGGCTTCATGGTCCGTGCACCACGAGCGCGACGAGCTGGTCGAGCTCTTGGCGAGCCGCGGGATTCCGTGCGCGCCCGTCCGATCCGTCGACGAGGTCGCCTTCGATCCGGAGCTCGCCGAGCGAAACATGCTGAACGACAGCGACTACCCGGAGCGCGGACCGATCAAGGTGCTCGGTACGCCGCTCCGGTTCTCCGAGCTCGAACCGGAGCTTCCCGTGCGACGACCCCCGACGCTCGGTGAGCATACCGACGAAGTTCTGGCCGCGATCGGGATCTCGCCTTCCGAGCTCCCGGGCCTCCGCGAGCGAGGGGTGATCTAGCGAATCGAACGCGAGCGCGGCGTCTGACGAGCACCATTCGATGCCGTCCGGAGACACCGACGCTCTGGAACGGGCCGCGAAGCGAACGAGAGGCCGAGGCGTCCACGGGTAGGCGGATCCGCTCACGTGGCTTCCCATCCTCGTCGCATTTACAGGTCGCGAACGACTGCGAGGCTCGACGCCGGGCTTCCGCCGTCAGCGGCTACAGCCGGCGGCGCAGCGCGCGTCGAAGGCGAGGGCCACCTCCGATCGATGTGCGGGTGAGATGCTCGGTGGTAGGCTTTGACTCATGCCCCGCGAAGCCACCCCCCCGAGTCCAGAACGCCAACAGA
>JAXDLK010000023.1:0-30156 GCA_034666665.1 Candidatus Binatota bacterium
GTGATCTGCTCGACGAAGCCGCGAAGCGCCGGACTGTCGTCGAGCATGAAGGTGTTGATGACGACGCCGCGGCGGGTCACGCGCTCGACCTCCTTCAGCGTCTCCGCAGCGGCCCGCATGCTGATGCCGCCGAAGGAGAGCGGCCACTCGCAGTAGAGGCGGCCCTTGGAGAAATACGCCGTCGGCTGGCCGTCGGTGATGACGATCATGTGTTGGTTGCGGCTCGGGTGCCGTGCGAGGAGCTCCGCCCCGAGACGCAGGCCGTCCTGGAGGTTCGTGAACGGGTCGCCCATGTTCCAGGACGCCTCGGGGAGATCCTTCAGCTTGAGCTCGACGGCGCGCGTGAAGAAGCCGACGATGCCGAGGTAGTCCCGCGGGTACCGCGAGCGCACCAGGCTCTCGAGCGCGAGCGCCACCTTCTTCGCGGCCGCGAAGCGCCCCTCCCAGCTCATCGACCAGCTCATGTCGAGCAGGAGCACCGTCGACGCCGTGGTCGTCGCCTCGGTGAGATAGACCTCGAAGTCCGAGGGCTCGATCGCGAGCGGCGTGCCCGGACGGCGCGCGAGCGCCTTCTTCAGCGTCGCGCCGAGGTCGATGTGCATCGCGTCCCCGTACTCGTAGGCGCGCGTGAGGTCCGGGCGGACCTCCACCGGGCCGCGCTTGTCGATCGCGTGCGTGCCGAGGCGCTCGCCGAGAAGGCTCTGGTAGATGTCGCGGAGCGCGAGCTCGCCGATCTTGCGAACGCCCTTCGGCGACAAGCGGTCGCGCCCGCCCTGCCGCGTCACGTAGCCCGAGGTGGCGATCATCTCCATCGCCTGCCGGAGCGTCCGCAGGTCCTGCGACGCGCGCTCGCCGAGGAGCTGCTGCAGGTCCCCGAGATCGAGCGACTTGAGGTCGCCGGAGAAGAGGTCCTCTTCGAGCTTCTTCAGCCGCTCCATCTCGCGCATCAGCTCGACGGCATCGCCGTAGCCGAGAGACTCCCGCCCCTGAAAGAGATCCCCGTAACGGCGGGCGAACTCCTCGAGGTCACGCACGTCGTCGAGCTCGCCGATCAGCTCGTCGAACGCTTGCTTCGCCCCCGGGTTCTCGAAGTCGTACGAGCGGAGCCGATCGATCGCCTCGCTCAGCCGCGGCGGGAGCGCGTCGAGCGCGGCGAGCTTCTCGCCGATCCCTTCCTCGCCCGTGCGCTCGGAGAGCGTCTCTCGCTCACGATCGACGATCTCTCCGAGCCGTTTGCGGATCTCGTCGAGCGCGTGGTCGAGGTTGAAGTCCCGATAGCGCTGGCGCATCTCCTCGCGGAGCTGTTCGAGGATCTCGTCGAGACCGACGACGCGGAGATCGTCCCACTCCATCCCCTGGCGGGCGAGCCAATCCATCGCCTGCTGCAGGTCGTCGGTGAACGAGAGGTACTCCGAGAGCTTCTCGAAGACGCGCGCCGGAGCGAGCTGGACCCGCTGTGTTCCGTCCCAGCGCGTGAAGCGGCTACGAAACACGAAGGTGCACCGGCCGGCGGAGTTCGCGCGCCTCAGGCGCGGTACACGTAACGGCTTCCCTCCTGCTCCTTGTTCAGCTTCTGGTGGAGGTGCAAGCCCTCGAGCAGGAACTCCGCGGCGGCCGCCATCAAGCCGGGGCTCTCGAACGGGCCGAGCGCGTGGATCGCTTCGCGGAACCCCGGGATCGCACGGATGCCCTCCATGTACTCCTCGGCCGGCATCCCGTCGGAGATCTCCACACCCCAGCCGCCCTCGAAGTAGTCGACGACGCGCTTCAGATCGTCGATCTTCACGTAGCGGTCGAAGATCTTGAGCAGCGCCCGGTTGAGCAGCCGCTCGACCAGGTCCTCCTCCTTCAAGTCCTCACCGACGTACTCGAGCTCGATCTTGCCGGAGGTGGAGGCGAAGAGACTCGGCAGATCCGAGAGCCGCGGCACGACCTCGGATTCTCTCAGACGCACCGCCCGCTTCTCGGCGTTCGAGAGCACGCTCTCGTAGTTGTTGATCGAGACGCGCACGCTCACGCCCGAAGACTGATTGATCTCGTTCGAGCCCCGCGCCTCCATCGTCAGCTGGGCGATGATCTCCTTCAGGAACGGCGGCACCCGGAGCGGCCGGCCCTCGAGCTGCCGCAAGGTCACCTCCTGCTCCATGATCGCGATCTCGTCCTCGACGCGCTTCGGATAGTGCGTGCGGATCTGGACGTCGAAGCGATCCTTCAGCGGAGTGATGATCCGCCCGCGGCTGGTATAGTCCTCGGGATTCGCGCTCGCCACGATCACCAGGTCGAGCGGCAGGCGGACGCGGAAGCCTTTGATCTGCACGTCCTTCTCTTCCATCAAGTTGAAGAGACCGACCTGCACCTTCTCGGTCAGGTCGGGGAGCTCGTTGATCGCGAAGATGCCGCGGTTCGTACGCGGTACGAGCCCGTAGTGGATCGTCTCCTCGTCCGCGAGGTAACGGCCCTCCGCCACCTTGACCGGATCGATCTCCCCGATCAGGTCGGCGATCGATACGTCCGGGGTGGCGAGCTTCTCGCCGTACCGCTCGTCGCGGTGAAGCCAGACGACCGGCAGCTCGTCGCCGAGCTCTTCGCTCCGCCGGCGGCACTGCTTGCAGATCGGCCGGTACGGATCGTCGTTGATCTCGCATCCGCCGACGATCGGTACCCGCTCGTCGAGAAGGTTCACCAGGCTGCGGATGATCCGGCTCTTCGCCTGACCGCGCTCGCCGAGCAGCACGATGTGATGCCCGGCCAGGATCGCGTTCTCGAGCTCGGGGACGACGCTCTGGTCGTACCCGACGATTCCCGGGAGGAGCGGCGCATTCCCCTCGAGGCGGGCGATCAGGTTCTTCCGCATCTCGTCTCGTACGGCGAGCGGACGCACGCCTTCGCGCTTCAGGTCTCCCAAGGTCATCGTCGCAGTCGTCGACACGCACCACCTCGAAGGAGAAATCGATCGGATTATAGGAGCGCGGTCGGAGCGCGGCAACCAGGGCCGCAGGCGCACCGTCGAGCGCCGCGGCTTGGTTCGCCACGCGACCTCCGTCGAGCGGCACCGCACGACCGCGGCGCCGCCGGAGATCAGCCTTCCTGGAGCTCGGAGGCGCCGCCGTCGCCGGCCGCGGGATCGGGCTTGCCGTCGACCCGGAGCTTCAGCTCCTTGCCGACCTTGAAGAACGGGACGCGCTTCGCCGAGACCCACACGACGGCGCCCGTCTTCGGGTTCCTACCCTCCCGCGCCTGGCGGTGCTTGACGACGAAGCTGCCGAAGCCGCGGATCTCGATGCGGTCGTCGCGCTGCAGCGCCTCGGTCATGCTGTCGAACACCGCGTTCACCATGATCTCGGCGTCGCGGCGCGCGAAGCGGGGATACTGCCTCACCACCTCGTCGATCAGATCCCGTTTCGTCATGGTCCTCTCCCCGAACGCGCCTCGCGAGAGCGCCCACCCCCGGCCGGTTTGCTGGGACGTTTCGGCGGACGACTCCTCGCCGAGCGAAGTGCCCGCTGTCAAGCGGGAGGAGGGGGTCCGGTGTACAGGAACCTGAGGCCGGTGCCGTGCTGCTGCGGCGGGACCAGCACCCGCCCGAGCACCTCCCACCACCACGGAGCCGAGCGCTCGCGGAACTCGATGGGCCGCGCCCCGCCCTCGATCCCCGCCTCCGAGGCCGCGAGGTCGAGCGCGTCGCGAAGGCCGCCGAGCCGGTCGACCAGCCCGTGCTCCAGCGCCTGCTCGCCGGTGAGCACACGGCCATCCGCGACCGCCCGCACGGCGTCGACCCCGAGGCGCCGGCCCTTCGCCACCGCCGCGATGAACTGCTCGTGAACGTTCTCGAGCAGCCCGACGAGGAGGTCGTGCTCCTCGGCAGTCATCGCTCGGACCGGCGAGCCGATGTCCTTGAACTTGCCGGCCTTGAGGATCGTTCCGGCGACGCCGATCTTCTTCAGCAGCTCCTCGACGTTGCCGACCTGCATGAGGACCCCGATCGATCCGGTGAGCGTGCCGGCGTTGGCGACCACCCGATCGCACGCCGCGGCCACGTAGTACCCTCCCGAGGCGGCGATCGTCCCGAGTGACGCGATCACTGGCTTGCGTTCGCGCGCCCGCACGATCGCGTCGTAGATCTCCTGCGAAGGCGCAACTGCCCCGCCCGGCGAGTCGATGCGGATGACGATGGCACGCACCCCCTCGCTCTCGGCAACGCGATCGATGGTGTCGACCACGTCTTGCGGATCGTCGATCTCTCCCTCGACGTAGACGACGGCGACCGCGTTCTCGCCGAGGAAGCCGACGCCCTTGCCGGTGAAGTACTCGTAGCCGGCGACGGCGAGCAGCAGCAGGAGGAGGACGAACCCGGCGGTGAGGATGCGCCTGATGAGCCGCCCGAGCCAGCGCATCACTCAGGCCTTCTTCGAGTCCGCTTCTTTCCGTTCCTCGTCGCGATCCAGCGGCAGGTCCTCGCTCAGGATGTCGCGGAACGAGAAGCGGGAGTTCTGCCGCTCCCGTTCGAGGTAGGATTCGACCTCTTCGCGCTCTTCGGTGTGCCGGAGCGCCTTGATCGAGAGGCCGATGCGCCGCTCCTTGGCGTCGGTGCTGATCACCTCGGCCTCGACCTCGTCGCCTACCTTGAAGAGGCTCTGCGGTCGGTCGACGCGTTCGGTCGAGAGCTGCGAGACGTGGATCAGGCCCTCGATGCCCTCCTCGACCTCGACGAAGACACCGAAGTCCGCGACGCTGGTCACCTTGCCGCGGATTCGCGATCCGGTCGGGTGCCGCTCGTCGAAGCTCTGCCACGGATCGGCGATCAGCTGCTTGATGCCGAGGGAGATGCGCTCGTTCTCGACGTCGACCGCGAGCACGACGGCATCGACCTCGTCGCCCTTCTTGTAGAGCTCGGAAGGGTGCTTGACCTTCTTCGTCCAGTGGAGGTCCGAGACGTGCACGAGGCCGTCGATCCCCTCCGCGACGCCGACGAAGACGCCGAAGTCGGTGATGCTCTTCACCTTGCCGTGGACTCGCGAACCCACCGGGTGGTTCGCGCGCACGACCTCCCAGGGATTCGGCGCGGTCTGCTTGAGCCCCAGAGAGATCCGCCGGTGATTCGGATCCACGTCGAGGATCTGCACCTCGACGTCCTGCCCCTCGTTCACGACCTCGCGCGGGTGGTTCACGCGCTTCGTCCAGGACATCTCCGACACGTGGACGAGGCCTTCGATGCCCTTCTCGATCTCCACGAAAGCGCCGTAATCGGTCAGGCTGACGATCCGGCCGGGAACCCGCATTCCGGGGAAGTAGCGGTCGCCGACGTCGTTCCAGGGATCCGGCAGGATCTGCTTCATGCCGAGCGACACCCGCTCGCGCGAGGGGTCGTACTTGAGGACGGCGACCTTCACCTTCTCGCCGACCTTCACCACCTCCGCCGGGTGACTGATGCGGCCCCAGGACATGTCGGTGATGTGGAGCAGCCCGTCGATACCGCCGAGATCCACGAACGCACCGTAGTCGGTCAGATTCTTGACCACTCCCTCGAGGATCACGCCTTCCTCGAGCACCTTCAGCGTATCGGCCTTGAGGATCTCCCGCTCGTGCTCGATCACCGATCGGCGGGAGACGACGACGTTTCCTCGGGAGCGGTTGAACTTCAGGATGGCGAACTTGCCGCGCTGGCCGATGTAGCGGTCGAGGTTGCGAGCGGGCCGGATGTCCGCGTGGGAGCCCGGAAGGAAGGCCGCCACGCCGACATCCACCTTGAGCCCTCCCTTCACCCGGCCGACGATCGTGCCATCCACGAACGTCGTGTCGCGGAACGCCCGTTCGAGCTCGCTCCACACCTTGAGCTGCTCGGCGCGCGAGCGGGAGAGATTGATCGTGCCGTTCTCGCCGTCGCTCGACTCCACGTAGACGTCGACCGTCTGTCCGGGAGTCACCTCGATCGTACCGTCGGGCGCGATGAACTCGGAAAGCGGGATCTGCCCTTCGGACTTGTAGCCGATGTCGACGGTGACGAAGTCACGCGTCACCTGCACCACGTGGCCGCGCACCACCTCGCCCGCTTTCACCGTGCGCAAGCTGTCTTCGAAGAGCGCCCCGAAGTCCTCATCGCTCCGTTCGGCGTCTTCGTGTTTCGGCTTGTCCTGATCCATCCTAGAGGGGGCCCCTTTCGTGGAGATACCCGACGCTGGCTCTGCGTCTGCCCGGTGATCCGGAGCCGACTTGTGTGGGAGGGTTCGGGACAGGCAGAATGATCTCACTCCCTTACAACCGTCATTCCAGGGATTCAAGCCTGTCGTGATTCTGTCCAGCCGCTCCGGCGGCAGCGTCGGCGCGTTCATCGCGGCGGTCGCGCGGATCGCACGCGGCCCCGGCGCCGAGCACGCGGCGCTTCGGCCACGGATCCGCCAGGCGTCAGGCTCTCTCGCGGAGCACGCGGCGTACTCTCGATTCGAGATCCGCGACCACCTGGTCTACGCCCTGGAAGCTCGTATCGACGCGCTCCGCATCGTCGGCGCAGCGCAGCGGGGAGTGAGCGCGCGTCGAATCACGCCGGTCGCGTTCCTCCATCTCGCCGATCACGTCCGCGAGGCTCGCGCTCGCTCCGCGAGCCTCGAGCTCGCGACGCCGTCGTTCGGCACGCGCGGTCGGCGATGCTTCGAGGAAGAACTTCACGTCGGCGCCGGGAAACACCACGGTGCCGATGTCCCGGCCTTCGAGCACGGCGCCGCCGGTCCCGCCGACCTCGCGCTGGAGTGCCACCAGACGCTCGCGAACGCCGGCGTGCGCCGACACCTTCGACGCGCCCTGCCCCACCGCCTCGGTGCGGATCGCCGCGGTCACGTCACGACCGTCGAGGAGCACGCGCTGCTCCCCATCGACGTCCGTCTCGAACCCGATCGCGACGGCGCCGGCCACCTCCGCGACGGCACCGGCGTCGTCGAGGTCCAGGCCGCGCTCGATCGCTGCCAGGGCGACCGCCCGGTACATCGCGCCGGTGTCGACGTAGCGGTAACCGAGACGGCGCGCGAGAGCGCGCGCGGCGGTGCTCTTCCCCGCCCCGGCGGGGCCGTCGATCGCGACGATCAGACCGCGGCGCTCCATCAGCGGTCTCCGATCAGTCGCCCGAGCCGCTCGAAGTAGTCGGGAAAGGTCTTCGCCACGCAACCCGGGTCGCGGATGCGCACTCCCGGGACGCGGAGACCGACGAGCGCGAAGCTCATCGCGATCCGGTGGTCGCCGTAGGTTTCGACGTCCGCGCCGTGGAGCCGCGACGGGTGGATCACCAGCGCATCCCGACGCTCCTCCACCCGCGCCCCGAGTCGGGAGAGCTCGTGCGCCACCGCCGCCACGCGGTCGCTCTCCTGCCGCCGCGTGTGCTCGATGCCGGTGATCACGCTCGGCGAAGAGGCGAACGGGGCGAGCACCGCAGCGGTGAGGAACGTATCCGAGATGTCGCGGAAGTCGTGCTCGACGCCGCGGAGCTCCCCCTCCTCGACGGTGATGCCGTCGGGCCGGAGGTCGACGCGCGCTCCCATGTCGGCGAGGACGCCGGTGAAGGCGAGATCGCCCTGGAGCGAGTCGGCGCCGAGCCCTGGAACGGTGACGCGTCCGCCGACGAGCAGCGGCAGCGCCAGGAAGTAGGATGCGGCCGTGGCGTCCGGCTCGACCGCACGATCGCCGCCGCGGTATCCCCGTCCTGCGCGGACCCGCAGTCGACCTTCCTCCCGCTCGACCTCCGCGCCGGCGGCGCGCATCACGCCGAGCGTCATCTCGACGAACGGAGCGCCGACGAGCCGCCCGCGGATCTCGAGCACGACGTCGCGGCGCGCATGGGGCGCCGCGAGCAGGATCGAGCTCGCGAACTGACTCGAGGTCTCGCCCGAGACGATCGCCGAGCCGCCGGGGATGCCGTCGGCCTCGACGGTGACCGGGGGGCATCCATTGCCGTGCTCACTGCGAACCGAGACGCCGAGCGCCGCCAGGCCGTCCAGGAGGTCGTGGATCGGGCGCTCGCGCATCCGGGCGTCGCCGTCGACGTGGAAGGAGCCGCGACCGAGCGCCACCAGGCTCACCAGGAAGCGGACCGTCGTCCCCGCGTTCCCCCCGTAGAGCTCGGCCAACGACGCGGGGATGCGGCCGCCGCCTCCGGAAACGCGGATCGTCTCCGCGTCGCGGTCCCATTGGAGCTCGAACCCGAGCGTGCGAAGCGCTTCCACCATGTGGCGAGTGTCGTCGCCATCGAGAACACCGCGGAGCAACGAATCGCCGTCGGCGAGCGCCGCCACGACGAGCCACCGGTTCGTCAGGCTCTTGGACCCGCGAACGCTCGCCACTGCATCCACCGGACGGCCGAGGACGGGGATCTCGAGCGGGTCGGTCATCGCCGCGGCAGCCGCTCGCGCGCCGCGCGCACGCGGCCGAGCTCGGCCTCGAGCGCCGGCGCATCCCCCGCCTCGATCCACCGCTTCAGGCGGCCGACCGCCGATTCGAAACCGGCGAGCGCGCGCAGCACCTCCGCGCGGTTCTCGACGAAGATGTCGCGCCACATCTCCGGCGGGCTCGACGCGACACGCGTGGCGTCGCGGAGCGCGCCTCCGGAGTACGCGAAGGGATCTCGCCCTTCGACGCGCTCCCCTTCGACCGCCGCGGCGAGCGAGTAGGCGACGACGTGCGGCAGGTGGCTGACGAGCGCAAGCAGGCGATCGTGCACGGCCGGGCTCATCGACTCGACGCGCATGCCGACCGCTTCCCAGAGCCGCGTCGCGCGCTCGACGGCGCTCGGGTCGGTGTCGGCCGTGGGCGTGAGGATGCAGCACGACCCCTCGAAGAGCGTGGCGAACGCGTTCGCGGCGCCGGAGTGCTCGGTGCCCGCGATCGGGTGGCAGCCGACGAAGGCCGCGGGTGGCCGCACGACCCCGGCGAGCGCGGCCACCACCGGCGCCTTGACGCTACCGACGTCGAGCACGAGCGCGCGCGGTGACGCGTGCGGCAGGAGCGCCCGCGTGACGCCCGCCATCGCCGCGACCGGCACACCCAGCACCACGAGGTCGGCGTCCGCGGCGATGGTCGGCTCGAGGCCGTACCGATCGATCGCGCCGCGTTCGAGTGCCACCGCGAGGTTCGGGCGACCGCGTCCGAAGCCGACCACCTCGCGCGCCAGACCGCGCTCGCGCATCGCGAGACCGAGCGAGCCGCCGATCAGCCCGACCCCGGCGACGACGACGCGCTCGAACGGGATCATCGATGCGGAAGGACCTTTTCCAGGGCGGCGACGAAGCGCTGGTTCTCGGCAGCGGTGCCGATGGTGACGCGAATCGCGTCGGCGAACCCGTAGATCCCCATCGGCCGCACGATCACCCCTTCGCGGAGGAGCCGCTCGGTGACGGCGGCGCCGTCGCCGACGCGCACGAGCAGGAAGTTCGCCTGGGTCGGGCAGAAGTCGAGACCGAGGCGCCCGAACTCCGTCTGCAAGAGCTGCTTTCCTTCCGCGTTCGCGCGCCGGCTTCGCTCGAGGTGCTCGTCGTCGTCGAGCGCGGCCAGGGCGGCGGCCTGTGCGAGCGAGTTCACGTTGAACGGCTGCCGTACGCGCTCGAGCTGTGAGATCACGGGCGCCGGCGCGACCCCGTAGCCGATCCTCAGGCCCGCGAGGCCGTAGATCTTCGAGAACGTGCGCAACGTCACGAGCAGGCGTTCGGGATGCTGATCCCGCAGCGTATCGGGGTACTCCGGGTCGTCGGCGTATTCGGCGTAGGCATCGTCCGCGACCACGACTACGTCGCGGCGGATCGCGCGCAGGAAGCGCTCGAACGCGGGACGCCGGTAGATCGTGCCCGTCGGGTTGTTCGGATTCCCCAGGAAGACGATGCGCGTCGACGGACGGACCGCTGCCAGGATGCCGTCGAGGTCGTGTGTCAGGTCGCGGAGCGGCACGGTCCGCGGGATCGCCGCCGCCGCCTGCACCACGGACGCGTAGACGACGAACGCCTGCGCAGACATCACCGCCTCCGTACCCGGACGGAGGAAGGTACGGGCGACGAGCTCGAGGACCTCGTTCGAACCGTTGCCGAGGATCACCTGATCGGCGCCGATGCCGAGCTTCGCCGCCAGCTTGTTCTTGAGCGCGAAGCCGCTGCCGTCCGGGTACCGGTGAACGTCGTGCACCGCGGCGGCGAGCGCCGCGACCGCACGCGGCGACGGTCCGAGCGGGTTCTCGTTCGACGCGAGCTTGATCGAGTCGCGGATGCCGTATTCCCGCTCGACCTCCTCGATCGGCTTACCCGGCTGGTAGGGGGCGAGCGAAGCGAGCCACGGCGGGATCAGGTGCTGAACGTTCATGGGAAGTCCTTCCGCCGTCAGCGCCACGTCGGATAGCTGCCGAGGACCTTCAGCATCTGGCAGATCCGGTCGAGGCTCGCGAGCGCGCGCCCGACGCGGCGCTCCTTCCGGTGACCGAGGAAATCGAGGAAGAAGACGTACTCCCAGGGCTTCCCCTTGAGCGGCCGGGACTCGATCCGCGTCAAGTTGATGTCATGCTCGGAGAACGGCCGGAGCATGCGGTGGAGGATCCCCACCTCGTCGCGTACCGAGAAGACGGCCGAGGTCTTGTCGTCGCCCGACGGCCGCGGCGAGTCCTCCGCGGCCACGACCACGAACCGCGTCGCGTTGAAGCTGTAGTCCTGGATGTTCTCGGCGAGGATCGCGAGATCGTACGCCTCGGCGGCCATGCCGCTGGCGATCGCCGCGGCATCCGCGTTCGCTGCGGCCACCTCCGCCGCCCGTGCCGTGCTCGCGGTCTCGTCGAGAGTCGCTTGCGGATGGTGGGTCGCGAGCCAGCGCCGGCATTGCGCGAGCGCTTGCGGGTGCGACAGCACGCGGCGGACGTCCTCGGGACGGCCTGTCTTCGACAGCAGACAGTGATTCACCTCGAGGCAGATCTCGGCCGCGATCTTGAGATCCGACTCGAGTAGGCGATCGAGCGTGTGTGCCACCGATCCGTCCGTGGAGTTCTCGATCGGCGCGACGCCGAACTCGGCGCGCCCGCGTTCGACCTCGTCGAAGATCTGGCGGATCGACCCGACCGGCAGCAGCACGGCGTTCGCGCCGAACTGCTCGCGCGCGGCCAGGTGCGAGAACGTCGCCTCGGGCCCGAGGTACGCGACGCGCACCGGCCGCTCGAGCGATCGGCACGCGGAGATCACCTCGCGGAAGACCGCGCGCACGACGTTTTCCGGAAGCGAATGACGCTTGCGAGTGAGGCGCTCGAGGATCTTCTTCTCCCGGCTCGGTACGTAGACCACCGCACCGTCCCGTGCCTTCGCGCGGCCGATCTCTCGCGCGAGCTCGGCCCTCTCCTCGAGAAGCCCGAGCAGGCGGTCGTCGACGGCGTCGATCTCCCCGCGCAACCGCTCGATCGATCCCCGGGACGCCGCCTCCGGCGATGCGGAGCGGCGGCTCACTCGGCTTCGGCTCCCATGCGGCGGAGCTTCTCGTACCGACTCTGCAGCAGCTCCGGCACCGGAACGCCGCGAAGCTCGCGGAGGTGGCGCGCGATCGCGCCGCCGAGGAGCACCATCGCGTCGACCGGATGACGGTGGGCGCCTCCGGCGGGCTCGGGTACGATCTCGTCGATCACACGCAGGTCGAGGAGGTCCCGGGCGGTCAGCTTGAGCGCCTCCGCAGCGCGCGCCACCGAGACCGCGGTCTTCTCGCGGTAGAGGATCGAGGCACAGCCTTCGGGGGTGATCACGGAGTAACAGGCATTCTCCAGCATGAGGAGGCGGTCGCCGACGCCGAGCGCGAGCGCGCCGCCGCTGCCCCCCTCGCCGATGACGGCGACGACGATCGGCACCTCGAGCGCAGCCATCGCTCGCAGGTTCCGCGCGATCGCCTCCGCCTGCCCGCGCTCCTCGGCGTCCGGACCCGGGAACGCGCCCTGGGTGTCGATCAAGCAGACCACCGGTCGGCCGAAGCGCTCGGCCAAGCGGAAGAGACGGAGCGCCTTGCGGTACCCCTCGGGCTTCGGCATGCCGAAGTTCCGCCGGAGCTTCTCCTGAGTGGTCCTCCCGCGCTGGTGGCCGACGATCAGGACCGCTTGACCGTCCAGCCAGGCGCATCCTCCGACGATCGCGGGATCGTCCGAGAAGCTGCGATCGCCGTGGAGCTCGAGAAATCCCTGGAAGACGGTAGCGGCGACGTCGAGCGTCTGAGGACGGTCGGGATGGCGGGAAAGCTGCACGCGCTGCCAGGCGGCGAGCTCCGTGTAGAGCTCCGACTCGAGCTCGCTGCGCCTGACCTCGAGCGCGCCGACCTCGCCATTGGCGGATTCGCGCCCGCGGAGCGCCTCGATACGTCGATCCACGTCCTCGAGGGGCCGCTCGAACTCCAGGTACGTCGAGAGCATCGCGTGCGGCGCGGAAGCGGGGCCGATCCGTGCGCCCCGGAGATGCCCGCGTCGATCCCGAGGCTATAGCAACCGAGGAAGCGGACGACCAGCCGCGGAGGCGTCCAACCAGGAGTCTGCGCCGCGGATAGCTCGTGACGCAGACTCCTCCGCCAACCCCGCCTCGCCGAACGCGCCCGCAGAAGAGCTCGGGGGCCCAAGATGGCGCCGCTCCGAGCGGGCGAGGAGCTTCCTGGCGCCGCCAGCCCGGAGCGGGCTGCACAGCACCCTAGCCGCGCGCCAAGAACGCCTCGACCTCCCGGGCGACCCGATCGGAATCCACGGGATCGATCCAGATCGCCTCTCGCTCGCCGCGAAACCAGGCGAGCTGCCGGCGGGCGAAGCGCCAGGTCGAGCGGGTGAGCTCCGTGATTGCCTGGTCCCGATCCCACTCGCCGTCGAGGACCCTGCCCGCCTCGCGGTAGCCGATGCTGCGCAACACGCGGAGCTCCGGACCGTAGCCGCGGGCGCGAAGCGAGCGCACTTCGTCCAGGAGACCGCCCTCGAGCATGCCTCGCGACCGCGCGTCGATCTTGCGGGCGAGGACCTCGTCGCCGGGGTGAAGCACGATCTCGAGAACGGTGCCGAGGCGCTCGCCGAACGAATGCCGCGACTGGTGGCGGGACAGGGGCTCGCCGGTGGTGATCGCCACTTCGAGCGCGCGGATCAGCCGAACGCGGTCGTGGGGGTGGAGTCTCGCCGCGATCGGCGGGTCCACACGGCGGCACCAGCGCGCAAGCATTCCCGGATGGTCTTCCTCGAGCTGCTCGAGAACGCGCCGGAGAGCCGCGACGGCGCCCGGGCCGCGGAAGAGTCCTCTGGAGAGGGCCCGCAGATAGAGCCCCGTACCGCCGACGACGATCGGCAGTCGCCCACGCGACCAGATCCCGCGTAGCGCCGTGCGGCCGTGGTCGCGATAGCACGCGGCGTCGAAGTGCTCGTCCGGATCGACGACGTCGAAGAGATGATGCGGCACGATCGACCGCTCGGCGAGCGTCGGCTTCGCGGTGCCGACGTCCATGTGGCGGTAGACCTGCCGCGAATCGGCGTTGACGATCTCGCCGCCGAATCGCTCCGAGAGCCGGAGCGCGACCTCGGTCTTGCCAGCCGCCGTCGGCCCCGCGACGACGATCCAGCGGTCATCCGGGCTCATCTGCGAAAGAGACGCTCGAGATCCGTACGCGAGAGACGCGCAGACACGGGGCGTCCGTGCGGGCAGCTCGCGTTCCGCGGGGCGCCGTCCATCTGCTCGAGAAGCGAGCGGATCTCGGCTTCGGAGAGCTGCTGTCCGACCCGCACCACGGAATGGCAGGCGATCGTCGCGAGGATCCGGTTCGCACGATCTTCGAGCGCCGCCGACGGCTCGTCTTCCGCGAGCTCCGCCGCGACCGCGCGCACGAGACCGGCGACGTCGCCGCCGCGAAAGAGCGCCGGGACCGAACGCACGACCACGGAATCTTCACCGAACGGCTCGACGTCGAGGCCGGAGCGCGCGAGGTCCTCCGCCGCAGCCGCGACGACCTCCGCCTCGCCCGGCGCAGTCTCGACGGTCACCGGCACGAGCAGGGCTTGCGATTCCAGCCTACCGGCGCGGCGCTCCGCGCAGAGCCGCTCGAACGCGACCCGCTCGTGCGCCGCATGCTGGTCGACGAGCACGATCTCGCCATCGCCCTCGCAAACCAGGTAGCCCTGGAAGAGCTGGCCGACGACCCTCAGCGAGCCGTACCGTCCGGCGGCGGGAAAGAGTGACGCCTCCGGAAGGTCCGCGGGGGCCGCGTCCACCAGGCGGAGCGTGGGCGCCGACGGTGAGGCGGACACGTCGGTCGTGACCGGCAGACCGTAACCCCGCTCGGCGTCCGCGACGCGATCCGGCGCCGCATCCGCGAGCGCGGCGCGCACGGCCCGCGCCAGGTTGTCGTATACCTCGCCGGACTTCCGGAAGCGGACCTCGAGCTTGCTCGGATGCACGTTGACGTCGATCTCGTCCGGCGACACCTCGAGGAACGCGACCGCCGCCGGGTAGCGGCCGTGCGGAATCCGGGTCGCGTAGGCGGCGAGGAGCGCGTGCGTGAGCATGCGGTCGCGGACGAAGCGTCGATTGACGAACACGATCAGATGCCGCGCGCTCGGCAGCGTGAACTGCGAGTGCGTGACGAAGCCGTCGACGCCGGAACCGGTGAGCGGCCGCATCGCCCCCTCGATTTCGCGGCCGAGGACGCGACGGATGCGCGCGCGCAGATCTCCCGGCGGAAGCGAGAGCGCCGTCCTACCGTCCTGGAGGAGCGTGAACCCCACCTCCGGGTGCGAAAGCGCGACCCGACCGACGAGCTGCGCGATCTGCGCCGTCTCACCGGCCGCGGACTTCAGGAACTTCCGCCGTGCGGGCGTATTGAAGAAGAGATCTCGCACCTCGATCCGGGTCCCGCTCGCGTGCGCCGCGTCCTCGAGCTCGAGGCGCTCTCCCGCGCGCAAGCGGATCCGTGTACCCGCCGCCGCGCCGCGCCGCCGGGTCCACGTCTCCACCTCGGCGACGGCGGCGATGCTCGGCAGCGCCTCGCCGCGAAAGCCGAGCGTCGAGATCGCGAGCAGGTCTTCGACGCTGCGGATCTTGCTGGTCGCATGCGGCCGAAAGGCGATCGGCAGCTCGTTCGCGGTCATGCCCTCGCCGTCGTCGGCGACGGCGATCCGTCGGCGGCCCCCTTCCTCGATCTCGACGGTGATCGCCCGCGCGCCGGCGTCGAGCGCGTTCTCCACCAGCTCCTTGACGACCGACACCGGTCGCTCGATCACCTCGCCGGCGGCGATCCGCCGGGCGACCGATTCCGGGAGCACCTCGATGCTCGGCATCGGCGCGCGCGCTCAGATTACGAAGCGCGGATCCTTCTTCTGCAGCCAGACCTGCACGTCCGCCTTGCTCTCCTCGTATCCGCGCCGGCCGGCCATCGCATAGGCGAGCCGCTTGCTCTCCTCGACTCCGGGGATGGGAAACGGATCGACGTCGGCGAGCGCGGCCACGAAGACCGTCTGTAGCTCGAACAGATGGAGCAGCTGCCCGACGGTGAAGGCGTTCACCGCCGGTACGTGCACGGTCGTCGTCATGCGGCCACGGCGGGCGAGCGAGATCTCCGTTCCCCGCTGCTCGAGGTTCAGCAGCTCTCCGAGCGAGTGGCCGCCGAGGTAGGCGACGCCTTCGAGGTCGGAATATCCCTGCGGCACCTCGAGACTCGGTCCCGGCTCCTCGACCCTGAGGAACGTGATGATCTTGTCGTTCGGACCCTCGGCGAAGAGCTGCAACTGCGCGTGCTGGTCGGAGACGCCGACCGCGCGCACGATCGTCTGCCCGTGGAAGACCTCGCGGCCGCTCCGGTCGTAGCGCTTGCCGAGGCTCTCCGCCCAGAGCTCCTTGAACCAGTCCGCCACGCCCGCGAGCGAGTCGGCGTACGGCCAGATGACCTGCACGGAGCGACCCTTCTCCGAGTGCGCGAGATGATGGACGGCGCCGTGCAGGTACGCCGGGTTCTCGAAGATCGACGCGGAACGGCACCGCTCGTCCATCGCCACCGCCCCGGCGAGAAGCTCGTACACGTCGATGCCGGCGACCGCCGCGGGAAAGAGGCCGGCCGAGCTGAGCACGGAAAAGTGTCCGCCGACTCCCGGCGGGATCGCGAGCGAGCGAAAGCCTTCGTCGTTGACGATCTGGCGAAGCTCCCCGCCTTCGGTGTCCGTGGTGATGATCACGTGCCGGTTGTAATCGACGGCGCCGAGCACCTTGAGGAGCCGATCGCGGACGATCAGGAAACGGCTGACGGTCTCCGCGGTCTGTCCCGACTTCGACACGACGTTGAACGCCGTCGTCCGCGGGTCGACCTCGTCGAGGATCGCGCCGAACGTCCACGGATCGATGTTGTCGTTGACGATCAACCGGAGCCCTCGCTCCGCGTTGCCGGGACGCACGCGGTGAAACGGCGGCCGGAGCGCACGGTAGAGGAGATCCGCACCCAGCGCCGACCCGCCGATCGCCAGCACCACCAGGGTGTCGAACTCGTTCTTCACCTCGTCGGCGAGCGCGACGACCTCGCGGACGTGGCGCTTGTCGTACGGCAGCTCCGCGAACGGCAGCAGCTTCGCGCGGCGCTCCTCCTCGAGACGCGAATGAATCTCGGCGACGCGGGGCGCGAGCGCCTCGAGCTCCGCTGCCGTGATGCCGCCGGGGCCGACGAGGCTGTCGAGCGCACCGTTCACGTCGACGCGAACCGCCATCGCGTCGCGCCACTTTCTGCGCCGGTAATCGGACATGAACGGCGGGAGTCTATCGGGAGAGGCGAACGGAATGAAGGGAGCACCGGCGCCGCGCCCCCCCCCGACCGCCCCAAACGCGCTCGCGGAAGAGCTCGCGGGCGCAGAATGCTCCTCGCCAGCTCGGAGCGCGCCCTGGCGAACGCGCCGGCGCTCGCGATACTCTCTCGCCGTGAGACGCGTGCTCTCGCGCGAGGAGCTGGCGAATGCGATCGCCGCCGACAGGCGGGCCGGCCGGCGGATCGTATTCACCAACGGCTGCTTCGATCTCCTCCATCCCGGACACGTCCGTTCGCTCCGCGACGCCCGAGCGCTCGGCGACGTGCTGGTGGTCGCCGTCAACGGCGACGCCTCGGTCGCGCGGCTCGACAAGGGCGCCGGGCGGCCGCTCGTCGGCGAGCGCGATCGGGCCGAGGTCCTCGCCGCCCTCGATGCCGTCGACTACGTGACGATCTTCGACGAGGACACGCCGCTCGAGGTGATCCGTGCGCTCGAGCCGGACGTGCTCGTCAAGGGCGGCGACTGGACACCGGACGCCGTGGTCGGCGCGGACGTCGTCCGCCGCCGCGGTGGGCGGGTCGAGCTCGTGCCGCGTCACCCGGAGTTCTCGACGACCGAGCTCGTCCGGCGCATCCGGGCGGGCGAGGCCGCGCCGGGGTTGGAAAGGCCAGGCGAAACCGTTAGAAAAGCCGGCTCGAGCTCCGAGGGCACGAATGGCGAGAACCTGTGAAATCTGCGGCAAGCACCGCTCCGTCGGCAACAACGTGAGCCACGCGAACAACAAGACCAAGCGCACGTGGCAGCCGAACCTGCAGACGGTGAAGGCGAAGATCGGCGCCACGGTGCGGCGGATCCTCGTCTGCACACGCTGCATCCGCTCGGGCAAGATACAGAAGGCCGCCTAGCGAAAAGGGGTCGGGAGTCTTTTTCCACCGGTCAGCGGCTGCTGGTCCGCCTGACCGATCGAAAAAGACTCCCGACCCCTTTTTCAGGCGCGGACGCGGTTGACGCGGAGCACGCCGCTCACCTTGCCGATCTCACGCATCACGCGGTTCAGGTCGTTCGCGTGGCGGACGCGGAGCTCGAACGTGTTCACCGCCTTCTCGTCGCCATCGGTCCGCACCTCGGCGCGCGCGATGTTGATGCCGCTCGAGCCGATCACCTTCGAGATCGCCGCCAGCATCCCGGGCTGATCGACGCAGTCGACCTGGATCTTCGCCGCGCGCGGGACGACCTCGGACGCATCCCACACCACGTCGATGCGGCGCGCCGAGTCGCTCTCGAGCACGCGCGGGCAACTCACCGCGTGCACGGTGACGCCTCGACCGCGCGTGATGAAGCCGGCGATCGCCTCGCCCGGGAGCGGACTGCAGCATCGGCCGAAGCGGATCAGCATGTCGTCGATGCCGCTCACGCGGACTCCGTCCGGGGTCTGCGTCCGCGCGACCAGCCGGAAGAGCTTCTGCAGAGCGCCCTCGCTCTTCGCCGCGGGCTCGCCGAGGCGGTCGGCCGGGAGCACCCGCACGAGCACCTGATGGGTGGTCAGCCGGCCGTAGCCGATGCCGGCGAGCAGCGCTTCCTCGTCCTTGACGCCGAGCTCCTTGGCGACCGCCTCGAGCCGCCCGTCCTTGCGGAGTCGCCCGAGCGCGAGCGAGTGGCGGTCGAGGTCGCGCTCGAGGAGCTCGCGCCCGAGGGCGACGCTTCGGGTCCGCTGCTGCGCCTTGATCCAGCTCCGGATGCGCGCGCTCGCGCGCGAGGTCTTGACGAACTTCAGCCAGTCCTTCGACGGCGTCTGCTGCGGCGTGGTGATGATCTCGACGGTGTCGCCGCTCTGCAGCCGGTAGCGGAAAGGCACGACCCGCCCGTTCACCCGGGCGCCGGTACAATGATGACCGACCTCGGAGTGGATGCGGTAGGCGAAGTCGATCACCGTCGAGCCGTCCGGGAAGTTCCAGAGATCCCCTTTCGGCGTGAACACGTAGACCTCCTCGGAGAAGAGATCGCTCTTGACGGACTGCAGGAACTCCTGGGGATCCTGAAGATGCTGCTGCCACTCGACCAGCTGCTTCAGCCAGGCGAAGCGCTGCGCGTCTTCGGTCGAGAGCGCGGACGATCCCTTGTACCGCCAGTGCGCGGCGATCCCGTGCTCGGCGATGCGGTGCATCTCCTCGGTGCGGATCTGCACCTCCATGCGCTCGCCGTACGGGCCGATCACGGTCGTGTGCAGGCTCTGGTAGAGGTTCGCCTTCGGCAGCGCGATGTAGTCCTTGAAGCGACCCGGCACCGGCTTCCAGTTCGCGTGCACGACACCGAGCGCCTCGTAACACTCCCGCAGACTGTCGACGATCACGCGAAAGGCGACCAGGTCGTAGACCTGATCGTAGAGCAGGTTGTGACGCTGCATCTTCTGATAGATCGAGTAGAAGTGCTTCGGCCGGCCGAAGATCTCGGCCTCGAGGCTCGCTTCTTCGAGCTTCTTCGAGAAGACGCCGATCACTTCCTTGATGTACTTCTCGCGCTCGTCCTTCTTCTTCGCGACCAGCCGCTTCAGCTGGTAGTAGACCTCGGGGTGGAGCCAGCGGAGCGAGTCGTCCTCGAGCTCGCTCTTCAGCCAGTTGATGCCGAGGCGGTGCGCGAGCGGCGCGTAGATGTCGAGCGTCTCCTGGGAGATGTCCTGCTGCTTCTCCGGCGGCACGTGTGCGAGCGTCCGCATGTTGTGGGCGCGGTCCGCGAGCTTCACCAGGATCACGCGGATGTCCCGCGCCATCGCCAGGATCATCTTGCGGAAGTTCTCCGCCTGCCGCTCCTCGCGGCTGGTGAAGTTGATCTGGCCGATCTTGGTGACGCCGTCGACGAGCGTGGCGATCTCGCTGCCGAAGTGCTTCTCGATCTCGCCGAGCGTCGTCAGCGTGTCCTCGACCGTGTCGTGCAACAGGCCCGTGGCCACGCTCGGCACGTCGAGCTTCAGGTCGGCGATGATGCCGGCCACCTCGAGCGGGTGCGTCAGGTACGGCTCACCGGAAAGCCGCTTCTGTCCCTTGTGCACGTCCGCGGAGAACTCGTAGGCGCGCGAGAGGAGTCCGACGTCCGCCGACGGGTGGTAGGACTGCACGCGATGAATGAGGTCGGGAAGCGTCATGGACGTCGGCGCTCGTAGGATAGCAGGTCGCCGAGCCGGAAAAAGGAACGAACCGAGCGCCGGGTCAGCCGTCGGAGGCGGAGAGGCGCACCCGTGACACGCGCGCCCGCTCCGCATCGACGATCGCGGCGAAGCGCCGGACGCTCTCGTCGAGATCGCGGTTGACGACGTAGTAGTCGTAGTCGACGAACCGGCGCATCTCGGCTCGCGCGCGCTCGAGCCGGCGGCGGATCACGTCCTCGGGCTCCGTCCGACGCGCACGCAACCGGCGCTCGAGCTCGTCCTCGCTCGGGGGCAGCACGAAGACGGCGGCCGCCTCGGGATATCGTCCCCGCAGCTGTTCGGCACCTTGAACGTCGACGTCGAGCAGCATGTCGCGGCCGGCGGCGAGCGCCGCATCGAGCGGCGCGCGCGGGGTCCCGTAGAACGCGTCGTGCACCCGGGCATGCTCCGCGAACTCGTCCGCATCCCGCATGCGCTCGAACTCCGGCTCCGTCACGAAGCGGTAGTCGCGGCCCGCCACCTCTCCCGGGCGCGGCGAGCGCGTGGTGCACGAGATCGAGGGCTCGAGGCCGGCTACGAGCCGGAGAGCCCGCGCGCAGATCGAGGTCTTCCCGGCACCGGAAGGCGCCGAAAGAATGAAGAGGATGCCGCTCCGCGCGAGCTTCGACACGTCCACGGGTCCACCCTCACTCGACGTTCTGCACCTGCTCGCGGAGCTTCTCGAGCTCGCCCTTGGCTTCGAGCGCCAGCTCCGTCAGCCGAAGATCGCTCGACTTCGACGCGATCGTGTTCACCTCGCGCTGCACTTCTTGGAGCAGGAACTCGATCCGCCGGCCGACCGGCTCCGTGCTCGCGAGGAGATCGCCGAGACCGCCGAGGTGGCTCTCGAGCCGCACGACCTCCTCGCTGACGTCGCTCCGCTCGGCGAGGAGCGCGGCCTCCTGGACGATTCGTCCGGCGTCCGCCTTGCCGCCGAGAAGGTCGTTCATCCGCTCCTCGATCCGCTTTCGCGTCTCGAGCCGGCTCCGCTCCGTCCGCTCCGGCATGCGCCGGGCCAACCGCTGGAGAGCATGAAGCCGCCCGCGCATGTCGGCCTCGAGGTTCTTGCCTTCGCGGATGCGCGCCTCGTCGTGCTGCCGGAGCGCCGCTTCGGCGGCGCGACGGACGGCGCCGAGCTCTCCGGGGAGGAGCGCCACCTCGGCCGTCCGATAGACGTCCGCGCGGGCCTGCAGGTGCGCGAGCTCGACGTCGCCCGCGAGCCGGAGCCGGCGCTTCACCTTCCGCCACGCCTCGACGTACGCGCGCGCGAGATCCTCGTCGATCTCGATGCGTAGCTTTCCCATCCCGCGGCCGGCACGGCCGACGGTGAGATCGACCCGGCCGCGGGAGATCTTCTCCTGAGCGAGCGAGCGGAGCTCCGCCTCGATGGCGGCGTAGTCCCGCGGCACGACGAGCTTCAGGTCGAGGAAGCGCTGATTCACGCTCCGCACCTCGACCGTCACCTCGCCCTGCGTCGGCTTGCGGCCGAAACGCGCGCGACCGGAGCCGAATCCGGTCATGCTCTTCACGGTGGATTCCTCTCCACGTCGTCCGCGAGCTCCGCCGCGCCGACGGCCGCCGTGCCCACCTTGGCGACGACGATGCCCGCGGCGCGATTCGCCAGGACCGCAGCCTCGTCGTAGGTGCCGCCGGCCGCGAGCGCGAGCGAGGCGGTCGCGAGCACCGTGTCTCCCGCTCCGGTCACGTCGAATACCTCGCGGGCAGCGGCGGGAAAGTGAGCCATCGCGCGATCGGGGCGAAAGAGCGTCATCCCCTCTTCACCGCGCGAGATCAGCACCGCGGCGGAATCCCAGAGCTCGAGCAGCCGCTCGCCGGCGCGGCGCAGGCTCTCGGCGTCGCTGATCTCGATTCCCGAGGCCGCGCTCGCCGCTTCCTCGTTCGGCTTCACGAGCGTCGCCCGGCGGTAGTGCTCGAAGTTCCCGCGCTTGGGATCGACGAAGAGCTTGGGCTCGCCGCCGCGGCGCTCGGCGAGAAGCGCCAGCAGCTCCGGCGTGATCACTCCCTTGCCATAATCCGAGACCACGACTCCGTCGACGGCGGCCAGGGTCTTCCGCACGTGTTCGGCGATGCGCGCGGAGAGCCGTCCGTCGCGGAGGGGCCGTTCGCGGTCGAGGCGGACGACCTGCTGCTGGTGCGCGAGGATGCGGGTCTTGCGCGTGGTCTCGAGGTCGCGCGCGGTGATCACGCCGGCCGTGCCGGCACCGAGCCGCCGGAGCTCGCCGACCACGCGGCGGCCGTACGCATCACGGCCGACGATCCCCGCGACCGCGGCCCGTCCGCCGAGCGCCCGCACGTTCGCGACCACGTTCGCCGCGCCGCCGAGCCGGAAGCTCTCCTCGCTCACGTGGACGACCGGAACCGGCGCTTCCGGGGAGATGCGGCTCACGCGGCCCCAGATGAACTGGTCGAGCATCAGGTCGCCCACGACCAGCAGGCGCACCGATCCGAAGCGGCGGACGAGGCGCAGGAGCCGCGCGCGGGACGGAGCGCCGGCGCCCGGCGGGTCCGCTTCCGGTCGCGAGCGGCTCAACGCAGCAGCCGCCAGAGCTGTCCCTTGATCTTGCGCGCGCGCAGCCGCTGTAACATCTCGACGTTGATCTTGATGCCCTTCCCCGGAACGATCCAGTTCGAGTGCGCCCGCGCGTAGCGATCGATGCGGTCGATGAGCTCGTCGCCGAGGGATTCCGAGATGTAGAACTTCGGATACAGCAGGTTGTCGTCGGCGTCGATCTGGCCGTCGCGAAGCGCGATGTCGACCATCCCGGTGCCCGGCAGCACCCGGATGCCGGTGAAGGCGACCACGGCCGTCGGCCGGAGCTCCTCCATCAGGGAGATCGTCTCCTCCACGGTCGCGACGGTCTCGCCCGGGCCTCCGAAGATCAGGCTGTGGCAGAACTTGATGCCGTGCTCGTGGCAGAGGCGGCTCGCCCGGCGGAGGTCCTCGACGTCGAACTCCTTCTTGAGCGCGGCGATCATCGTCGGAGAGCCGGAGTCGGTGCCGAACTCGACGCCCTTGCAGCCCGACGCGGCCATGCAGCGCACGAGCTCGTCATCGACGAATTTCGGATTCATGTACGCCGACCACTCGACGTCGATCCGCCGCTCGGCGAGCGCGCGGCAGATCTGCTTCGCGTGCGCCGGCGGCAAGTTGAAGATGTTGTCGACGAAGAAGACGTGCCGGATGCCGCGGTCGCGGACGAGCGCCTCGATCTCGTCGACGACACCCGCGGCGGGACGCATGCGGACCTTGCTGCCCTCGATCAGTGGATAGCTGCAGAACACGCACTCGAAACAGCAGCCGCGCTTCGTCTGCACGTTCGCGCAGCCGCCGCGCTCGTAGTAGGCGGGCGAGTCGAAGAGATCGCGGTCCGGACCGACGTCGTCGAGACGGCGAAGGCGCGACTCGCCGGTGACGAGCACCGACCCGTTCACGGCGAAGCAGGAGAAGCCGTTCTCCGAGCGCGGCCGCTCGCCCGTCGCGATCCGTTCGAGGAGCCACGGAAACGCTTCCTCGCCCTCGCCGGCGATCCCGTAGTCCGCATGCAGCTGCTCGAGGATCGTCGTCGGCATCACGGTGAACCCCGCGCCGCCGAGGACGATCGGCGCCCGCGAGCCGGCGCGCAGCCAGGAGATCAGATCGCGATAATCGTCGATGTACGAGCTCGACTGCGGGTAGGCGGAGTTGTCGAGGTTGCGGAGCGACACGCCGATCGCGTCGGGAGCGAAATCGCGGAGCGCATCCTCGACGGTCGTTCGCCGCTCGCTCGCGAAGCAGAGATCGATGCCCGCGACCTCGTGGCCGGCGCGCCGCGACGCCGCCGCGACGTACGCAGGTCCGATCGGGTACACGGGGTCGGGGACCTTCTCCGTGTTCGCGGAGACGAGCAGAACGCGCACGCCGATCGGAGATTATCGAGAAATCCGGGGCCTGAACAAGCGGCGGGGACGTTTCACGGTCGCCGCAGGTTCCACGGGCGCCTCTCCCGGAGCCGCGGATCGTCGGAAATGCGACCCGTGCGGAACGTGGCGCTCAGAAGGGCTGCCGGGCGCCGAACAGCACTTGCAGCGAGTCGCGGCGATCCACGCGCGTCGCGAGATCGAGATAGAAGGACGTCGGAAAGAACCCGAGGAAGTCGTAGAAGAGATCCATTCCTCCGCCCGCTCCGGCCGCGAATGCGGAGACGTCGTAGACGTCCGCCATCGGGTCCGCGACGCGACCGGCATCCGCGAAGGCGCGGAGCTGGAGTCGCCGCGCGATCAGCACGTCGAGGAAGTTGAGATCGAGCCGGAGCGGCGTCATCCAGCGGACCTCGCCGCGGCCGACGAGGATGTTCTCGGCGAGCCGCTCCTCGGCGCCGATCCCTCGGATCGAGCGGAAGCCGCCCAGGCTGAAGAGGCCCTGGAGCGGGACCACCCCTCCCGACGTCGAGGCGCTGAAGCCGTTCACGAGCTCCGCGGCGATCACCGTGTCGGCGCGAAGCGGCCGCGTGACCGCGAGGCTCGCGCCGCCTTGCACGTAGTCGTAGTCGCTTCCCACGGCGCCGTCGTAGAAGTCGAAGAAGGCGCGGAGGTGGTGTGACCGCGTGGGGTTCTCGAACCAGAAAGCGTCGTAATAGTTGTAGCGGAAGCCGATGCCGCCGAGACGCCCGCCGGTGCGGATCTCCGGCTCCTCGCGGTCCTCGAAGCTCGAATCGAGCTCCTGCAGCGCGTAGTACGCGAAGAGGTTGTGGCGGTAGAGGTTCGCGTCGATCGGCGTGCCGCCGTGGAGCTGGAACCCGGCGTCGACTCCGTATCCGCGGTTGGTGATGAACGGGGCGGCCGCGAGGTCCTTCACGTAGTCGTACCTTCGGCGTGCGACGAACAGCGTGGAGAATCCGAACTCCGTCGACGACACCTCGACGTCGGCGCTGTCGAGCAGGAACTGCAGCTCCGGCGGCTCGACGTCATCGTCGAGCCGAGTCTGCACGACCCGGCGATCCGGGTCGAGCCGCACCCTGCCGACGTCCTCGCCCCCGGGCAGCGTTGCCTCCGCCGCGCTTCCGTCCAAGTCCACGAAGTGGCGCCGGTCCCCGGCTCCGGTCTCGATTCCCACCTCGAGGGAGTCCACGGCCGGCAGGTCACGGCCTTCGCGGCGCACCCGCACGTGAACCCCGCCCGCATCGTTCTCCACGTCGTCGAGCGCGTAATCGATCGCCGGATACCGCCGCACCCACTCGTCGGTGAAGCGTCGCGCCTCGGCTCCGGCAACGCTCTCGATCACCTCCCGGAGCGGCGCGGAGCCCCGTGCATAGCGGTCGAGGACGGCGCGCCAGCTCTCCGGACGGAGCCGCTCCTCGAGCTTGGTGAACGTCAACCGCCCGGGAGGCCGGTCCCGAAGCCCCTCGTCCGGGTCGAGGCCGAGCGCGTCGTCGCGGCGGAGCACCGGAAAGAACGGCCGCAGCAAAGGAATCCGCGGCGCCGTCTCGAACCGATCGACGACGGCAAAGACGTTCAGCATCCGGATCCAATCGCCGACTTCGCGCCGCGGGCGGAATTCCTGAGCGTAGAGCTCCTCCGCGCGCCTCCACGCGAGCCCTTCCGCGACCCAGCGAACGTCGCACGCGGGCTCCCGACGCCGAGCCCGATCGAGCTCCTCGAGCAAGTACACGGCATAGGCGAGCTCTCGTCGATGGACGAAGCGGACCAGTGGATGGAGGTCGAAGAGCCGATCCGAGACGAGCACCATGCCGCTCGCCGCACGCGTCGGGATCCAGCGGAGAGGCACGCGAGCCAGGACGAGCTCGCTCGTTTCGCGCGATCCGGCGACCACCTCCGGGAGCGTCTCGAGCAGTGCTTCGCTCCGCGTCGGATTGGGGGATACTCGATGCGGGATCTCGCGGCTGGGGACGCCATAGAGCGCCACGACCCGTTTTCCGATTCGCACTCGCTCGACCTCGAACGCGCTCCGCGACAGCACGATCGACGCTGCGTGCCCCGGCGGAGCTTCGATCGCGGCACCGGTCGAGCCCGCGAACACACGACCGTTCACCAGGAGCTCGGCGCCTTCGGGTGCGTGGAGCGCCGCGCGGACGGTCGCGGCCGCGGTGACGAGGTCTTCCCCGGGCTCGAGCGGCACGGGATACCAGCCGCCGTTCGCGACTAGCAGGTCGTCACTCGCACCGAACGCATCGAGCAGGCTCGGCAGCGTGGTGGCGAACTCGACCGCGAGGTCGATCTCGCGTCCGACCGGCAGCCTCCGCGGCAGCTCGACCGTCAGCACGCTCGGCGGCGTCGCGCCCGCGGCCGCCTCGAGATGGGTCGCCAGCTCGCGGCCGCCGGCGCGCACCGTCGAAACGACGGTACCACCGTGCCGATAGCTCCCGCCGGCGATCAGAGTGTGGCGCGCGAGATCGTCGAAGCCTTCGAGCTCGCCGGCGAAGCGATTCGCGAACAGCAGGAGCCGAACGTGGTCGGTCGGTTCGGGACCGGGGTTTCGCCAGCGGATCCGCATCGATCCACGCGCATGCGGCTCTCCGAAGGAGAGGCTCGCGTCGATCGAGATCGCCGCCGGTGGGGCTGCCGGCATGGCCGCGGCGGTTCCGGTGAGGGCCACGAACGAAGCCAGAGCCAGAGCCAGAGCCGAGCCACCGCGCCGCAACGTCCTCGGTCGTACCAGTTCCGCTCGCGGACTTCATCTCGGCCGCCTCCCAGACGCGCGGAACGCGCCCGTTCGGCGGCCGGTTTTCGTCTTGACTCCCCATACCCTTTGCCCTACCACTCGCCGACCATGACGAAATCGAATCGAATCGCTGCCTTGCTGCTGACGCCCGCGGTGGTATCCCTTCCTCTACTGTCGCTGTCGTGGATCGCGGGCTGCAAGGATGGCACCGCCTCGAATCCGACGGCGCAGGCCACGCCGGCATCCTCCGCCTCCGCCTCCACGGGCGCTGCCACCGCGTCGGCGGACCAGGTGGTCGCGGTGGTCGGCGGGCGCAAGATCACCGTCGCCGAGCTCGATGCCTCGATCAAGCCGGAGCTCACACGGCTGGAGATGGAGAAGTACCAGGCGCGGAAGGCGAAGGTCGACGAGCTGGTGCAGCGCGCGCTCGTCGAGGAAGAGGCGAAGGCGAAGGGCGTGTCGCCGGACGAGCTCATGACCCGCGAGGTCGCGAGCCACGCGACGGAGCCGACGGATCAGGAGATCAAGGAGTTCTGGGACAAGTACAAGGAACAGATCAAGGGCAAGTTCGAGGAGCAGAAGGACCGCGTCAAGCAGTACCTGAAGACCCGCAGTCTCGGCACCCGGCAGGGAGAGTACCTGGCCGAGCTCCGCAAGAACGCCAAGGTCGAGGTCTACCTCGAGCCGCCGCGGCTGGAGGTCGCCACCACGGGCGGGATCGAGAAAGGCGAGAAGAGCGCGCCGATCACCTTCATCGAGTTCTCCGACTATCAGTGCCCCTTCTGCGGGCGCTCACAGGACGTCGTCAAGCAGGTGGTGGCGAAGTACGGCGACAAGCTCTACCACGTGTTCATGGACTTCCCGCTGACCAGCATTCACCCGCTGGCAATGCCCGCCGCGGCGGCATCACGCTGCGCCGGGGACCAGGGCAAGTACTGGGAGTACCACGACCTCCTGTTTCAGCGGCAAGCACAGCTGTCCGCCGAGAACTTCGGCAAGTGGGCCCAAGAGCTCGGCATGGATGGCGCGAAGTTCGCCGCGTGCATCAAGGAAGACAAGCACCAGAAGGACATCCAGAGCTCGATGGAGATCGGCCAGAAGGCGGGGGTCACCGGCACGCCCGCCTTCTTCCTGAACGGCATCATGATCAGCGGAGCCCAGCCGTTCGAGCAGTTCGAGAGCATCATCCAGACCGAGCTCGAGCGTAAGAAGAGCTGACCCCTCGCGAGGCAGCCGCGCCGATGACGCCGGCGTGGTTTTCAAAGCGGTGGAGGCCCTCGATGCGCCGGTCCATCCTCTCGCTCGCTTTCCTCGCCACCGTGTCGTCGGCCAGCGTCGCGCCGGCGGAATCGCTGCCGCTCGTCCTCGAGGTGCAGAGCTCGAAGGGGCTGCAGACCGGGGATCCGGTGCTCTCGGCAGGCAAGCAGGTCGGTCGAGTCACGAACGTCGGCTTCGGGGACGACATGGTCGAGGTCCGGCTCGCGATCGACGCGGATGCGCGGAAGAGCGTCCGCCGCGACTCGGTGTTCGTCGTCCTCGAGGGCGACGAGCGAGCGGTCGAGCACTTCGCCGGGAGCTCGTCGAGCCCGCTCGCGAGCGCCGGAGAGCGCTTCCGCGGCGCCGACGCCCTGGCCGACGTGTGGCTCCGGCGCGGGACGATCACCTCGCAGGAGCTGGCGATGGCGATGGCGGAAGGACTCGACGGCCTGCGGCGCAACATCGAGCGGCTCAAACGGTCGCCTGAATGGCCGAAGTTCCGCGACCAGATCGCACGATTGGCCGCACAGATGACCGTCGCCCAGACGGACCTCGCGCGCGTCATCGAGGAGACGATCCCGGCCCTCGGCCGCGAGCTCGATTCGGCCTACGAGGAATACCAGCGCGAGCTACGGAAGCAGGAGCTCCAGCGACAGCACGACCAGTAGCTGCGACTTCGCCGCGCGAGCGTCCGTCAGACGTGGAGCAGGCGGCCGACGACCTGCAGCAACACGTGCGCCACCATCGCGATCGCTGCGACCCGGAGCACCTGTCGGGGCGGGGCTGACGACGCGCCGCCGATCGCTTGCACGACGGCGGCCAGGAACCACAGGTTCGTCACGATGTAGAGCGTGCCCGTGAGCAGGCGCACGCCCGGCAGCAAGGCGAGCCCGAAGAGAAGGCTCGGAGCGTGCGCGAAGCCGATCGCCCGCGTGAGCCCTCCGAGCTCCACCGCCGGCCCGAGTACGCGGAGCGCGCCATAGGCGAGCAGCGTCCAGACGAGCCAGCCGATCGTCGCAGCGAACACCGCGATCGTCAGCGGGCCTCCGTCGATGGCCGTCTGACCGTGCTCCGCGGCATCGATGGCCGCCTCGAACACGGCGGCGAGGAGGACGATGAACGCCGCCTGGAACCCTGCCGCCGGATCGGCCGCGACCTCGGCGAACGTCCGCGCACGGAGCGCGAGCGCTCCCACGATGCGCGGCAGCAGCAGCGCCGAGACGGAGCTTTGGGGCACGAGGTTCGGGACGGTTTTGCCGCAGACGAAAATGGCCAGTGGGGCGACCCCACTGGCCATCGTCGAACGGGTTACGAGCTTGCCAGACCTACTTGGAAAGCTTGAAGGCGACTTCGGCTTCCTTGCCGGCCTCGACCTTCACCTTCTGTTCCTTCTCGCCGAGCTCCTCGTGCCACACCTTGATCGTCTGCTCGCCGGCGGGAACGTTCTCGATCTTGAACTTCCCGTCGTCGCCGGTGAGCGCGTAGTACGGGCTGTCCTGGACGACGAAGACGCCGCTCATCCAGCCGTGCGCGTCGCAGGTGACCTTGATGTTCTCGGGCTCCTTGAAGCTCGCCTCGATCTCCTTCTTGAACTTCGGCTGCGCCTTGTTGAACGACGGATTCTTCTGACTGTACGTGTGAATGTTGTGCAGGATGCCGTCGCTGTTCAGGATCTTGACCGTCGAGCCTTCGGGAAACATCAGCACGTGCGGCACGTAGTGACACTGCTTCTGGTCGAACGTGACGGTCTTGGCCTCGGGCTTGGCCCCGCCGGAGACGCCGGTCAGATGGACGACCGCGTTCTTGATGCCGCCATCGGAGCCGACGATCAGTGACTCGGCCTCCTTCTCCTTGCCGCAGACCTGCTGGTCTTTGGTGACCTCGATCTTCTTCGGCGCCGGCGGCGTTCCCTCGAACGATACCTGCCCGACGATCGTGCCGGTGTCGGCGGCGACCGCCAGACCGGCGACCGCGGCGAACGCCAGAACTGCGATTCCCCCCGACAGAACGTGACTTCTCATGCTCTTCTCGCCTCCTTGGCTCTCGTGCGGAGCCTCGTGTCTCGTGTCGTGATGGTGGCTCCCGTGAGAATCAACCCTGTGTCGGTTCCCCCGTTGCGCCACCGGCCGGCTCCCCATCCTCGGACTCGCTGGGCGCCGACGCCGGGACCTCCGGCGACGGCTTCTCCTTGCGCCCGAGCATCATCAGGTAGTCGCGGAGCGCGAGCATCTGACGCTGCTCGTTCCCGCCGAGGACGTCCTCGGGACCCCCCGGATAGAACGAGGGCATCTTCGTCCCCGGCATCAGCTTCTG
>JAXDLK010000024.1:0-4680 GCA_034666665.1 Candidatus Binatota bacterium
GCAGCGCGTCGAGCGCGATCTCGCCGATCGGTACGATCCGCTCCTTCCGCCCCTTGCCGAAGGCGCGGATGCATTCGTTCTCGAGGTCGAGGTCGCGCCAGTCGAGGCCGACGAGCTCGCTCACGCGGAGCCCGCAGGAGTAGAGCGTCTCGAGGATCGCACGGTCGCGCTCGGCCCAGGCGCCGCCGCGGCCGAGGCCGTTCAGCAGTCGCTCGGTATCGTCGATCGGCAGGAAGGCCGGCAGCCGCTGTTCCGTACGCGGCGCACCCAGCCGTGCTGCCGGGTCGCGGGAGAGCGCTTCCTCGCGGCAGAGGAAGCGGAAGAAGCCGCGGATGCTCGCGACCTGCCGCGCGACGCTCGCGCGCGCCACTCGCCGCAAGCGCTCGGCGACGCAGGCTCGAAGATCGGCGAGGCTCACCCGGGCGACGTCGGGCTCGCCGCCGCCGCGCTCCGCCAGCAACGACCGCAGATTCTCGAGATCGCCGCGGACGCTCCGCAGCGTATGGGGCGAAGCATTACGTTCCGCGCGAAGATGCTCGAGGTAGTGGTCGATCTCTGGTCTCACGGCCGCCGCAAGGCGCGGCGCATCCTGTCGCGCAGCGGAGGGCTATGCTAGCAATGCGCCGAAATGGCGGCAACGGACGCTCCGGGGCTCCGGTTCGACCGCGTGAGCTTTCCGAGCCGCCGCGGCAATCGCTTGGTCGGGCTCTTTCACCCGCCTCGGGTCTCGGGCTCCGGAGCCGTGATCCTCTGCCACGGCATGGAGTCGACGAAGGACGGCACCAAGCAGCGCCTTCTTCGTGAACGGCTCGCGACTCTGGGCATCGGTGTCCTGGGCTTCGACTTTTCGTACGTCGGCGAGTCCGAGGGAGAATTCGCCGACCTCACCTTCGGCGGCGAGGTCGAGGACCTCGGCGGCGCGTGGGATTTCGTCCGTGGGAGCGATCCCGGACAGGTCGCGCTCGTCGGCTCGAGCATGGGAGGCGCGGTCGCGCTGCTCTTCGCGGGCTCCGAGCCCGGCGTCGCGGCGATCGCCACCATCGCCGCCGTCGGCCGCCCCGAGCGAATGCTCGCCGAGCTTCGCCCCGACGAGATCGCGCGCTGGCGCGCCGCGGGCACGTTCTCGCTCGGCGGTGTACGACTGCGGAGCACGTTCCTCGACGATCTCGACGGCATCGACGTGCTCGCCGCGTGCCGCGGCATCTGCTGTCCCGTGCTGGTGATCCACGGCGATCAGGACCACGTGGTGCCGCCGAGTGACGCGGACGAGATCGCGGCCGCTCTCGGCGGGGCGAGCGAGCTCGAGATCGTGCCCGGCGCGGATCACCGCTTCTCTCGCCCCGAGCATCTCGACTGGCTGCTCGATCGCGTCGTCGACTGGCTCGCGCCCCGCTTCCTGGGGACCGCCTCGTGAGCTGCCACCGCTGCGGAGGCGAGCTCGTGGCGGATCGCATCGGCGTCCGCGAGACCTGCGAGCGCTGCGGCGGCTGGGTGCACTGCTGCCGGAACTGCGAGCTCTACGCGCCGGGTCTCTCCAACGACTGCCGTGAGCCGGGAGCCGAGCGCGTCGTCGACAAGGAGCAGGGAAACTTCTGCGATTTCTTCCGCCTCGCCGGATTCGTCCGATCGCCGGAGAGGACCGCCCCGGGCGATGCGCGCGCGCAGCTCGAGGCGCTCTTCCGGAAGAAGTCGGGATGATCTCCCGCCGCCAGGCCCTGCTCGTCGTCGCCGCCACCGCCTGCGCCTGCCGACCGGACGCCGGGAGCGCGCGCGGCGTCGCCGAGCGCTTTCTCGACGCCCACTACGTCGACATCGACCTCGGAACCGCCGAGGGACTCGCGGCAGGTGTCGCGAGGAACAAGGTCGCCGAGGAGCGCCGGCTGACGACCGGCCACAGGATCGACGAGACGACGCGGAAGCCGACGGTCTACTACCGGCTGCTCGAGCAGTATCCGGAGGGTGAGGCGCGCGTGCGCTTCGTCTACCGGGCGACGTTCGCCGTCGACGGCGCCGGAAACTTCGATCGCCGCATCCTGCTCGTCCTCCGGCGCGAGCAAGCGGACTGGAAGGTGGCGAACTTCGAGGAGTTCGAGTAGCTCGAGTCGCTCCGCCTCGCGACTTCGAAGGATCCGCCTGGTTACTGCGTCTAAGGTATCGCATGCGCAAGTGGATGATCGGTCTCGTGGTTCTTCTGGTGGTGGTCGCCGCCGCGGTCGCCCTGGCGCTCGCGAACCTCAATCGCTTCCTCAACCAGAACAAGGGCTGGGTGGCCTCGAAGATCGAGGAGGCGCTCGGCCGCAAGGTGACGTTCGACGAGGTCGGGGTGCAGGTCTTCGGCGGCTTCGGCGCTCGCGTGAAGAACCTCTCGATCGCGGACGATCCGGCGTTCTCGGAGGGTGCGTTCGTGCACGCGGGCAACGTGCAGGTCGCGATGAGGCTGCTGCCGGCGCTCTTCGGGCGCTTCGAGGTGAAGTCGATCGAGCTCCTCGACCCCGAGGTGACGATCGTCCGCGACGCCAAGGGCTTCAACTTCGACTCGATCGGCAAGCCGACCGCGGGTACTCCCGAGCGGCCGGCGGAGGCGCCGGCGCCGCCGAAGCGCGAAGAACCGGCTGCCGCCGAGGCGGCGGCGTTCGTGGTCGCGCTGCTCGAGATCCAAGGCGGCAGCGTCCATTACGTCGACCGCACGCCGCACGATCGCGCCGACATGACGATCCGTGATCTCGACTTCACCGCGTCGGACGTGAGCTTCGACCGGCCGATCGAGTTCCAGATCGCGGCGGCGCTCTTCGGCGCGGACCGCGACAACTTCTCGCTCGCGGGCAAGATCGGACCCCTCGGCGCGCCGCCGGACGTCAAGGCGGCGCCGCTCGAGGCCGATCTCGAGCTCGATCCGCTCGACGTCGAGGCTCTGCGAAAGAGCCTGCCGGCGGCCGCGAAGCAGATCCCGCCGGGTCTCGGTCTCTCCGGTCCGGTGGAGCTCTCGGCCCATCTCGCCGGCTCGCTCGCGCGGCTCCAGGTGTCGAAGCTCTCGCTCGACGCGGCGGTGTTCGGAGCCCCGAAGCCGAACCTGAGCGTCCGCGGATCCCTCGGTCCGCTCGGCGCGGCGGTGCCGCCGGCGGAGCTCGTGCTCGCCACCACCGTGAAGCTCGGCCCGGTGGTGATCGACAACCTGAAGAAGCTCCCCGCCCTCGCGCAGGCGCTGCCGCCCGAGCTCTCGTCGAGCGATCCCGTCTCCCTCGAAGCTTCGCTCGGTGGCTCGCCGGAGAACCTCAAGGTCGATGCGAGCTTCGACGCCGGCGATGCGGCGCTCCGCTACGGATCGTCGTTCGTGAAGCCGAAAGGGATTCCGCTGGCGCTCGCCCTCGGTGCCACCCGCTCGGGGACCACGCTCCACATCGGCAAGCTGACGCTCCGGCTCGCCGAGCTCGAGCTCCACGGCTCGGGTACGGTGACGACGGGAACACCGTCGACCGTCGACTTGCACGTCGAATCCAACCGGGCGCCGCTTTCCGGGTGGGATCGCATACTGCCCGCGCTCGAGGGGCATGAGGTCGCGGGCTCGTTCGAGGCGAAGCTCGACGTCCGCGGACCCGCGGGCGGCGGAACGCTCCCCGAGATCCGCGGCAACGTGGTGCTCGCCGACGTGAGCGCGAAGCGCAGCGGGTCGCCCTACGAGATCGACGGCCTCTCGACCAAAATCGATTTTCGCGGCGACTCGGCGGTGCTCCCGGCGACCCGCTTCCAGCTCGGCGGCTCGCCGGTCGAGCTCTCCGCCGACGTGCAGAGCTTCCGCAATCTCGCCGCTTCGTACGCGCTCACGTCGCCGTCGCTCCGCCTGGCGTCAGTCGGTGCCGCCGGACCCGGTGTGAAGCAGGACGAGGTGATTCGCGGCCTCGACGCGCGCGGCAGCTTCCGGAAGAGCGGTGCGAATCCGGAGTTTCGCGGCACGATCCGGTCTTCGGACGGCGTGCTCCGCGACTTCGTGTACCAGGGCCTCGGCGCGGACTTCGCGCTCCAGGACCAGATCGCGACGCTCTCGAAGCTCGGGTTTCGCGCGTTCGGCGGCAGCTACGACGGCAAGGGCCGCTACGACATGCGCAACGCCGAGCGGCCGAAGTTCGACTTCCAGTCGGTGATCCGCGGCATGGCGCTGAAGGAGCTCCTCGCGTCGCAGCGTCCCGGCGCCGAGAAGCACATCGACGGGAGCCTCGAGGCCGACCTCGCGGTCAGCGGCAACGGCAAGCAGTGGGAAGCGATGAAGGAGACGCTCCTCGGCCAGGGCCGGGTCGAGGTGAAGAACGGCATGCTGAAGGACGTGAACATCGCCGAAGGCGTCCTGTCGGGCGTCACGGGCGTCGCCGGCCTCTCGAACCTGATCTCGCCGCGCGTGCGCGCGAAGCACCCGGAGCTCTTCGCCACGGGCGACACGAAGTTCGACAAGCTCGGCGGCACCGTGCAGATCGCGAACGGCGCCGCGCGGACGGACGACCTGACGCTCGCCGCGCGCGACTACTCGATCCTCGGCAAGGGCACGTTCGACTTCGACAACCAGCTCGACTTCACCGCGACCCTGCTCGGCTCGCGCGAGCTCACGAGCGACATCGTCGCCGACGTGAAGGAAGCGCAGTACGTCACGGACGACGCCGGGCATCTCGCGATCCCCTTCCGTCTCACCGG
>JAXDLK010000025.1:0-7108 GCA_034666665.1 Candidatus Binatota bacterium
AGCGCGACGCGCGCGCGGACGAGTCGATCCCGATCCTGCGCGCGCTCTGGGGCGGCAAGGAGCCGCCGACCACCAGCCGCTTCTTCCAGATCCCGCCGATTTCTCTCGCGCCCGCTCCCATCCAGCCCGGTGGTCCACCCGTTTGGATCGGCGGCCGCTCGCCGGCCGCGATACGCCGCGCGGCCTGGCTCGGTGACGGCTACCTCGGCTACTTCCTCGATGCTGCCGGCGTCCGCAAGCGCATGGCGCGCATCCGCGAGCTCCGCCAGGAAGCGCCGAGCGCCGCCCGCCGTCGAGCGCCGCTCGCGTGTGCGCTCATGGCGTTCGCGCGTGTCGACGCGGACGCGGACCGGGGGCTTCGCCGAGCTCAGCAGCGGCTCGGCGCGCTGTACGGCCCCGAAACCCAATCGACGGCTGCGCGCTTCGGTGTCGTCGGTACGCTCGAGGACTGCCGCGCACGAGTCGCCGAGCTCGCAGCCGCCGGCGTCGAGCATCTGGTGCTCTCGCCGATCGCCTCGGGAGAAGAGATCGACGACCAGCTGGAGCAGCTCGCGGCGATCGGCGATCGAGAAGCGAAATGAATCAGCCGAGGAGAGCGCACATCGAGCCCGGCATCGCACGCGCTCTCGACGCCCGGAGAGAGCGATTGGCCGCCGGGCGGCCGCCTCATTCGCCGCCTTCGCTCGACGAGATCCGGAGCCGACTCGAGGCACTGATCGCCTTGCGGCTCGGCAGTGCCTTCCGGGTGGTGGACCTCCAGCCGCTCACCGGTGGAGCTTCGAAGCAGCACTTCGCCTTCGATCTCGAAGAGCCGTCGTCGAATGGGGGGACGGAACGGCGCTCGTTGGTGCTGCGCACGGCCATCGCGGAATGCCTCGGCACCGCACCGAATCTCCACAGGGAGTGTCAGATCCAGCAGGCGATGCGAGGCGTGGTGCCGGTGCCGGAAGTGATCTGCGTCGATGCGGATGGAGTCACCTTCGGGGCGCCGGCCATCGTGCTCGAGCGCATGGGCGGCACCACCGTGCCGCCGGAGGCGGCGGGAAAGCCGAGCGGGTTCGGTTCGCTGTTCTCTGTCGAGCGCCGCAGCGCGCTCGCGCCCGCGTTCATCGAGAATCTGGTGCGGATTCACGCGTTCGCGCAGTCCGAGGCGGCGGCGGCGCTGTCGGCGTTCGAGCGGCCGCACGAGGGCAGCGCCGAGGCGGCGGAGTGGGGGATCGCCTGGTGGCGGCGTGTTTGGGAAGACGATCGACTCGAAGACCATCCGATGATCGAGGTCGCTCTCGATTGGCTCGAAGAGAACCAGCCCGCAACCGAGCGCGTGGCGCTCGTCCACGGCGACTACCGCACCGGGAACTTCCTGTTCGATCCGGCGACGAATCGCGTGACCGCCGTGCTCGACTGGGAGATGTCGCGACTCGGCGACCGTCACGAAGACCTCGGCTGGACCCTCGCACGAATCTACACGGCGACGGATTCCGACGGCACGGAGCTCGTCTGCGGTCTCGTACCGCGTGACGCGTTCTTGAAGCGCTACGAGGAGCTCTCCGGTCTGCCGATCGATCCCGAGCGCCTCTTTTTCTACGAGGTGTTCAACGAGCTGAAGATCGCCGTGATCGCGCTCGGCACCGGGCCGCGAAATGCGTACGAGCGTCAATCGCATGCTCATCTCTCCAACCTGGTCTTCACGCCGGCCGGGTTTCGTTGCGCCGCTCGGCTTCACGAGTTGCTGCGGGGGCGGCTGCGATGATCCCGTCGATCGACCTCATCCTGGGAACCCTGGAGCGCGCGCTCACGGTGGCGATTCTCCCGGCGGCGGGCAACGCGGCGGCAAAGGAAGAGGCGTCGCTCGGGATTCTCTTCACCCGCTGGCTTCGCGACGTCGTCGATCACGTTGCGGATGCGGAGCGAGCTTCCTACCATGACTGCCGCCGAGCCTTGTCCGACGTCGTCGCGATCTTCTCGACGGGGGTTCGGGGGCCGGCGGTGTCCGCCCTGACGAGCGAGGCTCGGACGCTGCTCGCGCGCCTCGAGGCCGAGACGGCGTCGCAAGCTCGAGAAGAGACCCGCCATGCCAAAGAGCTGCTCGTGCGCTCGCTTCGCGCCACGCGAGAAGACGGAGATCATTCGGCACCGGTCATTCGGCAACGACTCGCGGATCTCGCGGGTCGCGAGCTGGAGCGCGAGATCGCATTCGGCCGCGCGACGGGGATCGACCCCGATGGTGCCAAGGGCCGGCCTTTGGCCGAGGTCTTGAATGCGCAATCCGCGCTCCGAAGGGCCACGTGAATCGACCCGGCCTCATCCTCCGTGACTGCCGGCGCCATCACGGCGCTCCGACCGCGCGGCGTTTGCGGCCTCGTCGGCGTGGTATTGCTGCCGGCGGGCTGACGGATCTCGATGATGAATGAAGTCACCCGAGCGTATGAGGATATGAGCGCCCTGCACCACGTCGAATCGCAGATCGAGCGCGCGCTCGATGCGAGGAAGAGGAAGCTCGGCGCTGCGCGCACGCCGTACGCTCCGATCTCGCTCGACGACGTCGCGCGGCGTCTGGATGCCCTCCTCTCTGCGAAGCTTCCCGGTCGGTTTGCGGTCCGCGGCCTCGGACCCCTCACCGGCGGTGCGTCGAAGCAACACTTCGTCTTCGATCTCGAGGAGCCGGACACTGGCCGAACGCGCTCGTTGGTGCTGCGGACCGCCCTCGGGGAGTGCCTCGGGACGCCGCCGAACTTCCGGCGAGAGAGCGAGGTACAGCGGGCGCTCTCCGGCCGCGTCCCGGTGCCCGAGGTCGTTTGCGTCGATCCCGACGGCGAGTACTTCGAAGCACCGGCGATCGTTCTCGGGCGCGTCGGCGGCGTGACCGTTCCTCCAGAAGCGGCGGGCCGTCCGAGCGGCCTCGGCCTGCTCTTCCCGCCGGAGCGTCGTGCCAAGCTCGCGCCGGCATTCTCGGAGAACCTCCACCGGATCCACAGCTTCGCCGATTGCGACGAATCGGCGTCGCTCTGCTCCTTCGAGCGTCCGAGGCCCGGGACGACCGAGGCGTCCGAGTGGCTCGTCGCATGGTGGAAACGGGTCTGGGATGACGACGCGGTCGAAGACCACCCGATGGTGCGGGTCGCCTTCGATTGGCTCGATGAGAACACCCCCGCGACCGAGCGGATCGCGCTCATTCACGGCGACTACCGCTCCGGGAACTTTCTCTTCGATGCGGAGACGAACCGCGTGACTGCCGTGCTCGACTGGGAGCTGGCGCGCTTCGGCGATCGCCACGAGGACCTCGGGTGGATCCTCTCGAGCATCAATGGCGCGACACAAGACGACGGCGCGTCGTTCGTGTGCGGGCTGGAGGCCCGTGATTCGTTTCTCGCGCGCTACGCGGAGCTCTCGGGGCTTCCGGTCGACCCCGAGCGGCTCCTCTTCTACGAGGTCTTCTCCGAGCTCAAGGTCGCCATCATTGCGCTCGGGATCGGACCGCGGAACGCCACCGCACGCCAGTCGCACGCCCACCTCGGAAACCTCGTGTTCGCGCCGCTCGGATGGCGCTCGCTCGCGCGCGTGCGCGATCTTCTGGCTCCGGTGGTGAAGCGATGACGCCGAGCCTCGACCTCATGCTCGAGACGATCGAGCGCGCGCTCGCCGTCGTGATCTTGCCGGCGGCGGGGAACGCCTCGGCGCGGGAGGAAGCCTCGCTGGCGATTCTCTTCACGCGCTGGATCCGCGACGTCATCGACCATGCGGCCGACGCCGAGCGCGCCTCGTATCGCGATTGTCGGGCAACCCTCGGCGCGTTGTCGGAAGAGCTTCTCGCCGCGGGCCGGGCCGAGGGAGCGCTGATCGCCGCTCGCCGTGTCCAGGCGCAATCGGAGCCCGAGACGGCCGCAGGGATTCGCGACGATGTGCGGGAGATGAAGAAGCTCTTCGGCGATCTCCTCGCCTCGCTGCGGGACGCCGGCGACGGGGAGGCCGCGAAGACCCTCCGCGCGGCGCTCTTCGATCTCGGCTCGCGCGAGGTCCAGCGCGAGCAAGCCTTCGGGCGGGCCACCGGCCTCGACCCCGATGCGCCGTCGATCCCCACTCTGTCCGAGCTGCTCCGCGGGAGCACCAGCGAATGAAGGAGACGAAATGAACGAGCTCACACCGCTTCGTGCCGTGCAGATGTACAACGACGACGTCTGGGGGAATCACCAGCGTCACCTGATCGTCGAGCTCTTGGCGAACCCGCTTCGACGCCACCATCCGGGCGGCACGCAGGTCTTCACCCACGACGACATGCTCGGGCGCTACGACGACTACTTTTCGCGCTTCGAGGCGATGAAGGCGGTCGGCCGTCACTACGTCTGCGAGGGCGAGTACGTCACATTGCTCTGGGACATCGACATGCACGCGAAGGACGGAGCGGTATCGACGATCTCCGGGATCGAGATCTTCAAGGTCGTGAACGGCATCATCACCGACGTCTGGAACCCGAACGCCGTCGCCGAGAAGTACGCCACCGGTCCCTGGCCGGAGTTCGAGAGGTAGGAAGGCATCGATGCCGTCCGGTTCCGCCCAAAGGGAGAGTCGTACGGTGGGCGGCGGCGAAACTTCGCTCATCGATTGCAGATTGCCGCCGCCAACAATCCGGCCAGGGCGTCGCGCGACCGGTTCCGGGCCTCGAAGCTCTCTTCGAGGTACGCGAGTCGTGAGGTATCTCTCTGGAGTGGTTCCGCGATTCGTGGAATCGATTCGCCTCGTTACGGGCGCGGCGGAGCGCGGCTCGTTCCGCGTCGCGTTGATCGGAGGCCTGGCGCTGCCTTTCTTCGGGGTGGAACGCGCGACCGCTGACGTCGATTTCCTGGTCGAGCACTCGGGGGCGGATCTTCTCCACCGAGCTCTCACCCTCGCGAGGATGCGCTGCCTGAAACGAAACGACGACGTCGCCAACTACGACGCAGGCGACCCGACGTTCGCCTCGATCGACGTCCTCTACGCCCGCCGCCCGGCGACGCTGCGGATGCTGGAGCGGGCTCGAATCGAATCGGTGATCGGGACCGATCTCGGGATCGCGGTCGTGGATGCCGAGGGAATCATCGGGCTCAAGGTGCAAGCCATCGCCAACGATCCGAAGCGCGAGTTCCGCGACAAGGACGACATCCTGCATCTCCTGACGCTTCATGCGGACAGGCTCGACTTGGAGCTGGTGCGCGAGTACTTTCGCGTCTTCGACATGGAGACCGAGTTGGAGGCGCTGCTTGAGCTGGCCCGAGGCGACTGATCCACCGCCGGGGATCACGTTCGACGGGCCCATTCCGGACCAGCGGGACTTCCGTCGCAAGCAGCCCGCGAAAGACCTCCGCGAGTTCTTCCGGTTCCTCGAAGAGCTCGAGTCGGTATTCGGCCGCATGGAGAGCAAGCCGGGGATGAAGGGGACGCGCTTCTTGCTCTGACGTTGGTGATCGCGCCGCGCCGTTCGTCGATTCGAGATCCCAGCCCTTGCGGGCATCGAGACGTTGGCTTGCCTCCATCCGCGCTCTGCGCGTGACACCGTAGCGCGTTCTGGAAAAGAGCCGCCGGATCGTCGAGACTTTCGCGCAGCGAGCGGCGGGCCCTGCGTGAGCCTGCAAAACGCCGAAGGGAGAACGCGATGAAGATTCAGGCTGCGGTCTTACGGGCGGGGGACAAACCATACTCGCTGGAGCGGCTCGAGCTCGCCGGTCCGGGCGCGGACGAGATCCTGGTGCGGATGGTCGGCACGGGGATGTGTCACACCGACATGGTCCCGCGCTCGCCGGAATTCGCGGCGCTCGCTCCGCTGCCGCTCGTCACCGGCCACGAGGGGGCGGGGGTGGTCGAAGCGATCGGGCAGGGCGTTGCCACCGTCCAGGTCGGAGACCACGTCGTCCTGTCGTTCGACTCTTGCGGCACCTGCACGAACTGTCGAGGGGGTCATCCGGCGTACTGCGAGTCGTTCATGGCTCGGAATCTGAGCGGGCGTTATCCGGACGGCAACTCTCCGGCAATCGACGAGGCGGGAAATCCCGTCGGCGCGCGCTGGTTCGGCCAATCCTCGTTCGCGACCCATGCTCTGGCGACTTCGCGAAACGCCGTGGTGGTCGATCGCACGCTACCGCTGGAGCTGCTCGGACCGCTCGGCTGCGGCATCCAGACGGGAGCTGGCTCGGTGCTGATCGCACTGCGCGTCCGCGCCGGCGGCACGATCGCGATCTACGGCGCCGGCGCCGTCGGTCTCTCGGCCGTGATGGCTGCGCGCGTCGCGGGGGCGACGACGATCATCGCGGTCGACCTGCATCCTCCGCGACTCGAGCTCGCCCGCGAGCTCGGAGCGACGCACACGATCGACGGGGCGGCGAGTGACGTCGCGGAGCAGATCCTCTCGCTCACCGGCGGGGTCGAGCACGCGTTCGACACGACCGGGATTCCTTCCGTGATCGTCCGCGCCATCTCGGCGCTCAGACCCCGCGGCGTGTGCGGCCTCGTCGGCGTCCGTGGAGCCGATCTCGTGTTGCCGCCGCTCGCCCTCGAGCTCGGACGGACTGTCACTGGAATCATCGAGGGGGATGCGATTCCGCAGCGCTTCATCCCGCAGCTGATCGCGCTGTGGAGGCAGAACCACTTTCCGTTCGACCGCCTGATCCGCAAGTTTCCCTTCGCCGAGATCGACGAGGCCGAGCGCGCTTCGCTCGCGGGCGAGGTCGTGAAGCCCGTGCTGGTGCAGGCGGGCTGACGGATGTCGATGATGACGGCGCCGATCTCGAAGGGGAGGATCGGATCGATGGCGCGCGAGCCAGGAGGAAACGTGGACATCACCTTCGACGAGATCAAGCAGCACTTCGTGGCCGAGCGGAGTGCGCGCAGCCCGCTCGTCTCCGCGGCCGAGCTGCCGATCTCCTACGAAGAAATCACCACCGCGTGGCTGACGGACGTGCTCGGCAGGCGTCACCCCGGCGCCGAGGTGGTGTCTCACGGCTTGAGCGAGCCGGACGAAGGCACCTCGAGCCGCCGGCGAATCTTCCTCACGTGGAACGAGGCCGGCACGCGAGCGAAGTTGCCCGCGACCGTCTTCTGCAAGGGCACGCAGCGGCTCGAGAGTCGCTACATGCTCGCC